>NC_021237.1:6179326-6523653 GCF_000397205.1 Pseudomonas protegens CHA0
GCTTGGAGCTTAAAGCTGCTTCTATCGTCTTCTTCAATGAATCAAGCAATTCGTGTGGGAGCTTATGAAGCAGCTGATGTCGTCGATTAAGGAGGTGATCCAGCCGCAGGTTCCCCTACGGCTACCTTGTTACGACTTCACCCCAGTCATGAATCACACCGTGGTAACCGTCCTCCCGAAGGTTAGACTAGCTACTTCTGGTGCAACCCACTCCCATGGTGTGACGGGCGGTGTGTACAAGGCCCGGGAACGTATTCACCGCGACATTCTGATTCGCGATTACTAGCGATTCCGACTTCACGCAGTCGAGTTGCAGACTGCGATCCGGACTACGATCGGTTTTATGGGATTAGCTCCACCTCGCGGCTTGGCAACCCTTTGTACCGACCATTGTAGCACGTGTGTAGCCCAGGCCGTAAGGGCCATGATGACTTGACGTCATCCCCACCTTCCTCCGGTTTGTCACCGGCAGTCTCCTTAGAGTGCCCACCATAACGTGCTGGTAACTAAGGACAAGGGTTGCGCTCGTTACGGGACTTAACCCAACATCTCACGACACGAGCTGACGACAGCCATGCAGCACCTGTCTCAATGTTCCCGAAGGCACCAATCTATCTCTAGAAAGTTCATTGGATGTCAAGGCCTGGTAAGGTTCTTCGCGTTGCTTCGAATTAAACCACATGCTCCACCGCTTGTGCGGGCCCCCGTCAATTCATTTGAGTTTTAACCTTGCGGCCGTACTCCCCAGGCGGTCAACTTAATGCGTTAGCTGCGCCACTAAGAGCTCAAGGCTCCCAACGGCTAGTTGACATCGTTTACGGCGTGGACTACCAGGGTATCTAATCCTGTTTGCTCCCCACGCTTTCGCACCTCAGTGTCAGTATCAGTCCAGGTGGTCGCCTTCGCCACTGGTGTTCCTTCCTATATCTACGCATTTCACCGCTACACAGGAAATTCCACCACCCTCTACCATACTCTAGCTTGCCAGTTTTGGATGCAGTTCCCAGGTTGAGCCCGGGGCTTTCACATCCAACTTAACAAACCACCTACGCGCGCTTTACGCCCAGTAATTCCGATTAACGCTTGCACCCTCTGTATTACCGCGGCTGCTGGCACAGAGTTAGCCGGTGCTTATTCTGTCGGTAACGTCAAAACAATCACGTATTAGGTAACTGCCCTTCCTCCCAACTTAAAGTGCTTTACAATCCGAAGACCTTCTTCACACACGCGGCATGGCTGGATCAGGCTTTCGCCCATTGTCCAATATTCCCCACTGCTGCCTCCCGTAGGAGTCTGGACCGTGTCTCAGTTCCAGTGTGACTGATCATCCTCTCAGACCAGTTACGGATCGTCGCCTTGGTGAGCCATTACCTCACCAACTAGCTAATCCGACCTAGGCTCATCTAATAGCGTGAGGTCCGAAGATCCCCCACTTTCTCCCGTAGGACGTATGCGGTATTAGCGCCCGTTTCCGGACGTTATCCCCCACTACTAGGCAGATTCCTAGGCATTACTCACCCGTCCGCCGCTCGCCACCAGGTACAAGTACCCGTGCTGCCGCTCGACTTGCATGTGTTAGGCCTGCCGCCAGCGTTCAATCTGAGCCATGATCAAACTCTTCAGTTCAAACATCTTTGGGTTTTGAGAAAACCCTAAACTTGGCTCAGCAATCGTTGGTTACATCTTTGATTTCTCGCGGAGTAACTTGTGATGCTGATAATCTTTTTGACTATCAGTCTGACTCCACAAGCACCCACACGAATTGCTTGATTCAGTTGTTAAAGAGCGGTTGGTTAAGATCTTTCGTCTCAACCGAGGCGCGCATTCTACAGCAGCCTCATTTGCTGTCAAGTGATTTTTTTAAGAAGTTTTCAAAGTTTCCTTTTTAACTTCAACCACTTGCGCTTCCGATCTCTCGTTAGCGGGAGGCGAATTCTACAGCGTTACACGCTGCTGTCAACACCTCTTTTCAACCGCTTTCGACCGAGAGGATCGAATCGTTAATAAGGCGAAAACTGACTGCCTTACCAACTGCTTCTGGCTTCGATGAACTGAAGCGTAACCGCTGTCGAAAACTGCGTAACTCATTGAATCTCAAGGAGTTTTCCGTTTCGACTGCGCCGGAAGTGGGGCGAATTATAGAGAGATATAATTCGCCGTCAACACCTATTTTCAGTTTTATTCGGATTTAAGCGTAATACGTGCAAATGCCTTCTTGCCGGCTTGGCACACATGGGTTGAACCTACTGCATATATATAGGTGCGATCGACAACCTCACCATCCACCCGCACACCACCCGAACCTAGAAGATCCCGAGCCACTGCGGCGTTCTTCACCAGCCCTGCCTTATTAAGGACAGCCGCAATCGGCATATCCTCGGCAGCAACCAGCTCGATTTCCGGCAGATCATCAGGCAGCTCGCCATCTTTCATGCGGTTACCTGCGGCACGGTGAGCATTTGCAGCAGCCTCTTCACCATGGAAGCGCGCAACAATCTCTTCGGCCAGCTTGATCTTGATGTCACGCGGGTTAGCGCCAGCATCTACATCCGCCTTGAATGCACTGATCTCATCCATGGAGCGGAAGCTGAGCAACTCGAAGTAACGCCACATCAACGCATCAGGAATGGACACCAGCTTGCCGTACATCACGCCAGGCGCCTCCTGGATACCGACATAGTTACCCAGAGACTTGGACATCTTCTTGACGCCATCCAACCCTTCGAGCAATGGCATGGTCAGAATGCACTGAGCCTCCTGACCGTAACCGCGCTGCAGCTCACGCCCCATCAGCAGGTTGAACTTCTGGTCGGTACCGCCCAGCTCGACATCGGCGCGCAATGCCACCGAGTCATAGCCTTGCACCAACGGATACAGGAACTCATGAATGGCAATCGGCTGATTGGTCGAATAGCGCTTGTCGAAGTCGTCGCGCTCGAGCATCCGCGCAACGGTGTACTGGGAAGTTAGACGAATGAAGTCCGCCGGCCCCATCTTGTCCATCCAGGTGGAGTTGAAAGCCACCTCAGTCTTGGCAGGATCAAGAATCTTGAAAACCTGGCTTTTATAGGTCTCTGCGTTTTCCAGGACCTGCTCGCGAGTCAAGGGTGGGCGCGTGGCACTTTTGCCACTGGGGTCACCGATCATGCCGGTGAAGTCGCCAATCAGGAAGATTACCTGGTGACCCAAGTCCTGGAACTGACGCAGCTTATTAATAAGTACGGTATGCCCGAGATGCAGATCCGGCGCCGTCGGATCGAAGCCAGCCTTAATGCGCAGCGGTTCGCCGCGCTTGAGCTTCTCGATCAACTCGGACTCGACCAACAACTCTTCCGCACCACGTTTGATCAGCGCTAGCTGCTCTTCAACCGACTTCATAACAGACCCGCAAGGCTCAGATTCAAAAGGGAACCAACCATACAAGATCATGGACTAATTACAAGTTTTGCCCGGCGTACGGGAGCATTCCGAAAGCAGAGTGCCCGCGCCCTTGCGTCACAGATGATTTGGTTATATTTTATACAGTTATTTCATCTTCATCATGTCATTCATCTTTTCCATTTCATCTTTTCAAAGTCAAATTACCTATGACCACCGAACCGTCTAAAGCGCCACCGCTTTATCCGAAGAGCCACCTGCTCGCCGCAAGTGGCATCGCGGCCCTTCTCAGCTTGGCCCTTCTGGTATTTCCATCCAGTGATGTAGAAGCAAAAAAAACGACATTGAGCCTTGATCTGGAAAGCCCGATCGAGCAACTGACACAAGATCAAGACGCCGCATCCACCGAACAAGCCACAAGCGAGGCCGTTGCCTCACCTTTCGCACAGATCGAAAACACCGCCGAAGACACCACGCAAACCGCAGAAACCGCACCCATGCCTGCTGCCGTGGAGGAGCCAAAAGCCCCCGGCCACAGGGAAGTTCTGGTCACCAAGGGCGACACCCTCTCCACACTCTTTGAAAAGGTTGGCCTGCCAGCCACTTCTGTCCATGAAGTACTGGCCAGCGACAAGCAGGCCAAGCAGTTCTCCCAGCTCAAGCATGGCCAGAAGCTGGAGTTCGAGCTGACGCCTGATGGCCAACTGAACAACCTGCACAGCAAGGTCAGCGACCTGGAAACCATCACCCTGACCAAAGGCCCCAAGGGCTTTACGTTCAGCCGCGTGATCACCAAGCCAGTGGTTCGTTCTGCCTATGTCCACGGCGTCATCAACAACTCGCTTTCGCAGTCTGCCGCACGCGCCGGGCTGTCCCACAGCCTGACCATGGATATGGCCAACGTTTTCGGCTACGACATCGACTTCGCCCAGGATATTCGCCAGGGTGACGAATTCGACGTGATCTATGAGCAAAAAGTCGCCAACGGCAAGGTAGTCGGCACAGGCAATATCCTCTCCGCGCGCTTCACTAACCGTGGCAAGACCTACACCGCAGTGCGCTACACCAACAAACAGGGTTCCAGCAGCTACTACACCGCTGATGGCAACAGCATGCGCAAGGCCTTCATCCGTACACCGGTGGACTTCGCTCGCATCAGTTCGCGCTTTTCCATGGGCCGCAAGCACCCGATCCTGAACAAGATCCGTGCCCACAAGGGCGTGGACTATGCCGCGCCACGGGGCACGCCAATCAAGGCTGCCGGTGATGGGAAGGTGCTGCTAGCTGGCCGTCGTGGCGGTTATGGCAATACCGTGATCATCCAGCACGGCAACACCTACCGCACCCTGTACGGCCACATGCAGGGCTTTGCCAAGGGTGTGAAGACTGGCGGCTCGGTGAAACAGGGCCAGGTCATCGGCTATATCGGTACCACCGGGCTGTCCACCGGACCGCACCTGCACTACGAGTTCCAGGTCAACGGTGTCCACGTGGATCCGCTGGGCCAGAAGCTGCCCATGGCCGACCCGATCGCCAAGGCCGAACGAGCACGCTTCCTGCAGCAGAGCCAGCCTCTGATGGCCCGGATGGATCAGGAAAAGGCCACGATGCTGGCCTCGAGCAAGCGCTAAGCCATGGCGCTCTATATAGGTGTGATGTCCGGTACCAGCCTTGATGGCCTGGACATCGCCCTGATCGAGCAAAGCCCGGCGCTCAGATTGGTCGCCACTCGCTACATCCCCATGCCCGATACCCTGCGCGCCGAACTCCTGGGTTTGTGCGCCAGTGGCCCCGACGAGATCGCCCGTTCCGCCATCGCCCAACAGCACTGGGTCGAACTGGCCGCCCAGGCCATCAACCAGCTTCTGCAACAACAGCAACTGCACCCTCAAGACATTCGCGCTATCGGCAGCCACGGACAAACCGTGCGCCATGAGCCAAGCCGCGGGTTCACGGTGCAGATCGGCAACCCGGCCCTGCTCACTGAGCTGACCGGGATCACTGTTGTCAGTGACTTCCGCAGCCGCGACGTGGCGGCGGGCGGACAAGGCGCGCCGCTAGTTCCGGCCTTTCACGAAGCCCTGTTCGCCCAGCGCCCGGGAAACCGCGCCGTGCTGAACATTGGCGGGTTCAGCAACCTGAGCCTGATCGAAACCGCCAAGCCGGTGGCCGGATTCGACTGTGGCCCGGGCAACGTCCTGCTCGATGCCTGGATCCAGGCCCAACGCGCAGAGAACTTCGACCGCAATGGCCAGTGGGCTGCCAGCGGCCAGGTTGATCCGCCCCTCCTGCAAGCCCTGCTCAGCGACCCGTTCTTCGCCACCCAAGGCCCGAAGAGCACCGGGCGCGAGGTATTCAATCTTGATTGGCTACAGCGGCATCTGAGGGCACGGGGCGCTATTGTCGCCGAAAACGTGCAGGCTACCCTTCTCGAACTGACAGCTCTAACCATCGTCGATTCGCTGCAGAGCGCTCAAAGTGACACCCAGGAGCTGCTGGTGTGCGGCGGCGGCGCGCATAACGCAGCGCTCATGGGCCGCCTGGCAGCCCTCCTCCCGCAAACACGGGTCAGCAGCACTGCGGCGTATGGCGTAGATCCCGACTGGGTAGAGGCTATGGCGTTTGCCTGGCTGGCCCACTGCTGCCTGGAAGGCATCGCTGCCAACCGGCCCAGCGTCACCGGCGCCCGTGGCCTGCGTGTACTAGGCGCCATCTACCCGGCTTGAACAGCAGACAGCAAAACGCCGCAGGATCCCAGGCCCCTGCGGCGTTCGGCGAATGGCTACTGCCGGCTGGTCAGATCGAGAACGACGACCCGCAACCACAGGTAGTGGTGGCATTGGGGTTCTTGATCACGAACCGCGAACCTTCCAGGCCTTCCTGGTAGTCCACTTCAGCACCGGCCAGGTACTGGAAGCTCATCGGATCGACCACCAGGCTCACGCCCTCGCGCTCGACGATGGTGTCATCCTCGGCCACTTCCTCATCGAAAGTGAAACCGTACTGAAACCCCGAACAACCGCCGCCCGTAACGAATACGCGCAGCTTCAAGCGATCATTACCCTCTTCATCGACCAGGGTCTTCACCTTGTGCGCTGCACCTTGAGTGAATTGCAAAGCCGTGGGGGTGAAGGATTCAACGCTCATGCTGACTATCTCCCGGCGTTAAGCCGCCATACTGCGTAATGACGCGCATTATCCGCTTCTCCCAGAAAAGCGGTCAACTATTGTTACGGTATATCAATAGTCGTACAGCCACCCGTATAAAGCAGAAAGGCCCGTCAGACGGGCCTTTTTGTTCACGCAAAAACGACGTTAAGGCAGCATGCCCGCGTGGGACAGCCCCAGACGCTCATCCAGGCCGAACAGGATATTGAGGTTCTGCACCGCCTGGCCCGAAGCGCCCTTGACCAGGTTGTCGATGACCGACAGTACCACTACCAGATCACCATCCTGCGGCCGGTGCACGGCAATCCGGCACACGTTGGCACCCCGCACACTGCGGGTCTCCGGATGGCTGCCGGCCGGCATTACATCGACAAACGGCTCATTGGCATAACGCTTCTCGAACAACGCCTGCAGATCCACCGACTTATCCACCACCGTGGAGTAGAGCGTGGAGTGGATACCGCGAATCATCGGCGTCAGGTGCGGTACGAACGTCAGGCCAACTTCCTTGCCTGCTGCCCGGCGCAGGCCTTGACGGATTTCCGGCAAATGACGGTGCCCCTTGACCGCATAGGCCTTCATGCTCTCGGAAGTTTCCGAGTACAGCGACCCGACGCTGGCGCCACGGCCAGCACCGCTGACACCGGATTTGCAGTCGGCGATCAGCCGGGAAGTGTCGGCAAGGCCGGCTTCCAGCAGCGGCAGGAAACCGAGCTGGGTTGCGGTTGGATAGCAGCCAGGAACCGCAATCAAACGGGCTTTCTTGATCTGTTCGCGATTGACTTCCGGCAGGCCGTAGACCGCTTCGTCCAGCAATTGAGGAGCACCGTGAGGCTGACCGTACCACTTGGCCCACTCATCGGCATCCTGCAGGCGGAAGTCTGCCGATAGGTCGATGACCTTGGTCCCCGCAGCCAGCAGCTCGCCAGCCAGTGCATGCGCCACGCCATGGGGGGTGGCAAAGAACACCACGTCACAGGCACCAAGGGTCTTGATATCCGGCACGCTGAACGCCAGGCCGTCGTAATGGCCACGCAGGTTCGGGTACATATCGGCAACGGCCAGGCCAGCCTCGGATCGCGAAGTGATGACTTCCACTCGCGCTTGCGGATGCTGTGCCAACAGACGCAGCAGTTCGACACCGGTGTAACCCGTGCCGCCGACGATACCGACCTTGACCATAAACCTGCCCTCAACGAACCCACTGGAAAGCTGCCGATAATAGGGGCGGCGCGCCCCTGCGACAACCGTCAAGGTGACGTGCGGACGCTCTACCCTCTACTATCTTCGCCACCGTGAACCTGGGAATAACTAAAAATGCTCTATCTATGGCTCAAAGCCTTTCATATCGTCAGCGTGGTCTGCTGGTTTGCCGGCCTTTTCTACCTGCCACGCCTGTTCGTTTACCACGCCCAAAGCGAGGACAGCATCAGCCGCGAGCGCTTCTGCCTGATGGAACGCAAGCTGTACCGCTTCATCATGGGGCCTGCGATGATCGCGGCACTGATCTTTGGCATCTGGCTGATCAGCCTCAACCCCAGCGCGTATTTCGGCCAGGGCGGCTGGATGCACGCCAAACTGACCCTGGTGGTCATCCTCATCGGCTATCACCACATGTGCGGCGCGCAAGTGAAGCGCTTCGCCCGTGGCGAAAACACCCGCAGCCATGTCTTTTATCGCTGGTTCAATGAAGTACCGGTTCTGATATTGCTGGCTATTGTAATTTTGGTCGTTGTACGGCCGTTCTAACTCTAACTAGTCGCTTCCCTGGGGGTACTCCAATGTCACTGCCCGCTTTGCTCGAACAACGTCTGCGCCTGCCCCTGGTGGCCGCGCCGATGTTTCTGATCTCCAACCCGGAACTGGTCCTGGCCTGCTGTCGCAATGGTGTGGTGGGTAGCTTTCCCGCCCTCAATCAGCGCGAAAGTAGCGGTTTCAAGGCCTGGCTGGAGGAGATCGAAGCGGGCCTGGCCAAGCTGGAGAACCCTGCTCCCTACGCCGTGAACCTGATCGTGCACAACAGCAACCCACGGCTGCAGGCCGACTTGCAGATCTGCATCGAGCACAAGGTACCGATCGTCATCACCAGCCTCGGCGCGGTCAAGGAAGTAGTGGACGCCGTGCACAGCTACGGCGGCCTGGTATTTCATGACGTGACCACCCGCCGGCACGCAGAGAAAGCCGCCGAGGCGGGTGTCGATGGGCTGATCGCCGTCGCAGCCGGAGCGGGTGGCCATGCAGGCACCTGGAGCCCCTTCTCTCTGGTCGCCGAGATCCGCCAGTTCTTCGACAAGACCCTGCTACTGGCCGGCTGCCTGACCCGGGGCCACGAGATTCTTGCCGCACAGCTGCTTGGCGCCGACCTCGCCTACTTGGGCACCCGCTTTATCGGTACCACCGAAAGCCACGCACCGGATGCCTATAAAGAGATGCTACTCAGCTCTCGAGCCGCCGACATCGTGCATACCGCCGCGGTTTCTGGAGTACCTGCCAGCTTCATGCGCCAAAGCCTGGAGAACGCAGGTTTCGACCTGGCCGCCCTGCAAGGCAAAGGTGAGATCAACTTCGGCTCCAAGCTCAAACCCATCAGTGATGAGGCAAAAGCCTGGAAAACCGTCTGGTCCGCAGGCCAGGGGGTCTGTGAAATCGACGACCTGCCCAGCGTCGACCAATTGATCGCGCGCCTGGACAGCGAATATCAGGCGGCCCAGCAACGCGCCAGCCAACTGAGCAAACGCTGGCCACGTTAACCCGTTCTCATTAGTTTTTTGGCCAGCCGAGGGGCGCTGGCCTTAAACTGTCGGTCTTTTATGTAAACCTTCTTTTCAAGTGACAGGGATGCCCCCATGAGCGAAACCCGCTACAAGATCGTTTTCGACGGCACATTGCTGCCCGGCGTGGAAAAAGCCACTGCCCAACTGAACCTCGCCGAACTGTTCAAAAGCGATGCGGCCGCCGTAGAACGCCTGTTCAGCGGCCAGCAGGTGGAGCTCAAGCGCGACCTGACGCAGGCCGACGCCCAGCGCTATCTGGAAGCATTGAAGAACGCCGGGATCGATGCCCGCATCGAATCCGAGCAGGCCCTGAAGCTGGATCTAGACGCAGTAACCCCCACACCCAGGGCCAGCAGCCTCAGCGAGTCACCCTATGCGCCCCCGCAAGCCGTAGTAGGCGATGCAATCCCACAATACGCCGCACTCAACGTATTCAGCTTCGAAGGCCGTATCGGTCGCCTGCGCTACCTGGCCTGGACTCTGGTCCTGACGGTGGCCATGCTGGCCGTGGTCGGGGTAGGCGCCTTCTTCGGTATCCTGTCCGCGGCGGTGTTCAATTCCACCCTGCTCACCGGCCTGGGGATTGTCGGCGGCATCGTGGTCTTCATCGGCTTCCTCGTGGTCAGCATTCAGATCAGCGTGCAGCGCCTGCACGATCTCGGCTGGTCGGGCTGGCTGTGGCTGCTGAACTTCGTGCCCATCGTCGGCAGCATCTTCCCTCTGGTGCTGATGGTCAGCCCGGGCAGCAACGTGGCCAACCGCTACGGCGCACCACCACCGCCCAACACCACCGCCGTCAAGGTGCTGTCCTGGATGTGGGTCGTCCTGATCGTCGTGCTGATCGTGGGCATGGTGGCCGGCGGTCTGAGCTCCCTGGAAGATCGCTACAGCGAAACCAGCTACAGCGAAAGCATCGACTCCAGCAACGCCGATGAAGATGCCGAACCCGCCGATATCGCCGCCCCTGTAGAATCCGAGTCCGAGCAAGAATAAACGCGCCCGGGCCTGCGACCCTCCCCGTCGCAGGCCGCCGGCCGTTGCGATGGAGAAATGCATGACCCGTTACGCTCTGATCACTGGTGCTTCCAGCGGCATAGGCCTGGCCCTGGCCGAAGCACTGGCCCGGCGCGGCCGTAACTTGATTCTCGTGGCCCGTCAGCGTGATCAGCTGGAATGCATCGCCCTGGAATTGACCCAGCGCTTCGGCGTCGAAGTGCTGTTCCGCGCCTGCGACCTGGGCGAACCACTGCGCCTGTCCGGTTTCCTGCTGGAGCTGGAGGAGGGTGACCGGCAGATCGACCTGCTGGTCAATTGCGCCGGCATCGGCACCAGCGGCCCGTTCCTGGCCCAGGACTGGATGACCGAGCAGGACCTGATCGAGGTCAACATCCTCGCCCTCACCCGCCTGTGTCATGCCCTGGGCAACAGCATGGCGCTGCTGGGCGGCGGGCAGATCCTCAATGTCGCCTCGGTGGCAGCCTTCTATCCCGGCCCCTGGATGAGCAGCTACTACGCCAGCAAGGCCTATGTCCTGCATTTCTCCGAAGGGTTGCGCGAAGAATTGAAGAAGTGCGCGGTGAAGGTCTCGGTACTCTGCCCGGGGCCGACCCGCACCGCATTTTTCCGCACCGCACAAATGGACACCACCAAACTCAAGGACAGCAAGCTGCTCATGAGCCCCGAGGAGGTCGCGCTGTATGCGATCCGCGCCCTGGAAAAGAACCGCGCCATCATCATTCCCGGCCGCCTGAACCGCTGGATGGCCTTCAGCGCCCGCCTGAGTTCACGCTGGCTGACCCGCAAGATCGTCGGTTACGTCAATCGGGCCTACTGCCCACGTTAAGAGTCGGGGCTGGGCGCACCTTGTGCACCTGAGTACACTCGGCCCGGACCAACCCAATGGAGAAACAGCTGTGGATACTCTGTTCACCAAGATCATCAACAGAGAAATACCCGCGAAGATCATCTACGAGGACGACCAGGTTCTGGCCTTCCACGATATTGCCCCGCAAGCGCCGGTGCATTTCCTGGTGATCCCGAAGAAACCCATCCGTACCCTCAACGACCTCACCGAGGACGACAAGACCCTGGCCGGACACATTCTGTTCACCGCCCAGCGCCTGGCCAAGGAGCAAGGCTGCGAAGACGGCTTCCGGGTGGTCATGAACTGCAACGAGCTGGGTGGGCAGACCGTGTATCACATTCACATGCACGTGCTGGGTCAGCGCCAGATGAACTGGCCGCCGGGCTGATTGCCCCCACCCACCCCTTGCGCAGCGCCCTCTCGGACCATCGAGGACGAGGGTGCGCTGATCCAGCGCAGTTTTCGCTCCTTTGATTGGAGTAAACTGGCCGCCGAGATTTCTCCCGGAGATAAGCATGACTACCCAACGTCACTACTCGCCGATCGACCGCCTGCTGTTGCAAGCCGATATGGCGATGCGCACGCTGCTGCCTTTCAGCGGCCAACCTTATCGCCCGTCGCCGGCCATCGTGCAGCCGGAAGCGCAGATGAGTGACGAGGACACCCGGCACGTGGCCGGCCTGATGCGCATCAACCACACCGGGGAAGTCTGCGCCCAGGCGCTGTACCAGGGCCAGGCCCTGACCGCCAAGCTGCCTCAGGTACGCCAGGCCATGGAACATGCCGCCGAAGAAGAAATCGACCACCTGGCCTGGTGCGAACAGCGCATCCGCCAGTTGGGTAGCCACCCGAGCGTGCTCAACCCGCTGTTCTACGGTTTGTCCTTCGGCATCGGCGCCGCGGCAGGCCTGATCAGCGACAAGGTCAGCCTGGGGTTCGTTGCCGCCACTGAAGACCAGGTGTGCAAGCACCTGAACGAGCATCTGGAGCAACTGCCGGCCGAAGACGAAAAGTCCCGAGCGATTCTCGAACAGATGCGCATCGACGAAGAACATCACGCTGAAACCGCGCTCGAAGCCGGCGGGTTCCGCTTCCCGGCGCCGGTGAAATTCGGCATGAGCCTGCTGGCCAAGGTCATGACCAAGAGCACCTACCGGATCTGATTCCAAACCACGGGCATCAAAAAGGGCGCTATCGAAGCGCCCTTTTCTTTTACCGCCAGAATCCGCGCGGGTTCAGCCCAGCTCGACGATTTCGTAATCGTGAGTGATGGCCACACCGGCCGCGCCGAGCATGATCGACGCCGAGCAGTATTTCTCGGCAGACAGCTCGATGGCCCGCTTGACCTGGGCCTCTTTGAGGCCCCGGCCCTTGACCACGAAATGCATGTGGATCTTGGTGAAGACCTTGGGGTCTTCGGTGGCACGCTCGGCATCCAGGAACGCCTCGCAGCTTTCAACCGCCTGGCGCGACTTCTTGAGAATGCTGACCACATCGAAGTTGCTGCAACCGCCCACGCCGAGCAGGAGCATTTCCATAGGGCGAACACCCAGGTTGCGGCCACCGGCTTCCGGCGGGCCATCCATCACCACTACGTGGCCACTGCCCGATTCGCCGAGGAACATGGCTTCGCCAGCCCATTGGATGCGTGCCTTCATCGCCAAGACTCCACTGTTAAAAAAGGGTCGCCAGCTTAGCACAGGGTTTTCCAGCCACAGCGCTTTGACCGTTTGTCCCTCAATACCGGTTTTCGATAAGAAAAATCTTAATTGAGCCAAGGACGTGTCTGTTAAGCTGACGCCAAATGACTGGCGCATCGCCAGCGTTCAACACCTTCGTTTTACGCCCCATAAAAAAAACACCTCATACCGTGCAGTCTTTTCGGGATACAACCATGGTTGCTATTGCCCCCACCCCCAAGATCAAAAATCTCGACAAGTTGCTCATGCACTGTCAACGCCGCCGGTATCAGGCCAAGAGCAACATCATCTGCGCCGGTGATGTGTCCGACAGCCTGTACTTCATCATCAAGGGCTCGGTGACCATCCTCATCGAAGACGATGACGGTCGGGAGATGATCATCGCCTACCTCAATGCCGGAGACTTCTTCGGCGAACTGGGGCTCTTCGAAGAGGCCGGCCATGAGCAGCAGCGCAGCGCCTGGGTGCGCGCCAAGGTAGAGTGCGAGGTTGCCGAGATCAGCTACGCCAAGTTCCGCGAACTGTCGCAGAACGACCCGGACATCCTCTATGTGCTCAGCGGGCAGATCGCCCAGCGCCTGCGCAACACCACGCGCAAGGTCGGCGACCTGGCGTTCTTCGACGTGACCGGGCGGGTGGCCCGCTGCCTGCTGGAGCTGTGCAAGCAACCGGACGCCATGACCCACCCGGATGGCATGCAGATCAAGATCACCCGCCAGGAAATCGGCCGGATCGTCGGTTGTTCACGGGAAATGGTCGGTCGCGTCCTCAAGGATCTGGAAGAACGCAACCTGGTTCACGTCAAGGGCAAGACCATGGTGGTATTCGGCACCCGCTAATCCCCCAGGAAACCCTTGAGCATCTGTCGGTACAGGCTCTCCAACCGCACTAGCGCATCGGGCGCCGCAAAGGCCTCGTGCAGGGCGATATGACTTTCGGCCCGGCAGCGCTGTTCCAGGCCACAGGCCTGATTGAAAGTATTGACCGCGTTCACCATCGAATCGCGTTCGTTATCCAGCAGCAAGGCACCATGCACCAGGCCCACTGGCCGCTGGCCACCCTTGCTCTGACGCCAGCGCTGGGCGGTGCCGACCATCTTGCGCCCGTCCAGGTTGACGTTGAAGCGACCATCGCAGAACGCCCCTTCCACTTCGCCCAATGACGGGTTGCCCCCCAGCTCGCTGAGCAGGTCGCAGATCGGCTGACACAGGCGCCGGTACGCGGTTTCGATCCGGCCCTGATCCCCTTCGCTGCGCGGCGGGGCGTAGACCAGTGCGATGTTCACCGTGGCCGCCGACTGCGGCACCGGCTCGCCGCCGGTTTCGCGCAACAGCACCGGCCAGCCGTTGGCGGCCGACTCCTCGCAGGCCCGTTCAAATCCAGGCAGGCGGCTCAAGCGCCGAGGCATCACCAGCGCCCGGTCACTGGGCTGCCAGAACAGCAGGCCGAACTCTTGTTCACCGGTACACACCAGGGCCAGCAGATCTTGCTCGGCCTGCAGGCCGGCTTCGACAGTCAAGGCAAGGGGTTGAGTCATGGCAGTAGAAATCCTTGGCGATAGGCATGAAAAAGCCGGCATCGCCGGCTTGTTCATTGTCACGGGTTCAGTCCAGGGTCGAGCCGCTGACCGGCACGCCGCGCTCAGGGAAGAACAGACGCTGCAATTCGCTGCCCGGGCTTTCGGCACGCATGAACGCCTCACCCACCAGGAACGAATAGACATCGCTGATTTCCATCAGCTCGACATCGGCACGGTTGAGGATGCCGCTCTCGGTAATCACCAGGCGCTCGCGGGGAATGCGTGGCAGCAGGTCGAGGGTGGTCTCCAGATTGACTTCGAAGGTGTGCAGGTTGCGGTTGTTGACCCCAACCAGCGGTGTGTCGAGGGTCTTCAACGCCCGCTCCAGCTCATCACCATCATGCACTTCCACCAGCACATCCAGGCCAACGCCCTTGGCCACCGCCGCCAGCTCCGCCATCCGCGCGTCATCCAGCGCAGCGACAATCAGCAATACGCAGTCGGCGCCCAGGGCACGGGCTTCGACGATCTGGTACGGGTCGATCATGAAGTCCTTGCGGATCACCGGCAGCTTGCAGGCGGCGCGGGCCTGCTGCAGGTACGCATCGGCACCCTGGAAGTAATCGACATCGGTCAGCACGGACAGACAAGTGGCACCGCCTTTCTCGTAGCTCTTGGCAATGTCCGCCGGAACGAAGTTCTCACGGATCACGCCTTTGCTCGGCGAAGCCTTCTTGATCTCGGCTATCACTGCCGGCTGCTTGAGCTTGACCTGATCCTGCAAGGCCCGGGCGAAACCCCGTGGTGCATCGGCAGCACGCGCCAGGGTTTCCAGCTCGGCCAGGCTGACGCGGGCGCTGCGCTCGGCAACCTCCTCGGCTTTACGGGCGAGGATTTTTTCCAGAACTGTCGGCACACTCATCCTTCATTCTCCTGCTTGAACACCGCGGTAAAGGCACCCAGCTCTTCGAGCTTCTCCCGGGCCAGGCCGGTGTGCAAGGCGTCGTGAGCCAGGGCCACGCCCTCTTTCAGGCTACTGGCATGATCGGCGGCATACAGCGCCGCACCCGCATTGAGCACAATCATTTCGGCGGCCTTCTGGCCATGCTCGGTCTTGCGGCGCCCCAGGGCATCGCGGATCAGCTCCAGGGAGGCCGCCGGGCTTTCCACCACCAGGCCGAACAGACTCTGGCTCTTCATGCCCAGATCCTCGGGCTGTACCCAGTACTCGGTGATCTGGTCATTCTTCAGCTCGGCCACATAGGTGGGCGCAGCCAGGCTGAACTCGTCCAGACCATCCTGGGAATGCACCACCAGAACGTGCTTGCTGCCCAGGCGTTGCAAGACTTCGGCCAAGGGCCGGCACAACGCCTGAGTGAACACGCCTACCACCTGATGCTTGACTCCGGCCGGATTCGTAAGCGGGCCGAGCATGTTGAACAGGGTGCGCAGGCCAAGGTCGCGACGCGGGCCGGCGGCATATTTCATCGCCCCGTGATGGGACTGGGCAAACATGAAGCCGATGCCGACGTTATCGATGCAGCGCGCCACCTGGACCGGGGTCAGGTTCAAATAGATCCCTGCCGCTTCCAGCAGGTCGGCGCTGCCGCTCTTGCCGGACACCGCGCGGTTGCCGTGCTTGGCCACAGTGCAACCGGCCGCTGCGACCACAAAGGAGGAAGCCGTGGACACGTTGAAGATGTTCGCCCCGTCGCCGCCGGTGCCCACTACATCCACCACGCCATCCAGGGTTTTCAGCTCGACCCGGTCCGCCAGCTCGCGCATTGCCGATACCGCACCGACGATCTCGTCGATGCTTTCGCTTTTCATGCGCATGGCCATCATGAAGGCGCCAATCTGCGCATCGGTGCATTGGCCGGTCATGATTTCACGCATTACCGAACGCATTTCTTCGGTGCTCAGGTCCAGGTGGCCGACGATACGGCTCAAGGCAGTCTTGATATCCATGAAAAGTCCTTAGCGCGTGCCGCCGCTCTGTTTGAGAAAGTTGGCGAACAGCTCGTGGCCCTGCTCGGTGAGAATAGACTCGGGGTGAAATTGCACCCCCTCGATATTCAGCGTCTTGTGGCGCAACCCCATGATCTCGTCGACGGAGCCGTCTTCCAGCTGGGTCCAGGCCGTGACTTCGAGGCACTCGGGCAAGCTCTCGTGCTTGACCACCAGCGAGTGGTAACGGGTTACGGTCAGCGGCATGTTCAGGCCGTTGAACACCCCCAGGTCACGGTGGAACACCGGGCTGATCTTGCCGTGCATCACTTGCCGGGCACGCACCACCTGGCCGCCAAAGGCCTGGCCGATGGACTGATGCCCCAGGCATACGCCGAGAATCGGCAGCTTGCCGGCGAAATGCTTGATCGCCTCGATGGAAATACCGGCTTCGGTCGGCGTGCAAGGCCCGGGCGAGACCACGATGCGCTCGGGCTTGAGCGCCTCGATCTGAGCCACGGTCAGTTCGTCATTGCGCACTACCTTCACCTCAGCTCCCAACTCGCCCAGGTACTGGACGACGTTGTAGGTGAAGGAGTCGTAGTTATCAATCATCAGCAGCATACATGCTCCAACTTATTGATTTTAAAGTAGGTGTGCATGCAACTCAGGGTGTCGATATGCACATTGATATACACAAGCGCAGTGGAGCGTGCCGGGCGAGCTTGCGCACCCGAATGCTGCAAGCTGTCGGCAGGGCAGACAAGGTGATGGAATTGAACCGCCTTATCTATGCAATGTCGCTCAGCTCGCCACGCCATCGTCGGCCATCGCCAGCGCAAGCCGGCAGAACGTTGGGCATGACGATGCACCCGATGGCATTGCCGCCGGGCGAAGGTGTACTGCGTGGGGAGACTGATTGGCATGCAGCGTTCTCCTGGGGTTTGGAGCCGCCGTGCCGGAGAGCTATTAGATCCTTGATCCCTGCTTGCCGATTACGGCGGCAGGGTTCGGTTAAAAAACCGCAACGACGTGCCGCTTCCTATTGGAAGCGCCACCACTGACTAAAACGAATCGTTGCAATGTAAAGCATAGGACCTAACCGTAATTGAGCACTCGACGGCGTTCCGCAGCCGAGCTTCGAGGCGCGATTGTACCGTTCATCAAGGGGCTGCGTCGATTGCAATTTGCCGCTGGGTCTTGCGGCACTCACTCCGATGGTTGATACCTGCCCCACTCCGTTGGAGCGCAATGCATGGCTGGCCCCGCGTATGCCGTGCGCTCCAGAGCGCCGGGCGGCACGACATGCAAACCGTTTTGCGCAGCCCGCCTCGGCAGCTGGCTTGGAGGCCCTTTAAACGCCACAAGTCCATCACCGAAACGGCGCGGTTCGTAATGTGGTGGCCGCCTGCTTGCTCTCCTTTGTCGTGCGGCTCAAGGGGCATTACGCCTCTGCCAGAACAGGAAGCACGGCCACTTGATCAAAGGGGCGCTATTCTTACCATGGCCAAGTCAGGAAACCAGCGCCCTTTTCTCCAGCAAATGGTCGAGCCAGTCCGGATCCATTTCTGGCTCACTGGAGAACAACAAGCCGGTGTAGTCGCGGTACGGCGGGGTAAAGATCTCCTCCCGGCAGCCGTGATCGACCACCTTCCCACGCTGCATCACCAGTACCTCGTCGGCAATGGCGCGCACGGTGGCGACGTCGTGGGTGATGAACAAGTAGGCCACGCCCAGTTGCTGCTGGATGCGGTTGAGCAGCTTCAGAACGCCTTCGGCCACCAGTTGGTCGAGGGCCGAGGTGACTTCGTCGCAGATGATCAGTTGCGGCTCGGCCGCCAGAGCCCGGGCGATACAGATTCGCTGCTTCTGCCCGCCAGACAGTTCGCGGGGCTGGCGATCCATGTACAACGCCGGGTCCAGCTCGATCATCTCCAATAGCTCGGCGACCCGCTGGCGCAGCGCCTGGCCCTTGAGGCCGAGGTAGAAACTCAGCGGCCGGCCGATGATGTCGACGATGCGCTGGCGCGGGTTGAGCGCGGTGTCGGGGATCTGGTAAATCATCTGCAATCGGCGCAATTGCTCCTTGCTGCGCTGGCGATAATCAGCTGGCAGCGCTTTTCCGTCATACAACACCTGGCCGCTGGTCGGCGGCAACAACCCGGTGATCAAGCGTGCCGTAGAGCTCTTGCCGCTGCCCGACTCGCCGATCACCGCCAGGGTCTGGCCACGATAGAGCTTGAGCGAGACATCATGCAGCACCGGCTGATGGCCGTAGCTGGCGCTGGCCTTGCGTACCTCCAGCAGCGGTGTTGCCTGCGGTGGGCACGGCTTGGGTTCGGTGCGCAAGCTACGTACTGCCCACAGCGATTTGGTGTAATCCTGCTGCGGGGCGTCGAGCATGGTCCGGGTGTCGGCCTCCTCCACCAACTTGCCGTGACGCAGAACCATGATGCGATCGGCCATTTGCGCCACCACTGCCAGGTCGTGGCTGATGTACAAGGCGGCGCTCCCGTAGGTTTTCACCGCATCGCGAATCGCCACCAGCACTTCGATCTGGGTGGTGACATCCAGCGCCGTGGTCGGTTCGTCGAAGATGATCAGGTCCGGGTGGCAGGCCATGGCCATGGCGGTCATCACCCGTTGCAACTGACCGCCGGAGACCTGGTGCGGGTAGCGCTGGCCGATCTGCTCGGGGTTGGGCAGACGCAGTATGCGGTAGAGCTCCACTGCTTCGGCTTGTGCCTTGGCACGGTCGATACCAGCGTTCCTTACCGCGGTTTCGACATGCTGGTCGATCAGCCGGTGCGCGGGGTTGAACGAGGCCGCCGCGCTTTGCGCGACATAGGCGATACGCAGGCCGCGCAGCTTGCGCAGGGCTTCGGGCTTGGCGCCCACCAGTTCCTGGCCATCGAAGCGCACCGAGCCACCCGTGATACGGCAACCGTCGCGCACATAACCCATGGAGGCCAGGCCCAGAGTCGACTTTCCCGCCCCCGATTCACCAATCAGGCCCAGTACTTCGCCCCGCTGCAAGCTCAAGTCGATGCCTTTGATCAGCGGGTGCCAAGCGTCCTGATAATGGCCTTCAATACGCAGGTCGTGGATTTCCAGTAGCGGCTTGTCACTTGGATGAACGGTCATGCTCAGCACTCCTTCAGGCCGCTGGAAAGATGCAGCACCCAGTCCACGACAAAGTTGACGCTGACGGTGATCAGCGCCACTGCCAGGGCCGGCAGCAGCGGGCTGATATCGCCGAAGGTGATCAGCACGGCATTGTCGCGGACCATGCTGCCCCAGTCGGCGGTCGGCGGCTGGATGCCCAGGCCCAGGAACGACAACGCACTGATGAACAGAAACACGAAGCAAAAACGCAGGCCGAACTCGGCAATCAGCGGCGCGGCGGCATTGGGCAGCACCTCGCGGCTGACCAGCCACCACAGCCCTTCCCCACGCAGCCGGGCGGCCTCGACGAAGTCCTGGACCACCACGGTCATCGCCACCGCCCGTGACAGGCGAAACACCCGGGTGGCATCCAGCAGCGCGATCACCAGCACCAGCGAGGTGGCGTTGGTGCCGACCACGCTGAGGATCAGCAAGGCAAAGATCAGCTGCGGGATGGCCATGAGGATATCCACCAGCCGCGACAGGCCCTGGTCGATCCAGCCGCCCCTGATCGCCGCTACCAGCCCGCAGAAACCGCCGACGGCAAAGGCCAATAGCGTCGTCAGGAAGGCAATCCCCAGAGTGTTGCGCGCGCCATACACCAGGCGGCTGAACATGTCGCGGCCCAGGTTATCGGTACCCAGCAGGAACTGCCCGCCCCAGGGCGCAAAACCTTCGCCGACCACTTCAGTCTCGCCATACGGCGCCAGCACCGGCGCGAACAGCGCCACCAGTATGTAGGCAACAATCACCAGCAGGCCGAACTGGGCGCTCATGGGCGCCCGCAACAACGCTTTGATCAGGCTCATGGCTTACCCCTTCGGATGCATCAGGCGTGGGTTGCTGGCAATCGACAGCACGTCGGCCGTGGTATTGAGCAGGATGTAGGTGGCGGCGAAGATCAGGCTGCAGGCCTGCACCACCGGGATATCGCGCTTGGACACCGAGTCGACCAGTAACTGGCCGAGCCCCGGATAGACGAACACCACCTCGACCACCACCACGCCGACCACCAGGTAGGCCAGGTTCAGTGCCACCACATTGATGATCGGTGCCAGGGCATTGGGCAAGGCGTGGTGGAAGATGATCCGCGCCTGGCTGATGCCCTTGAGCCGGGCCATCTCGATATAGGGGCTGGCCAGCACGTTGATCAAGGCCGCGCGGGTCATGCGCATCATTTGCGCGACCACCACCAGGCTCAGGGTCAGCACCGGCAGTAGCGAGCGCTCCAGCACCTCGGCGAACGATGCCCCCGGAGCCAGGTTGGAGATACTCGGCAACCAGTTGAGCTTGACCGCGAACACCAGGATCAGGATATAGGCGACGAAAAACTCCGGGAACGACACCGCGCTCAGGGCGCTGGTGTTGAGCAGGCGGTCGAACCAACTGTTGCGGTACAGCGCCGCGAGCATGCCCAGCAGCAAGGCTACCGGCACCGACACCAGCGCCGCCAGCAAGGCCAGGGTAAAGGTGTTGCCCAGGCGCGTGCCGATCAGCTCGGCAATCGGCCGCTGGTTGGCCAGCGACAGGCCCAGGTCACCGTGCAGCAGTTGCCAGGCCCAGTGGCCGAAGCGGGTCAGCGGCGGCAGGTCCAGGCCCAGTTGGGCACGGAAGGCAGCGACGGTCTCGGGAGTTGCCGCCTGGCCGAGCATGGCCTGGGCGACATCGCCCGGGAGCATGCCAACGGCCAGGAAGATGATCACCGACACCGCCAACAGCGACAACAGGCCCAGGGCCAGGCGCTGGAGCAACAGTTTGCAAAGGCTATTCACCGTACAGCTCCTCGAACAGGATCAACGAAGAAAGGTGCAAAAAGTGTCGGGCTTACGCCTGCCACCAGCGCTCGATCAAGCGCAGGCCGTCGAGCTCGCCATAGGGCGCGGTCAGCCCGCCGTGGGCCACGCGCTTGGAGCGTGCGGCCACGGAGCTTGCGAACAGCGGCACGATCGCCCCGCCCTCGTCACGGCACAGGGCCTGCATTTCGTTGTACATCTCCTGGCGCAGCGGCGCGTTCATCTCGCCGCGAGCGGCGTTGAGCAGCTGGTTGAAACGGGCGTTGTCCCAGTGCGTCTCGTTCCATGCCGCGCCCTTGGCGTAGCCGATGCTGAACATGCGGTCGGCGGTCAGGCTGCTGTACCAGAACGAGGTGGTGAAGGGCTGCTTCATCCACACATTGGAAAAAAAGCCGTCGGCAGGTTCGCGCACCACGTCGATGTCGATACCGGCCTGGCGTGCCTGCTCCTTGAACAGCACCGAGGCATCCACCGCGCCGGTGTAAGCGGCATCAGAGGCCTGCAGGCGCACCTTGAGAGAGTCGACCCCGGCCTGGCGCAGGTAGAAACGCGCCTTGTCCGGGTCATAGCCACGCTGCTCCAGGGCGCTGTTGATGAAGCGACTACCGGGCTGGATCGGGTGGTCGTTGCCAATCTGGCCATAGCCATAAAGCACCGAGGCCAGCAGGGTTTCGCGGTTGATCGCATGTTTGAGCGCCAGACGGATGTTGTTGTCCTGGAACTGCTGGCTGTCGGTCAGCATCGGGAAGGTGTAGTGCTGGGCTCCCTTGGTCTCTTCGATGACCAGATTGGGGTTGCGCTTGAGCAAGGCGACAGTCTTGAGATCGACCTTGTTGATCACATCGACCTGGCCGGTGACCAGGGCGTTGACCCGCGCGGCGCCATCGGCGATGGCCAGCAGCTCGGCGCTGGCGAAATGCGCGCGGCCGGCTTTCCAGTAATCCGGGCTGCGCTCAAGGTCCATGCGCACGCCGGGTTCGAAGCCCTTGAGGCGATAACCGCCGGTGCCGATCCCGGCCTGCCAGTCGGCGGCGCCGTCCTTGGCGGGCATGATCACCAGGTGATAATCGGCCACCACGTAGGCGAAGTCGGCATTGCCCGAATGCAGTTCGAACACCACGGTGTCATTGCCCTGGGCGCTGACCTTGGCAACATCGCCGAGCACGGTCTTGGCCGCCGAGGTGGACTTGTCGCCCAGGTGATGCCCGATTGAGGCGACCACATCGCCGGCATCCAGAGTCTTGCCGTTATGGAAGGTCACCCCCTGGCGCAAGGTGAAGGTCCAGATGCGTGCATCGGGGCTGGATTCCCAGCGCTCGGCAAGCTCGGGGATCGCCGTGCCATCGACGCCGATTTCGCTCAGGGTGTTGTACACCGCCGAGAAACCGACAAAGGTAAAGGTGTCGCTCCATGAACCTGGATCACGAGAATCGGTAGTACTGCCACCGGCCAGGCCCATGCGTAGCACGCCGCCCGCTTTCGGGGTGGCCTCCCCGGCCCAGCCGCGTTGCGGCAAGCCCATTGAAAACGCCCCGGCCACGGCAACCGCCGCTGCGCTGTACTTGAGAAAATCCCGACGCGGCAGGCCGCTGTCGTGCATCGCTTGAGTTATTTTGTTGTTGTTATCGCTCATGGCATTGCCTCTGTTGAACCGCAGAGAAAAGGATTCAGCCGACCTCGCACGCACTGATGCTAAATATTTGTAATTGTCATCGTGACAAATACATTAAGCTCAAAAACAGGTCGCTGCCAATCCCCTTCTCTTTACGAGCGAGGCTCTTGCTAGGCGGGGTTTTGTCAGTACTATCGGTTCGAAGGGGCAGATCGGAATGTCGCTACTGCCCTACCACTGAAGAGAGAATTCAAACTAGATGAGTCAGTCGACCCGCCTGATCACCGCCTCATACATCCTCTCGTTCGTAGCGGCCAACGCGCCGCAGAGGTTGCGTACCGAGACCATTGCCAAGTGGGTCAAGACTCATCCCACCCGGGTACGCAGTCTCGTGTCGTTGATGGTCAAAGCCAATATTCTGAAGTCATGGCGCGGCGCCCACGGCGGCCTGACCCTCGCACGCCCAGCCAGCGATATCACCTTGCGTGAGGTCTATGACGCCGTACAGGAAAGCTCGCTGATCGCCGAGAAGATCGACAACCCGTTCTCAGGCATGGAAGAACATTGCAAGGTATTCGATGTATTCACCCGCCTGTTCGCCATGCTTGAAGCCAACATGCGCCTGGACCTTGGCACTATCACCGCAGACCAACTGTTCGTTGCCTTCGAAAAGCCGCAGGAAAATATCAGGCAGGCCTAAGACCTTAGGGCGCAATGCTCGGGACCTTCATCAGCGCAACAGCTGGGCGCTTATCGCTCCCGCGCTCGATTGATATACACCACAGCACTGGATTTCATGAGGACCTGATAGACATCAGGATCCTCATAAAACCAATCAACGACAGCAACTCCTCAAGCCTTGGATGCAGGGGTCTGTTCCGCCAGTGCCACGGCACGGAACATTGCGCGACGCTTGTTCAGCGTCTCTTCCCACTCCAGGGTCGGCACCGAGTCGGCAACAATCCCGCCGCCGGCCTGTACATGCAGCTCGCCGTTCTTGATCACCGCCGTGCGAATGGCAATGGCGGTGTCCATGTTGCCGTTCCAGGCGAAGTAACCCACGGCGCCGCCATAGATCCCACGCTTGACCGGTTCCAGCTCGTCGATGATTTCCATCGCACGGATTTTCGGTGCGCCGGACAGGGTGCCCGCCGGCAGGATCGCCCGCAGCGCATCCATGGCCGTCAGCCCGGCCTTGAGCTGGCCGGTGACGTTGGAAACGATGTGCATCACGTTGGAATAGCGCTCGATGACCATCTTTTCGGTGAGTTTCACCGAACCGATTTCCGAGACCCGACCGGTGTCGTTGCGTCCCAAGTCGATCAGCATCAGGTGCTCGGCGATCTCCTTGGCGTCCGACAGCAGGTCCTGCTCCAGGGCCAGGTCCGCTTCCTCGGAGGCGCCCCGCGGGCGGGTACCGGCGATCGGCCGCACAGTGATCAGGTTGTCTTCGACCCGCACCAGCACTTCCGGCGAGCTGCCCACTACATGGAAATCACCGAAGTTGAAGAAGTACATGTAAGGGGTCGGGTTGAAGCAGCGCAGCGCCCGGTACAGGTCGATGGGCGCCGCCGAAAAATCGATGGACATGCGCTGGGACGGCACCACCTGCATGCAGTCACCGGCCAGGATGTATTCCTTGATGGTGTCCACGGCCCGTTCATAGTCAGCCTGGGTAAAGCTGGAGCGGAACAGCGGATCGGCGGCCAGCTGCTTGCTGAAATCCAGGCCCGGACGCGGAGTGATCGGCTGGCGCAGTTGCGCCAGCAATTCCTGCAAACGTGCCTGGCCGGCTTCGAAGGCGTTGTCCTGGCCAGGGTCGGCCAGCACGATGGCGTGCACCTTGCCCGCCAGGTTGTCGAACACCACTACCGCGTCGGAGACCATCAGCAGGATATCCGGCACACCGATCGGATCCGGGTTCGGGCACGGGCCCAGGCGCGGCTCGACATAACGCACGCAGTCATAGCCGAAATAGCCCACCAGGCCACCGTTGAAACGCGGCAGGCCGGCAATGGTCGGGACGTTGTAGCGGGCTTTGAATTCCTCGACGAAGGCCAGCGGGTCGGCCACTTCGTGACTTTCGATCTCCACGCCATCATGGGTCACGCTGACCTGGAAGCCGTGCACCCGCAGCACAGTGCGGCACGGCAGGCCGATGATCGAGTAACGCCCCCATTTCTCACCGCCCTGCACCGACTCCAGCAGATAGGAGTTGGGCTGGTCGGCCAGTTTCAGGTAGATCGACAGCGGGGTATCGAAGTCGGCAAGGGTTTCGCAGGCCAGCGGGATACGGTTGTAACCGGCTGCGGCCAAACGCAGGAATTCTTCGCGAATCATGGGGTGCCTCGTGGCTTGAGGGTCTAACAGTCAGGTATGCAAACGTGCCGGCGGGGCCGGCCAGACAAAAATCAGGCGCGCCAACGCCAGCGGGCCAGGGCCTTGATGACTTTCATCCAGAGTTTGCGAGTGACCACCACGATGGAGTTTCCAGAATGGGATGGAACAGCGTCGGGCAACGTTATCTCAGCGGCAGGTTCTAAGCAACCGGGGATCAGCGCCCGCAGGTTGTCGATCACCAGCGCCGGCGACTCCTCGGCAATCGGCCGGCCGTGGTTGTAGCCGTAGCTCAGGGCGACGCACTTGACCCCCGCCGCCTTGGCTGCCAGCACGTCACTGCGCGAATCGCCGACGAACAGTGATTGCGAGGCCGGCACGCTGGCCATCTTCATCACAAAGAACAGCGCCGCCGGGTCGGGTTTCTTCTGCGGCAGGGTATCGCCGCCGATGATCCAGCGGAAATACCGACCGATTTTCATCTGGTCCAGCAAGGGGGCCACGAAACGCTCGGGCTTGTTGGTAATCAGGGCCATTTCCACGCCCTGCTTGTGCAGCCACTTGAGAGTCTCGCGCGCACCGGGATAGACCACGGTCAACTCGTGGCTGTCCTCGTAGGCGGTATTGAACAGCTCCAGCGCATACTCGGCCTCGACATCGTCGACACCCTGGGCCTCCAGGCTGTTGGCCAGGGCCCGGCGCACCAGCATGGGCGCACCGTTGCCAACCCACTCACGCACCGCCTCGACACCGGCAGGCTTGCGCCCCAGCTTGAGCAGCATCTGATCCACGGCGGCCGCAAGGTCCGGTACCGAATCGACCAGGGTGCCATCCAGGTCGAACATCACCAGCCGTGGCAGGCGCCCCTGGAACAGCTGCTCAAAGGCGCTCATGGTCGCGCCAACGCCAGTTCGGCACGCATTTTCTCGATGACTTCCTGATAGTTCGGCGCATTGAAGATCGCCGAGCCTGCCACAAAGGTATCGGCGCCTGCGGCAGCGATTTCGCGGATGTTGCCCACGTTCACCCCACCGTCGATTTCCAGGCGGATATCCCGCCCGGAGGCATCGATCAAGGCACGAGCCTCACGCAGCTTGTCGAGGGTGCCCGGAATGAACTTCTGCCCGCCAAAGCCCGGGTTGACACTCATCAGCAGCACCATGTCGACCTTGTCCATCACGTACTTGAGCACGTCCAGCGGAGTTGCCGGGTTGAACACCAGGCCGGCCTTGCAACCGCCTTCGCGGATCATCTGCAGGGAACGGTCCACATGCAGCGTGGCTTCGGGGTGGAAGGTGATGTAGGTGGCGCCCGCTTCGATGAAGTCACCGATGATGCGGTCCACCGGAGTGACCATCAGGTGTGCATCGATCGGCGCGGTGATCCCGTACTTGCGCAGCGCAGCGCAGACCATCGGGCCGATGGTCAGGTTCGGCACATAGTGGTTGTCCATGACATCGAAATGCACGATGTCGGCGCCGGCGGCCAGGACATTGTCCACTTCCTCGCCCAGACGGGCGAAGTCGGCGGAGAGAATCGACGGAGCAATAGCGAAGGGCTGCATGACGCACCTTTTTTGAGCAGAATCACGATGGCGCGCATTGTATACCTCATGCTTTGGAGCGCACACCGTAACCGCGATGATCAGTAGGCCGCGCGATAGATCTTCTCGATATCGGCGGGGCTCAGCCGGCGCGGGTTGTTGCGCATCAAGCGCTCGATACCCGCGGCCTCGACGGCCATGGCCGGGATCGCATCCTCGGGCACGCCGAAGCTGCGCAAGCCGCTGGGAATTTCCACCGCCGCACACAACGCTGCCATGGCCTCCACTGCCCGGTCGGCCGCCTCGCTGGCGCTCAGGTGCGCGGTCTGTACCCCCATGGCCTCGGCGATATCCTGCATACGCTCGACGCAGGCCATCTTGTTCCAGGTCATGACATAGGGCAGCAGCAAGGCATTGCTGACCCCGTGGGACATATGAAAGCGTCCGCCCAGGGGATAGGCCATCGCATGTACCGCACCGACCCCGGCATTGCCGAAGGCCATGCCGGCCATCAGGCTGGCAGTGGCCATGTCCTCCCGAGCCTGCAGGTGAGCCGGGTTGGCAAAGGCCTTGGGTAAAGCCTTGACGATCAGCTTGATGGCGCCGATGGCCAGGGAGTCGGTGATCGCGGAAGCATTGAGGGACAGGTAGGCCTCGATGGCATGCGCCAGGGCATCGACGCCGCTGGCCGCGGTGACACGCGGTGGACAGGTCAGGGTCATCTGCGGGCTGACCAGGGCCACGTCCGGCAGCAGGTAGTCGCTGATGATGCCTTTCTTCAATTGCGCGACCCGGTCCGAGAGGATCGCCACATTGGTCACTTCCGAACCAGTACCTGCGGTGGTGGGAATGGCGATCAGCGGCGGCCCCTTGCGCGGCACCTGGTCGATGCCGAACAGGTCCTCCAGGGCGCCGTGATAGCCGGCATAGGCCCCGACACTCTTGGCAATATCGATGGCGCTGCCGCCGCCCAGGCCGATCAGCCCGTCATGCCCACCCTCGCGGTACACCTGCATGCAGTCCTCGACGATAGCGATTTCCGGATCGGGCTGCACCCGGTCGAAGACTTCGTAACTGCGTTCCCCCAGGTGGGCCAGCGCCAGCTCCACCGTGCCGGACCTGAGCAGGGCAGTATCGGTGACGATCAGCGGGTTATCGACATCCAGGCGGGTCAGCTCGGCAGCCAGTTGCTCGATGGCGGTGCTGCCGGTCAGCAATTTATGGGCGATCTTGAAAGAGGAAATACTCATGTGCGCAGCCTCTTATATAAAGGTGGGAGCCGGCACAAGCGTAGCTGGGGATTGCGCAACCGGGCTGTCGCGATGCCCGATCGGCATCACGACAGTGCTCACGTTACCCGCGAAGGCTCATGCCACCTCGCTTTCCACCGCCCGGGCGGGCTTGGCCTGGGGCCCTGGCTGGGCACCCGGGACGGGAGTTGCGTCCGCGGCGCCCAGGTCCTTGCTGAAAGTCCGGTCGTTCTCGCCCTTGAAGAAGTTCTTGCCGTAGATCAGCAGGCACAGCACCACGCCAATGGCAAAGCCCCAACTGGCGCCCTTGATCGCCAGCACTGCACCGATCACCCCTGCGATGCCCAGGTCACGCTGGCTACGGGCCTCGAGAATGCCCAGGCGCACGCTGACGTAACCCTGGATCAGCAAGGTCAGCGCCAGCGCGACCCCGAGAATCGGCTGCACCAGGGTCACTACCGGCAACAGCAGCAAGCCGGTGTTGGTGCCCCAACGGAACGAGCCCATGCCGCCATAGATCGACTTCATGGCCTTGGGCCCGCCCTTGAAGCGCTCGATCACCACCACCAGCATCGCCGCCCATTTCGGCCCGCACATGGCAATGTCCGGACCGAAGATGCTCATGAATGCGTTGCGCCCGCCGAAGATCAGGTGCGAGCGGTCCGGGTCGTAGTCGACCTTTTCGTCGGTGCGGATCTGCTCGGCCTCGTCCAGCAACACCTTGGCGCTGAGCACATCGCCAAAGACGATGATGTACACCGCGAGCATGGTTGGCAGCGCGCTGATGAACATCGACAGCGGCGGCATGCCCAGGCCGAACACGGTGTAGTTGTTCCACAGGCCGATGAAGTCCGGCTTGCTCAGGCCCCACTGGATGGTCGGCCACGGCGCTTCACCGAACAGCGGCGCCAGCACTACCGCCAGCAGGATGATCGGCAGGATGCCCAGCTTGGCGAAGTTCCACCAGAAGCGGTTGCGCAGCTTGAGCTGGGCAAAATGCTGGGAAAAGATCAGGTAGAAGGCAATGCCGATGGCGATGGAAATGGTCCAGGGAAAGCTGTCGAATTTGCCGCCCACCTGGAACACCGCGGTCACCGCACTGAGCCCGGCGCCGACAATGATTCCCGACTTGATCGCCGAGGGCACGAAGCCCACCACCTTGCGTGCCATGCCGGTGGCCCCCAGGGCGATGGAGAACACCCCGAGCATCAGCTGGAAGGCAATCAGCGCGTGGACACGCTCCGGGCCCACGGGAAACTGCGCGCAATAGGCCATCAGCAGCGGCACTGCCGGGGTGATCCAGCCGGGCACCACGGGGTCGCCCAGCAGATGGTGGGCCAGGTACAACAGGCCGTTGAGCATGACCACGGCCAGGGCCATCTCGAAGGGCATGCCGAGGAACTCGGTCATCAGTGGAATGGCCGCCAGGTCGACGGCGCACATCAGCAAGCCTTGCAGGTAGTCCGGCAGCTCGAATTTGTAGTGGATAAAGGGCAAACGCACCTTGAACGGGCCAAGGGCGATGTACGGCGTTTCGTGCCGAGTGTCGGAAGGCGTTGGCATCAACTGCACCTGTCTTATTGGTATTGGTGGCGGTGTAAAGCGGCCCGCGCCAGTTGGCACGGGCAAGGATCGATCAATAGGCAGCCCGGTAGATCTGCTCGATATCGCCGGGGCTCAGTTGGCGCGGGTTGTTGCGCATCAGCCGCTGGATACCCGCCGCTTCCACGGCCATGGCCGGGATCGCGTCCTCGGGCACACCGAAGCTGCGCATGCCCGTGGGGATGTCCACCGCAGCGCACAGCGCAGCCATGGCCTGGACCGCCTGCTCTGCGGCCTGGCCATCACTGAGCCCGGCGATCGGCAGGTCCATGGCCTGGGCGATATCGCGAAAGCGCTCGACACAGGCCATCTTGTTCCAGGCCATGACGTAGGGCAGTAGCAGCGCGTTGCTCACCCCGTGGGCGATATTGAAGCGCCCGCCCAGGGGATAGGCCAGGGCATGCACTGCACCGACTCCGGCATTGCCGAAGGCCATGCCGGCCATCAGGCTGGCGGTGGCCATGTCTTCCCGGGCCTGCAGGTTGGCCGGGTTGGCGTAGGCCTTGGGCAGCGCCCTGACGATCAGGCGGATCGCGCCCAGGGCCAGGGAGTCGGTGATCGGCGAACCGTTGAGCGACAGGTAGGACTCCACCGCATGCACCAGCGCGTCGACGCCACTGGCGGCGGTGACGCTGCGCGGGCAGGTCAGGGTCATCACCGGGCTCACCAGCGCTACGTCCGGCAGCAGGTAATCGCTGACGATGCCCTTTTTCAACTGGGCCACCTTGTCCGAGAGGATCGCCACGTTGGTCACCTCCGAACCGGTGCCCGCAGTAGTAGGAATGGCAATCAGCGGCGGCCCCTTGCGCTGCACCTGATCCACCCCGAACAGTTCTTCCAGCGCGCCTTCATGGCCGGCGAACGCCGCCACCGCCTTGGCGATATCAATGGCGCTGCCGCCGCCCAGGCCGATCAGGCCATCGTGGCCACCGGCCCGGTAAGCCTGGGTGCAGGCCTGGACTATGGCGATTTCCGGCTCCGGCTGGACCTCGTCGAAGATCCGGTAGGCGCGCCCGCCCAGGTGGGCCAGGGCCAGATCGACGGTGCCGGACTTGACCAGGATCGCATCGGTGACGATCAGCGGGTTGCTGATCTGCAGGCGCGCCAGTTCGGCGTCCAGCTGCTCGATGGCGCCCTGGCCGGTAATCAGTTTGTTGGCAATCTTGAACGCAGAGATACTCATCAGCTCGGCCTTGTTTAATTGTTGTGGCAAGAGCGCCGTCAGGCGGCCACTCTCGAATGGGCTCGCAGGCTGTAGAGCGAAAGCTGTGCCAAGATACGCAAAGCCTTGATCTACAAGGCTCTGGAAGGAAATCCAGGGGAATGACCGGGCCGTCGCGATTGAATTGCTGATCGCTGCAGGCAGCTCTGATCAGAATCCTAATCAGAGTGTTCCCAGCGCTTCATCTTCTGCACCACCGTGGCCTGGCTCACCCCCAGCGCCTTGGCGGCCAGGCGGGTGGTCTTGTGCAGTTGCAGGGCCGCGCGAATCGCCTGGCGCTCGGCGTTCTCCAGCACCTTGCGCAGCGGCAGGCGGCTGTCGTCGGTGTTGCGGGCCTGTTGCTCGATCAGGTCCTCCGGCAGGTCCAGGGCCTCTATCACCTGGCCGGAGCAGGTCACCACCAGGCGCTCCACCACGTTGATCAGCTCGCGGATGTTCCCCGGCCAGGCGTACTCGCCCAGCAGTTCCAGGGCTTCCAGGCTCCACTGCACCTGACGCTGATAGCGCTGGTTGAAGTGCTCCAGGTAGTACTCCAGCAAGGGGCCGATTTCCTCGCTGCGCTCGCGCAGGGCCGGGATCGCGATGGGCACCACATTCAGGCGGTAATACAGGTCGGCGCGGAACTTGCCCTCGGCCACCCGCTGCTTGAGGTCGTGATGGGTGGCGCTGATGATGCGCACATCCACCTCCTTGAGCTCCAGGCCGCCCACCGGAATGAAGCGGTTCTCTTCGATGACCTTGAGCAGCTTGACCTGCACCGCCAGGGGCAGATCGCCGATCTCATCGAGAAACAGCGTACCGTTGTGTGCCAGTTCCAGCAGCCCGCGCTTGCCCTTGCTGCCAGCACCGGTGAAGGCACCCGGGGCATAGCCGAACAGCTCGGCCTCGATCAGGTTCTCCGGCAGCGCCCCGCAGTTGAGGGCCAGGAACGGTTCGCGGGCACGAGCACTGGCGTTGTGGATAAATTGCGCCACCAGGGTTTTACCCACACCCGTCTCCCCTTGCAGCAGCACCTTCACGTCGCAGTCGGCCACTTGCCGGGCCTGGGCAAAGACCCGCCCGGAAACCTCCTGGTCGGCCATCAGCGGTGATTGCAACAGGTCGTCACGCTGGCCCGCATGCAGCCGCGCAGTGCTGGTGCGCAGCTGCTTGAGCTGCTGCAACTCGTCGCGCTCGCGCTTGATGCGCAGCAGCTCGGTCATGTCGCGCACGGTGCTGACCACATAGCGAATGCTCTGGTCGGCGGCGAGGATCGGCGTGGCACTGACCAGCAACTTCTTGCCGTGGCTGAGGCTCTGCATCACCGACACCGGCCGACCGTCCTGCAGTACCCGTAGTGAAGCGGACTGGGAAATCACCCCGCTCTTCACCAGCTCCTGCATCGGCCGCCCCAGCAGCTCGGCGCCGTTCAGGCCGGTGAGGCGCTCGTAGGCCTGGTTGACCTTGAGGGTCTGGCCCTGGCCATCGGTGATGTAGACGCCGTCATGCAGCGCATTGAGCAGCTCTTCGAAACTGGCATCGTTGAAGTTCACCCGCGACTCCACAGTAAGCATGGGAAGCGCGCAGTTTACGGGTGAACGACATGCAGAGGGGACGGGGCGGCCCAGACCTTAGTACAAGGCCGCCCAAGGGGCTCAGGCCTGAGCCGTGCGCAGTTTCTCGCTGCGTCCGCGCAGCCATTCCAGGGTCAGCAGCAGGATCACCGAGAAGGCGATCAGCAACGTGGCCGCAGCGGCGATGGTCGGGCTGAGGTTCTCGCGGATGCCGCTGAACATCTGCCGCGGCAGGGTGGCCTGCTCCGGGCCGGCGAGGAACAGGGTCACCACCACTTCATCGAACGAGGTGGCGAAGGCGAACAGCGCGCCACTGATGACCCCGGGGGCGATCAACGGCAAGGTCACCCGGCGGAACGTGGTCAGCGGCGAGGCGCCCAGGCTGGCCGCGGCCCGCACCAGGTTGTGGTTGAAGCCCTGCAGGGTTGCCGACACGGTGATGATCACGAAGGGCACCCCAAGCACCGCGTGCACGATGATCAGCGAGAAAAAACTGTTGCCCATGCCCAGCGGGGCGAAGAACAGGTAGCTGGCCACACCAATGATCACTACCGGTACCACCATCGGCGAAATCACCAGGGCCATCACCAGCGCCTTGCCGGGGAAATCACCGCGGGTCAGGCCGATGGCCGCCAGGGTGCCGAAGACCATGGCCAGCAAGGTTGCGGCCGGCGCCACGATGACGCTGTTCTTCAGCGCGCGCATCCACTCGGCAGAGGCGAAGAAGTCCTGGTACCAGTGCAGCGAAAAGCCCTGCAGCGGGTACACCAGGAAACTGCCGGAGTTGAACGACAGCGGGATGATCACCAGCACCGGCAACACCAGGAACAACAGGATCAAGCCGCAGAGAATCCGCAAGCTGTAGAACCAGACCCGTTCGACGGGCGACATGTAGGGGCTCAGCATTTCGATTCTCTCCTTAGCTCAGGCGCAGGCGGCTTGCGCCCACCAGCCAGCTGTAAATCAGATAGAGCACGATGGTCGCCAGCAACAGCAGGCCGCCCAGGGCCGTGGCCATGCCCCAGTTGATGCTGGTGTTGGTATAGAAGGCGACGAAGTAGCTGACCATCTGGTCGTTCGGGCTGCCCAGCAATGCCGGGGTGATGTAGTAACCAATCGCCAGGATGAACACCAGCAGGCAACCAGCGCCGACCCCGGCGTAGGTCTGCGGGAAATACACCCGCCAGAAGCTGGCGAACGGATGGCAGCCCAGGGAGATCGCCGCACGCATGTAGGTCGGCGAGATGCCTTTCATCACGCTGTAGATCGGCAGGATCATGAACGGCAACAGGATGTGCACCATGGAGATGTAGACCCCGGTACGGTTGAACACCAGTTCCAGGGGCTTGTCGATCACCCCCATGGCCAGCAGCGCGCTGTTGATCAGGCCACCCGATTGCAGCAGCACGATCCACGCCGCCACTCGCACCAGGATCGAGGTCCAGAACGGCAGCAGCACCAGGATCATCAGAAGGTTGCTCTTGCGCGCCGGCAGGTTGGCCAGCAGGTACGCCAGGGGATAGGCCAGGGCCAGGCAGATGGCGGTGATCACCAGGCCCATCCAGAAGGTGCGGGCGAAGATGTCCAGGTAGATGGACTGGTCCGGGGTGGCCGGCGCCAGTTCGCCCAGGTCGTCGATGCGATGGTCCACCGCCGCCAGCAGGTAGTACGGGGTCAGGCTGCTGGTGTTGCGGCGGATCGCCTGCCAGTAGGCCGGGTCGCCCCAGCGCTCATCCAGGCTTTCCATGGCTTCTTTATAGGATTCGGGCTCGGCCTTGAACGGCAGGGCGCGAGCGGTCTTGGTCAGCAGGCTGCGGTAGCCGGCCAACTCCATGTTCAGGCGCTTGGACAGGTCGCCCAGGGTCTGATTCTTGCGGGCGTCCGCCAGGTCTTCGCTCAACGCCTTGTAGGCCCCTTCAGCGGGCAGGCCACGACCGTCCCAGGCACTCACGGCCGCCACAGTACGCGGCATGCCGCCGACCACTTCCGGGTTGCCGACGCTCTTGTACAGCAGCGCCACGATCGGTACCAGGAACACCAGCAGCAGAAACAGCACCAGGGGCGCGATCAGCGCCTGGGCCTTCCAGCGGTTGACCCGCTCGGCACGGGCCAGCCGCTGCTTGAGGGTCGGGCCGGTGACCGCGTTCAGGGGAACGGTGATGGTCATGACAAACTCCGCGAATCGATCTTTCGAATACAAACCACCCGGCGGCAGGAGCGGGCTTGGCCGCGCATCGAAGGCTGTGCTTCACCATCAAGGTTGATGCTGATGACGCCTTCGCGAGCAAGCTCGCTCCTACAACGGCAGGGGGTGGTTACTTGGCAGCCCAGGCGTTGAAGCGCTGTTCCAGTTGCTCACCGTTGTCAGCCCAGAAGCTGACGTCGATCTGCACCTGGTTGGCGATGTTTTCCGGAGTGGTCGGCATGTCCTTGAGGATGTCCTTGGCCAGCAGCGGCACGGCCTGGGTGTTGGCCGGGCCGTAGGCGATATTCTCCGAATAGGTCTTCTGCTGCTGCGGTTGCACCGAGTAGGCGATGAACTTCTTCGCCGCTTCGGCGCGAGCCTTGTCCAGGCCTTTTGGAATGGCCCAGGCGTCGAAGTCGTAGATGCCGCCGTTCCACACCACTTTCAGGTTGCTTTCCTTCTGCACCGCGGCGATCCGGCCGTTGTAGGCCGAGCTCATGACCACGTCGCCGGAAGCCAGGTACTGCGGCGGCTGGGCGCCGGCTTCCCACCACTGAATGTAGGGCTTGAGCTCATCGAGTTTCTTGAAGGCACGGTCCTGGCCATCCTTGCCGGCCAGGACCTTGTACACGTCCTTGGGCGCGACGCCGTCGGCCATCAGGGCGAACTCCAGGGTGTACTTGGCGCCCTTGCGCAGGCCGCGCTTGCCCGGGAACTGCTTGACGTCCCAGAAATCAGCCCAACTGCTCGGAGCGGTTTTCAGCTTGTCGGCGTTGTAGGCCAATACCGTGGACCAGACGAAAAAACCCACGCCGCACGGCTGGATCGCGCCCTTGACGTAGTCTTCGCTGTTACCGAACAGCGCCGGGTCCAGTTGCTCGAACATGTCCTCGTCGCAACCGCGGGACAGTTCCGGGGACTCCACTTCTACCAGGTCCCAGGACACGCTCTTGGTGTCGACCATGGCCTTGATCTTGGCCATCTCGCCGTTGTATTCGCCGGCGATGATCTTGCCCTTGCCCGCCGCTTCCCAAGGGGCATAGAAGGCCTTGACCTGGGCCGCCTTGTTCGCCCCGCCAAAGGACACCACGGTCAGGTCCGGGCCCGCCGCCATGGCGTGCGCCGCACCCATCATGCCCAGTGCCAGGGCGGTGAATTTCAGGGATCTCAACATTTATTGTGTTCTCCACGTGCAGGTTGGTGTTGCAGGGGGCGATCAATTCGCCTCTAGAAGCGGGTCGAGCGCGCGAACGTGCTCGACTTGCCAGCCAAGCGGCACCACGTCACCTACTGCCAGCGCAGGATCGAGCTCGGCAATCGGCTGTTTCACGAAGAAGTCGCTCTTGCCGCAGACTTCCAGGCGCACCCGGACGTGGTCGCCCAGATAGATGAATTCCGCCACCCGGCCGGAGAAGCGGTTGACGCAGCTTTCGCTGGAACCGTTGAGGCTCACCCGCTCCGGGCGGATGGACAAGGTCACCGGGCCGCCGACCTGGCCGACATTCACCGCCAGCGCCTCGACCTTCTCGCCACGCCCCAGCTCCACCACGCAACGCTCGCCGTTGTGGCTGTGCAGGCGGCCGTTGAGGCGGTTGTTCTCGCCGATGAAGTTGGCGACGAAGGTGTTCTTCGGCTCTTCGTAGAGAGTGCGCGGCGGCGCGATCTGCTGGATCTCGCCCTGGTGGAACACCGCCACCCGGTCGGACATGGTCAGGGCTTCGCCCTGGTCGTGGGTCACATAGACCACGGTCACGCCCAGGCGCTGGTGCAGGTGCTTGATCTCCATCTGCATGTGTTCGCGCAGTTGCTTGTCGAGGGCGCCAAGGGGTTCGTCCATCAGCACCAGCTGTGGCTCGAACACCAGGGCCCGGGCCAGGGCCACCCGCTGCTGCTGGCCGCCGGACAGCTGGGCCGGGTAGCGCTGGGCGAAAGCGTCGAGCTGGACCATGCTCAGCACCCGCTTGACCCGCTCGCTGATGTCGGTCTTGCTCAAGCCGCGTACCGACAGCGGAAAGGCCAGGTTCTCGGCCACGGTCATGTGGGGGAACAGCGCGTAGTTCTGGAACACCATGCCGATGTCGCGCTTGTGCGGCGGCACATTGTTGATCGAGCGCCCGGCCAGCTGGATCTCGCCGGCGGTCGGGGTTTCGAAACCGGCCAGCATCATCAGGCTGGTGGTCTTGCCGGAACCGGACGGCCCCAGCAGGGTGAGGAACTCGCCTTTGCGAATTTCCAGGTTGAGGTCTTTGACGATCAGGTTCTCGCCGTCGTAGCTCTTCTGCACACCACGAAAGCTGACCAGAACATCGTTGGCCCCAGCACTTGAAACGACCTCGCTCATACCCGCACCTTTTGTTTTAGACGGCTGTGGAACAAGCCTAGAGGAGCCGGCAGAGCGCGCAAATCGGGGGCCAGGAGAGATTCGCCTCAGCCCTCTGGAAGGTTGCGTGTAGGGATTGCCCTACAAGAATGGCGCGATTGGATAAGGGCGGAGGCAAACGACAGGCTGCAAGCGGCAAGAAACGGCGAAAGCCTGAAAGCGCGGAATGTCGCAAATGGATAAGTGCCCTCCCCCAAGGGGAGGGAGAGCACCGCAGAGGGTGTCAGAGCAGCTTGTGTTCCATGGCGTATTTCACCAGTTCGGCCAGGGAGGTGATGTTGAGCTTCTGCATCAGCCGCGCCTTGTGGGTACTGATGGTCTTGCTGCTCAGGGCCAGTTGCTGGGCAATGTCGTTGACATTGGCGCCCTGGGCCAGGCGCTCGAAAACCGAGAATTCACGCTCGGAAAGCAGCGAATGCAAGGGCCGGGTATCGGTCAGGCCGACCTCGAAGACCATACGGTCAGCCAGGTCCGGGTCGATATAGCGGCCGCCGGATGCCACCTTGCGAATGGCCGTCAGCAGCAGCGACGGATCACTGTCCTTGGTGGCGTAGCCGGCAGCGCCGATCTTCAGCGCCCGGGCGGCCATCTGCGCCTCGTCGTGCATCGACAGCACCAGGATCGCCGGCGGATTGCTCAGGGCACGGATCCGCGGAATGGCCTCCAGGCCGTTCACCCCGGGCATGGAGATATCCAGCAGCACCACTTCGCAGGGCACCTGACGCAGGGTCTCCAGCAACTGCTCGCCGTTGCTCGCCTCGCCCACCACGACCAGGTCCTTGGCCAGGCCAATCAGTTGCTTGATGCCTTCGCGAACGATGGTGTGGTCTTCGGCTACCAGTACACGGATCACGCGTGTCTCCTCATTATTGTTCTTGGTCCAGGGGCACCCGGACACTCAGGGTGGTGCCTTCGCCCCGCTCACTGTGCAGCGACAGGCTCCCGCCCATGATCAGCACCCGCTCGCGCATGCCCACCAGGCCAAAGGACGTCGGACGTGCAGAAGCGGTGTCGAAGCCCAGGCCGTCATCGCTGATGCTCATGCACAGCTCGTGTGCTTCCAGGGTCAGGGTGAGTTCCACAGTATGCGCCTGGGCATGGCGCATGACATTGGTCAGGGCCTCCTGGAGGATACGGAACAGGCCGACGGCCTTGGCGTCGCTCAAGCGCGGCAGGTTGTCCGGCACCTGCACCAGGCAGGGGATCTGGGTGCGGGCCTCGAACCGGCGGGCCTGCCATTCGATGGCCGAGGCGATGCCCGCATCGAGGATTGGCGGCCGCAGTGCGGTAGCCACATCCCGCACCAGCTGGAACAGCTGGGCGATCAGGCGCTTCATGCTGTTGAGGCGTTCATGCAGGCCCGGGTCGAGCTGGGCATAGGCCAGCTCACACATGGACGTTTCCAGCTTGAGCACAGTCAGCATCTGCCCCAGTTCGTCATGGACTTCCCGGGCAATGCGGGCCTTTTCCTCTTCGCGCACGCTTTCCAGGTGCGCCGACAGCTCCCGCAACTGTTCACGGGAGCTGGCCAGTTCCAGCTCGATGCGCTTGCTTTCGCTGATGTCCCAGACAATGCCGTCCCAGACAAACGCGCCGTCATCCAGGCGCCGGGTGATGGCCTTGATCTCGGCCCAGCGCTGCTGGCCCTGGCGAGTGAGGATGCGGCCCTGCCAGGACCAGTCGCTGTCGGTGTCCAGGGCCTGGTCCTGGGTCTGGTGATAGCTGGCCTTGTCGTCCGGGTGCACCAGGCTGCGCAGGCCCTTGTCCCGGTGGGCCAGCACTGCTGGCGAGTAGCCCACCAGGGTCTCGCTGCCTTCGCTGATATAGGCGAAGTCGATCTGCCCGGTGACCGGCGCCCGCTCCAGGCGGAACACCAGGCCCGGCACGTTGGCTGCAATCCCCTGCAGACGCGCCTCGCTTTCGCGCAGGGCCGCCAGCGCGCGACGGCGCTCGGTCACGTCATTGAGATAGACCACCAGGTATTCGCTGTCGCGAAAGCGCAGGAAGCTCAGGGACACGTCCGCCGGCAGGATGCTGCCATCGGCACGCACACACTGGGTCTCGAAACTTTGCACGCCCTCCTCGCTGCCCCGGGCCCGCTTCCACAGGTTGAGCCAGCGATCCATATGCAGGTTGGGCTCGAAATCGATCAGCGGCCGGTCGATCACCCCGCCCGCCGGGTAACCGAGCATCTCTTCGGCTGCCCGGTTGGCGTAGCGCACATGGCTGTCCCAATTGACCCAGAGAATGCCCACGGTGCTCTGATCGATGGAGAACTGGGTCAGGCGCAGGGCTTCCTCGCTGGCGGCACGCAAGGCGATGTCCTCCCGCGCCGCCAGCAGGCGCTGCTCCAGGCTGCGCTGCTGGCGGCGCTGCCAGAAGACGATCGCCAGACTCGCCAGCAGCAGGATCACCAACAGCAGGCTGAGGTTCTGCCAGACCCCGGGGGACTCGCCAAGCCGCGGGTACTTGGGCTGGAGCCAGCGGCCATGGAGCTGCTCCAGCTCCTTGGCCGGGATCGCATGCAAGGCCGCTTCGACAATGCTCGCCAGTTCCGGCCAATCGCGGCGAGTGGCTACCCGCAGCAATTGCGGCAAGCCGATATCCCCCACCACGGCCAGCCCGGCGAACTCCGCCTCCCCCGAAAGGCGACTGAGCTGAGCCTCGTCCACCACCGCGTAGCGGGCCTGCTGGCTCAGCAGCAACTGCAGGGCCTGGCGCTCCAGCGGCACCCCTTGCAGGTTGAGGTTGGGGTAAGTCAGGCGCAGGTAATCGGCCACCGCACTGGGCATGCGCACGGCGACCCGGGCCTGGCTGTCGAGTTTTTCCAGCTCCACCGCACCTGCGCCCTTGCGCTCCCCGACCACCAGCTGCGGCACGCGCATATAGGGGTCGCTGAACAACCACAGGCGCAGACCGGCCGGGGTCTGGGTCAGGCCCGGGGCCATGTCCACCTCGCCGTCGCGCAGGGCCCGCTCCAGCTGTGCCTGGTCAGGGAAGTTGCGCCAGCTGAGCTCGATGTTCAGCGCCTTGGCCAGGGCTTGCATCAACTCGACATTGGCCCCGGACAGCCGCTGCAGGCGCCGGTCGTACTGGGCGAACGGCGCCTGCAACACCAGCCCCACCCGCAACTCGGGGTGCTGCGCCAGCCACTGGCGCTGTTCCAGGCTCAAGGGCGCAGTCGGCACCTGGGGCGCCGGGGCCGCATGGCCTATCAAGGGAAGGCACAGACAGCCGATAAGCAGAAGGCAGCGAAAACGCATCATCTGAAGTCTCACACCCTGACAAATACTGACCAACCCATTAGGCTGCCGGAATTACTTCTGGCCTGGAATATCCGATGCCCCTTGTCCACCGCTCGGCACTGCCCGCATTGTGCCTGTCGCTGATCCTGCCCTGGACCTTTTCTGTGCAAGCTGCCGACCCGGCTCCAGAAACCAAGACTCCCGAGGAACAACCGGCGCAACGCCAACCTCTGCCTGAGCGTAGCCAGGAAGACGCCGCCGCCCTGGAGCGCCAGTTGCCCGCCCTGGAACAGCAGCAGTTGCAAGCCGGCGGCGATACCTTCCTGGCCCTGTGGAAGCCGGCCAACACCAGCGACCCCAAGGGCGTGGTGATTATCCTCCCGGGAGCGGGTGAAACCGCTGACTGGCCGCAAGCCATTGCACCTTTGCGCAACAAATTGCCGGACACCGAGTGGGCCAGCCTGAGCCTGACCCTGCCCGACATGCTCAGCGAGGCCGCGCAACCACGGGTGGTCGAAGCCGCACCGGCCCCTACGGACAAGGCCAACACCGCCAAGGATGCCAGCACCGAGGCCAAGCCGATCGAGCAGGTCGCTGGCGGCGAAGCCGACGTGGCCGACCGGGTAGTAGCAGAAAGCACGGAAGAGCAGATCAAGGCGGATGCCGAGCGCATCTTCACCCGCGTCGATGCTGCCCTGGCCTTTGCCGAACAGCAGAACGCCCGCAGTATCGTGCTCCTGGGTCATGGTACGGGTGCCTACTGGGCCGCACGCTACCTCAGCGAGAAACAGCCGGCCCAGGTACAGAAGCTGGTGATGGTAGCAGCCCAGTCCCCGGCCAATGGCAAACCGCAACTGGTGGAGATCACGCCTACGTTGAAGCTGGCCACTGCCGACTTCTTCTATGTCGACAAGCCTCTGGCGCAAAAAGCCGCCCTGGAGCGACTGCAAGCGAGCAAGCGCCTGAAGCACTCGAACTTCAGCCAGATTCCCCTCAAGGCCCTGCCCGGCAACAACACCGCCCAGCAAGAGCAGCTGTTTCGCCGGGTACGCGGTTGGTTGAACCCTCAGAACACCGATAGCTGAGCCCACAGGCCGCGACTGCCGCAGTGGCAATCGCGGCCTGCACCCTCAGCGGAATTCCCGGCGCTGGCGTATCAGGGCATAGGCGCTGTGCAGCTCCCGGGTCTTTTCCGTAGCCTCACGCACCTGTGCCTCGCTGGCGCCGTTGCCGGCGATCTTGTCCGGGTGATGGCGGCTGAGCAGGCGCCGATAGGCCCGCTTGATCTGCGCCGGCTCGCTGGTAGCTGCAACCCCCAACAGGCGCAGCGCCTCTTGATAAGTCAGGGCGCCTTCGGCCAGTGACTTCCTCGCCGGACCGTAGTCCTGCGCCAACGCCTGCACCTGCTCACGGGTCCAGCCCAGCCATTTGCCCCAGAGCTGGATCAGTTCGCGCTCCGCCGGCCCGACCCGGCCGTCGGCCCAGACCATGCGCCAACAGGCCCGCAGCACGCCTTCGGCGGCATGGGGCTGAGCCGCGAGGCGACGCAGATAGCCGCGCAGACGGTCATTGCCCGACTTGCCGCGGTTGAATGCGGCAATCGCCCGGCGCTGGGCCGCATCGTTCATCTCCAGCGAGCGCATTTCCTGGCGCGCCTGCTGGATATGCCCGTCCATCACCCGGCCATCACTCTTGGCCAGCCGCCCCAGCAGCACGAACAGCAATTCATCATTGCGCAACGCCGGGCGACCGCCCAGGCGTTCACGCACCTGCGCCCAGCTGTGCAGTTGCAGGCGCCGGTCCAGCGCCTGCCCCAGCAACGCACCGAGCATGGCCCCCGGAATACTGGCGATTGCAAATCCAGCTCCGGCTCCGATCAGAGTCCCTGGCCACCACATATCAGCGACTCGCTTGCAGCAAGTGTTCAACCTGGGCCAGACGCTCGACGGTGCCGACATCGACCCAGTGCCCCTGCATATGTTCGCCACTGACCTGGCCTTGGGCCATGGCTTCGCGCAATAGCGGCGCCAGCTTGAACGGACCGGCAACACAACCCTGGAATAACCGCGGATGCAGCACCGATATGCCGCTGAACGTGAGCGCCGCTACGCCTGGCTGGCGGTCGTGCAACTGGCCGTTTACCAGGCAGAAGTCGCCACCACTGGGGTGGTGCGGCGGGTTGTCCACCATCACCAGATGAGCCAGCCCGGCCAGGGGCCGGCGCAGGGCGGCAAAATCGTAGTCGGTCCAGATATCGCCATTGACCACCAGGAACGGCGCGTCCCCCAACAAGGGCAATGCCTGGAAAATCCCGCCGCCGGTTTCCAGCGGCTGGCCTTCGGCCGAATACTGAATGTTCAGGCCCCAGCGCTGGCCATCGCCGAGGGCATCCTCGATCTGCTGGCCGAGCCAGGCATGGTTGATGACGATGTCGCGAAAACCTGCCGCCGCCAGGGCCCGCAGGTGGTACTCGATCAGCGGCATGCCCGCTACAGGCAGCAAGGGTTTGGGAGTGGTCAGGGTCAGGGGGCGCATGCGCTCGCCCTTGCCGGCTGCCAGGATCATCGCCTTCATGCATGGGCTCCCGCCGGCTGGCGCAGGCTGAGCAGCAGTTGCGACAGCTCTGCAAGCTCGGGGCGTCGGGACGTCACCGCCTCTATATAAGCAAAGAAGCGCGGCACGTCGGCCAGGTAGCGTGGTTTGCCATCGCGGTGGCAAATCCGCGAGAAGATACCGATCACCTTGAGGTGACGCTGCACGCCCATCAGGTCGCTGGCCCGCAGAAACTCGTCAAAGTCGTCCTGCACCGGGATACCCCGCGCCCGCGCCTGGTGCCAGTACTGGCTCAGCCAGCCCTGTACCCGGGACTCCGGCCAGCTGAGGAAGGCATCCTTGAACAGACAGGTCACGTCATAGGTCACCGGGCCGTAGACCGCATCCTGGAAGTCCAGCACGCCGGGGTTCGGTTCGCTGTGCATCAGGTTGCGTGGCATATAGTCGCGGTGCACCAGCACCTTGGGTTGCGCCAGGGCGCTGTCGATCAGCAGGTCGCTGGCACGCTGCCATTGCTCGCGCTGCTGCGGACTCAGGCTGATGCCCAGCTCACGGCCGATGTACCACTCGGGGAACAGCTCCAGCTCACGGCGCAGCAGGGCCACGTCGTAACTGGGCAGGGGCGCGTCCATCGGCAACTGCTGGAAGGCCAGCAAAGCCTGGAATGCATCCTCGAACAGTGCGTCGGCATTATGTTCGTTGATCACGTCCAGGTAGGTCTGATTGCCCAGGTCATTGAGCAACAGGAAGCCGCGAGGCAAATCTTCTGCATAAATTTTCGGCACGTTGATGCCGCAAGTCGCCAGTAAACGGGCGATATCCACGAAGGGTTTGCAGTTTTCCTGGGGGGGCGGAGCGTCCATCACCACGAAGCTGCGACCCGCGCCCTGCCAACGGAAATAACGACGGAAACTCGCGTCGCTGCTGGCTGCGGTCAATGTTGCCGGGGGCACTTCACCCCAGCCCTGCGCTGCATAAACAATCGCCAACTGCTCATCGAGCCAAACTTTCAGGTGTTGCAAGCGTACATCTTGGTCAGGCATTACAAGGGTCTCCGACGGCGCTAGCCGTCAAGCGGGTCATGCTTTATTATCCAGCATCTTTTTCAGACCATCGAGAGGCGTGCGGCCCACACCGCGGGCAGATGGCACGCAGGAAGCCCGGACTAATAAGATGGCATTGAAATCCCCCGCGTTTCGTAAAAAATTTCCGTTGCTGGTTACCGGCAGTTTGCTGGCCCTGCAACCTCTAGCCACTTCCTTCGTGGTCGCCGCGGAACAGTATGACTGCTCAGTCTCTGCTTCGGGTGGCTGGGCCTGTGCGCCGAAAACCAGCGCCGCCCAACTGCCGCCGCGCCCGGTCCACGACGCCAACTCGGTCAGCTCCAGCGTTGCCACGGCAGCCGATGCTACGGGCGAAGAAGCCAGCGGCGACAAGTCGAAGCTGGTGACCGAGGCCAAGGGCCGTGGCCTGAAGTCCCGCAGTGCGGACTACAGCCACCTCGACTGGGTACCGCGTGAGAAGCTCACCGCCGCTCAATTGGCCGAGACCGGTCCTTACTGCTCTGGTTCCTATATCGAACCGATTCGTCCTGGCATGAATGACAAGACGAATAAAAGTGACGCTCCGACCTTTATCGGCGCCAAGGCTTCCCGCTATCAGCAGGAAGAACAGGTGGCGACCCTGGCCGGTGACGTGGTCATGCGCCAGGGCAGCATGCAGGTCGAGGCCGACGAGGCCAGCCTGTATCAGGCCGAGAACCGCGGCGAACTAAGCGGCAACGTGCGCGTACGCGACAATGGCGCGCTGCTGGTGGGCGACCACGCCGACATCCAGCTGGATACCGGTGAAGCCAAGGTCGACAACGCCGAGTACGTACTGCACAAATCCCGCGTCCGCGGTAATGCGCTGTACGCCAAGCGTGCGGAAAACGCCATCATCCGCCTCAAGGATGGTACGTACACCACGTGCGAGCCGAACAGCAACGCCTGGCAGCTCAAGGGCAACAACATCACCTTGAACCCGGCCACCGGCTTCGGTACCGCGACCAACGTGACCCTTCGGGTCAAAGATATTCCGGTGCTCTACACCCCGTATATCTACTTCCCGATCGACGATCGTCGCCAGTCCGGCTTCCTGCCGCCTAGCTTCAGTACCGGCAGCGATACCGGCTTCATGCTGGTGACCCCGTACTACTTCAACCTGGCGCCCAACTACGACGCCACGTTGTACCCACGCTACATGGCCAAGCGCGGCCTGTTGATGGAAGGCGAGTTCCGCTACCTGACCAAGAGCAGCGAAGGTCAGTTCGGCGCGGCCTACCTCAACGACGACGACACCGATCGCAAGAAGCAGACCGACTACGAAAAAACCCGCTACATGCTCAACTGGCAGCACAAGGGCGGGCTTGATTCGCGTCTGATGACCGAAGTCGACTACACCAAGATCAGCGATCCGTACTACTTCCAGGATCTGCAGACCGACCAGATCGGCGTGAAGTCCACCGATTACGTCAACCAGCAAGGTGCCGTGACCTACCGTGGCGACAGCTACACCGCACGCCTGAACGTACAGGCGTACGAGCTGGCCAGCGTGTCCAACATCACTCCGTACAACAAGCTGCCGCAAATCACCTTCAACGGCGCGCTGCCGTACCATCCGCAAGGCCTGGATTTCACTTATGAAACCGAGTTGGTGCGCTTCGATCGGGATCTGCTGACAGGCAATTATACGGACAAGGACGGTGGGCCGATCGATCCGGTTACCGGTGCAGTGGGCACGCGACGCCTGGATACCAACGTCGCTGGGCTAGCCCGCGCGAATGGCGATCGTCTGAACCTCAAGCCGGGCGTCAGCCTGCCGCTGAACTGGAGCTACGGCTACCTGACGCCGTCCTTGAAGTACATGTACACCCAATACAACCTTGATCTTGATGGTACTGGCAAAGAAGGCATCGTCGCGGCACGCAACTACGCGACCGCTACAGGCACCCGCTATGTCGGCGGCGACTACAGCCGAAACCAAAACCGCGGCGTCCCGATCGCCAGCCTCGACGGTGGCCTGTACTTCGACCGCAACACCCAATGGTTTGGCAAGAACTATCGTCAAACCCTGGAACCACGCGCGTTCTACCTCTACGTTCCTGAAGAGGATCAGAAAGACATCCCGGTATTCGATACTGGCGAGCCCACGTTCAACTACGCCTCCTTGTTCCGCGACAACCGCTTTTCCGGCTCTGACCGTGTCGGCGACGAGAACAAGCTGTCCTTGGGTGTGACCAGCCGCTGGATCGAAGACAACGGTTTCCAACGCCAGCGCATCAGCGTCGGCCAGGCTCTGTACTTCAAGGACCGTACCGTCCAGCTCCCGGGCATCGATTACCGTACCCGCGCGGACGCCACCTCGAACGTCTCGCCTTACGCACTTGAGTACGAATACCGCTACAACCGCGACTGGCGTGCAACTGCCGACTACAACTGGGACCCGGACAGCCACAGCCCGCGTTCCGGTAGTGCGATGTTCCACTATCAGCCTGAAGACAACCCGAACAAGGTGGTCAACGCCGGCTATCGCTATCGCAACGACCAGATTCGCTACGACCAGAACAGCGGTACCTGGAAAATGGGTGGCGACTACGGCACTCCAGGCCAGCCTGGCTACGTGAAGGACTACTACAAGATCCAGCAGCATGACTTCTCGGTGATCTGGCCGATCGTGCCGCAATGGAACGCCATCAGCCGTTGGCAGTACGACTACAACCGTAACCGCACGCTCGAGGCCTTCGGTGGTTTCGAATACGACAACTGCTGCTGGAAACTGCGCCTGATCAGCCGTTACTGGGTCAAGTATGACGAGTTCAGTCAGAACGCTCCGGAGAACGAAAAAGGCGACCGCGGCATCTTCCTCCAAATTGTTCTGAAGGGTCTCGGTGGCGTCATGGGCACCAAAGTAGAGAGCTTCCTCGACAAAGGCATCCAAGGTTATCGTGAACGTGAAGACCAAGCTTTCTGATTGTCTGCGCCCGCTGATGCTGGGCGCGCTGTTCCTGAGTACTGCGGCCAGCGCCGCAGTACAGTCCATCGACAAGGTCGTGGCCATCGTCGACAACGACGTGGTCATGCAGAGCCAGTTGGACCAACGGGTTCACGAAGTCCAGCAAACCATCGCCAAGCGTGGCGGTGGAGTACCGCCTACCAGCGTCCTGGAGCAACAGGTTCTGGAACGCCTGATCGTTGAAAACCTGCAACTGCAGATTGGCGAACGCTCCGGCATCCGCATCACCGATGAAGAACTGAACCAGGCGATCGGCACCATTGCCCAGCGCAACAGCATGAGCATCGAGCAATTCCGTGCCGCCCTGGCCCACGATGGTCTCTCTTATGAGGACGCCCGTGACCAGGTTCGCCGCGAGATGATCATCAGCCGCGTGCGCCAGCGCCGTGTGGCCGAACGCATTCAGGTATCGGAACAGGAAGTGAAGAACTTCCTGGCCTCGGACCTGGGCAAGATGCAGCTCTCCGAAGAGCTGCACCTGGCCAACATCCTGATCCCGACCCCGGAAAGCGCCAACTCCGAAGCCATTCAGAGCGCTGCCCGCCAGGCCATGGAGGTGTACCAGCAACTCAAGCAGGGTGCAGACTTCGCCCAGCTGGCAATCGCCCGCTCCGGCAGCGACAACGCTCTGGAAGGCGGCGACATGGGCTGGCGCAAAGCGGCTCAACTGCCCCCTCCATTCGATCGCGAACTGAGCGCCATGGCCGTGGGCGACATTACCCAACCGGCCCGTACCCCTGGCGGCTTCATCATCCTCAAGCTGCTGGACAAGCGTGGCGGTGGCAATCAGGTGCGTGACGAAGTGCACGTGCGTCACATCCTGATCAAGCCAAGCGAAATTCGCAGCGAAGAAGAGACCAAGCGCCTGGCGCAGAAACTCTACGATCGCATCGAGGCCGGCGAAGACTTCGCCGAACTGGCGAAAAGCTACTCGGAAGACCCAGGCTCCGCCCTCAACGGCGGCGACCTCAACTGGATCGACCCGAACGCCCTGGTGCCGGAATTCCGCGAAGTGATGGCCAAGACCCCACAAGGTCAACTGTCCAAGCCCTTCAAGAGCCCTTACGGCTGGCACGTACTGGAAGTCCTTGGCCGTCGCGCCACCGACAGCACCAGCCAGGCCCGCGAACAGCAAGCCATGACCGTCCTGCGTAACCGCAAGTACGACGAAGAGCTGCAGACCTGGTTGCGGCAGATCCGTGACGAGGCCTACGTCGAAATCAAGCTGCCCGGCGCTGAACAGGCCGCACAGTGAAACCCAGACGTTTCGCTCTGACACCCGGCGAACCGGCGGGTATAGGTCCTGACCTGTGCCTGCTACTCGCTTCGCAACCCCAGCCTCACCCCCTGATTGCCATTACCAGCCGCGACCTGCTCCTAGAGCGGGCCGCGCAGCTGGGCGTGGCCGTCGATCTGCTGCCGGTAACCCTGGAGCAACTGCCGACTGAACCCGCCCCGGCGAACAGCCTATATGTCTGGGACACGCCCCTGGCCAAACCTGTGATCAGCGGCCAGCTGGACCAGGCCAATGCGGCTTTTGTCCTGCAAACCCTGACCCGCGCCGGCCAGGGCTGCCTGGACGGGCACTTTGCCGGCATGATCACCGCCCCCGTGCACAAAGGCGTGATCAACGACTCCGGGATCGCTTTTTCCGGCCATACCGAATTCCTCGCCGACCTGACCCACACCGAGCAAGTGGTGATGATGCTGGCCACCCACGGCCTGCGCGTGGCGCTGGTAACCACCCACCTGCCCTTGCGGGAAATCGCCGACGCCATCACTGTCGAGCGCCTGGAGCGGGTCACGCGGATCCTGCATGCCGACCTGCAGCACAAGTTCGGCATCGCCCGGCCACGCATCCTGGTCTGCGGGCTCAACCCCCACGCCGGTGAAGGCGGTCACCTGGGCCGCGAAGAAATCGACATCATCGAACCTACCCTAGAGCGCCTGCGCACCGAAGGCATGGACCTGCGCGGTCCGTTGCCTGCCGACACTCTGTTTACCCCCAAATATCTGGAGCACTGCGACGCAGTGCTGGCGATGTACCACGACCAAGGCTTGCCTGTGCTGAAATACAAAGGCTTCGGTGCGGCCGTCAACGTGACGCTCGGCTTGCCGATCATCCGCACCTCCGTCGACCACGGCACCGCCCTGGACCTGGCCGGCAGCGGCAAGATCGACACCGGCAGCCTGCAGGTCGCCCTGGAAACCGCCTACCAGATGGCCGAGAACCGTATATGACCGAGCAATACCAACACCGGGCGCGCAAGCGCTTCGGCCAGAACTTCCTGCATGACGCTGGCGTCATCGACCGCATCCTGCGGTCCATCCACGCCAAGCCCGAGGACCGCATGCTGGAAATCGGCCCGGGCCAGGGCGCCCTGACCGAAGGCCTGCTGGGCAGCGGCGCCCAGCTGGACGTGGTGGAGCTGGACAAGGACCTGATCCCGATCCTCAACCAGCAGTTCGCCGGCAAGAGCAACTTCAACCTGCACCAGGGCGACGCCCTGAAGTTTGACTTCAACACCCTGGGCGCAGCGCCAGGCAGCCTGCGGGTGGTCGGCAACCTGCCCTACAACATCTCTACTCCGCTGATCTTCCACCTGCTGCAGAACGCCGGACTGATCCGCGACATGCACTTCATGCTGCAAAAGGAAGTGGTCGAACGCCTGGCTGCCGGCCCTGGCGGTGGTGATTGGGGCCGCCTATCGATCATGGTCCAGTATCACTGCCGTGTGGAGCACCTGTTCAACGTCGGCCCGGGCGCCTTCAATCCGCCGCCAAAAGTCGACTCGGCGATCGTGCGCCTGGTGCCCCACGCGGTACTGCCACACCCTGCCAAGGATCATCGCCTGCTGGAGCGCATCGTGCGCGAAGCCTTCAACCAGCGCCGCAAGACCCTGCGCAACACCCTCAAGGCACTGCTCAGCAGCGCCGAGATCGAGGCCGCCGGCGTCGACGGCAGCCTGCGTCCCGAGCAACTGGACTTGGCCGCCTTCGTGCGCCTGGCCGATCAGTTGGCAGACCAGCCCAAGCCCGCTACCGACTGAAACGCCCTCGGCTGATATCGGGTAGGACGCCAGACGGGATGTCTGGTCTACTACCCGATACTTGACCTAGACTGACCTCCATCAGTCCTGTCCCGCGTCCCGCTTTGCTTTAAAGGCCTCTTGCATGTCCGATCCTCGTTACCAGGTCGACGTCAGCGTCGTCACTCGCTTTCTGGCAGACCAATCGCAACCCGAGCAGAACCGCTTCGCTTTCGCCTACACCATCACCGTGCAGAACAATGGCTCGCTTCCAGCCAAGCTGCTGTCCCGGCACTGGGTGATCACCGATGGCGACGGGCATGTCGAAGAGGTCCGTGGTGCCGGCGTGGTGGGCCAGCAACCGCTGATCGCCGCAGGCAAAAGCCACACCTACAGCAGCGGCACGGTAATGACCACCCGGGTTGGCAACATGCAGGGCAGCTATCAGATGCTCGCCGAGGACGGCAAACAGTTCGACGCCGTCATTGCGCCTTTCCGCCTGGCCGTGCCCGGAGCCTTGCACTGATGGCGACCTACGCCGTCGGCGACCTGCAAGGCTGCCTGGAACCTCTGCAATGCCTGCTTGAACAAGTAGCCTTCGATCCCGCCCGGGATCGCCTGTGGCTGGTGGGCGACCTGGTCAACCGTGGCCCGCAGTCGCTGGAAACCCTGCGCTACCTGTATTCGATCCGCGACTCGCTGGTCTGCGTGCTGGGCAATCACGACCTGCACCTGCTGGCCGTCTGGCGCAACGTCGAGCGCCTGAAGAAATCCGACACTCTGCGCGAGATCCTGGAGGCTCCCGATTGCGAGGAGCTCTTGCAGTGGCTGCGCCAGCAGAAGCTGATGCATTACGACGAAGCCCGCAACATCGCCATGGTGCACGCCGGCATAGCCCCCCAGTGGTCGCTGAAGAAAGCCCAGAAATGTGCCGCCGAGGTCGAAGAAGCGTTGCGCGACGACAACCTCTTCGACCCCTTCCTGGACGGTATGTATGGCAATGATCCAGCGAAATGGGACAGTGATCTCAAAGGCGTGACTCGCCTGCGGGTCATCACCAACTACTTCACCCGCATGCGCTTCTGTACCAGCGACGGCAAGCTGGACCTCAAGAGCAAGGAGGGCCTGGACACCGCGCCACCGGGCTACGCCCCCTGGTTCAGCCACAAGGAGCGCAAGACCCGGGACCTGAAGATCATCTTCGGCCACTGGGCAGCCCTGGAAGGCCATTGCAACGAGCCCGGCATCTTCGCCCTGGACAGCGGCTGCGTCTGGGGCGGGGCCATGACCCTGCTGAATGTCGATAGCGGCGTACGCCTGACCTGCGACTGCGATGCCCAGGGCCGCACCGCCGCTCTTTCCCCCGAACCCCTGCCGGCACCGGCAAAGCGCTAGCCGGCGCTGATTATCAAGCTCCAGGAGCCCGCCATGAGCGAATTCAAACGCATCCCCCCAGAACAGGCCCAGGCACTGCGCGAGCAAGGTGCCGTGGTGGTGGACATCCGCGATCCGCAAACCTACGCACTGAACCACATCAGTGGCTCGCAACACCTGGACAATCACTCCATTTCCGACTTCATCCGCGCGGCTGACCTCGACGCTCCGCTAGTGGTGGTTTGCTATCACGGAAACTCGAGCCAGAGCGCGGCAGCCTACCTGGTCAGCCAGGGCTTTTCCGACGTCTACAGCCTGGATGGCGGCTTCGAACTGTGGCGCAGCACTTATCCAGCGGAAACCGCTCAGGGCAACCCTGAATAATTTTTTTCCGACGCTCTAGCCCGCGTACGACGCGGGCTGACGCAGCACCAGACGAACGGTAGCGGGCAACTAATTCCCCATCTCGCCTTGACCTCCCGGATTCCGAACTATCCTTAGCCTCAGGCCATCCAAATCAGGGGAGAGCCGGTACACCGGCGAGCGGGTCATCGGTACTAGCTTTCAAGGTCGATAGCTTTGAAAGTGTTCTGGGGGGTAAACAGCAGCTGGAAACTCAGCTGCATGCCAGCACTTGACTGACTGATCCGACGCCGGCTCCACGTATCGAGCGAGGTGACGTCATGAGTATTTTTAGCCACTTCCAACAACGCTTCGAATCCACACGCCAGGAAGAGTTTTCGCTGCAGGAATACCTGGAGCTGTGCAAGAAGGATCGAAGCGCCTACGCCTCGGCCGCCGAGCGCCTGCTGCTGGCCATCGGCGAGCCCGAATTGCTGGATACCTCGACCAATTCGAGGCTGTCGCGAATCTTCTCCAACAAAGTGATTCGCCGCTATCCGGCGTTCGAAGACTTCCATGGCATGGAAGAATGCATCGATCAGATCGTCTCCTACTTCCGTCATGCCGCTCAGGGCCTGGAAGAAAAGAAACAGATCCTCTATCTGCTGGGGCCGGTGGGCGGTGGTAAATCCTCCCTCGCCGAGAAACTCAAGCAACTGATCGAGAAAGTGCCCTTCTACGCCATCAAGGGCTCTCCGGTCTTCGAATCACCGCTGGGCCTGTTCAACGCCACGGAAGATGGCGCGATTCTCGAAGAAGACTTCGGCATTCCCCGGCGTTATCTCAACACCATCATGTCGCCCTGGGCCACCAAGCGCCTGTCGGAGTTCGGCGGCGACATCAGCCAGTTCCGGGTGGTGAAACTCTATCCGTCGATCCTCAACCAGATTGCCGTGGCCAAGACCGAGCCTGGGGATGAGAACAACCAGGACATCTCGGCCCTCGTGGGCAAGGTGGATATCCGCAAGCTGGAAGAATTCCCCCAGAACGACGCCGACGCCTACAGCTACTCCGGGGCGCTGTGCCGGGCCAACCAGGGCCTGATGGAATTCGTCGAAATGTTCAAGGCACCGATCAAGGTGCTGCACCCATTGCTGACCGCGACGCAGGAAGGCAACTACAACAGCACCGAGGGCCTGGGGGCGATTCCGTTTACCGGCATTCTGCTGGCCCACTCCAACGAGTCGGAATGGCACACCTTCCGCAACAACAAGAACAACGAAGCCTTCATCGACCGGATCTATATCGTCAAGGTGCCGTACTGCCTGCGGGTCACCGATGAGGTGAAGATCTACGACAAGCTGCTGTTCAACAGCTCCCTGGCCAAGGCCCACTGCGCCCCCGACACCCTGAAGATGCTGGCGCAGTTCACCGTGCTTTCGCGCCTCAAGGAACCGGAGAACTCCAACATCTACTCGAAGATGCGGGTGTATGACGGCGAAAATCTCAAGGACACCGATCCCAAGGCCAAGTCGATCCAGGAGTACCGTGACAGCGCCGGCGTCGATGAGGGGATGAACGGGTTGTCGACTCGCTTTGCCTTCAAGATCCTGTCGAAGGTCTTCAACTTCGACCCTCACGAAGTGGCGGCGAACCCGGTGCACCTGCTGTACGTGCTGGAACAGCAGATCGAGCAAGAGCAGTTCCAGGCAGAAACCCGCGAGCGCTACCTGCGCTTCCTCAAGGAATACCTGGCACCGCGCTACATCGAATTCATCGGCAAGGAGATCCAGACCGCCTACCTCGAGTCCTACAGCGAGTACGGCCAGAACATCTTCGACCGCTACGTGCTCTATGCGGACTTCTGGATCCAGGATCAGGAATACCGCGATCCGGAGACCGGCGAAATCCTCAATCGCGTGGCCCTCAACGAGGAACTGGAAAAGATCGAAAAACCGGCCGGGATCAGCAACCCGAAAGATTTCCGCAACGAAATCGTCAATTTCGTCCTGCGCGCCCGGGCCAACAACAACGGCAAGAACCCCACCTGGCTCAGCTACGAGAAGCTGCGGGTGGTCATCGAGAAGAAAATGTTCTCCAACACCGAGGACCTGTTGCCGGTCATCAGCTTCAACGCCAAGGCGAGCAAGGAGGATCAGCAGAAGCACAACGACTTCGTCACACGAATGGTCGAGCGCGGCTACACCGACAAACAGGTACGGCTGCTATCCGAATGGTATCTGCGGGTCAGAAAGTCGCAGTAAAGCAGCTGCAAGCTTCTAGCCCCAAGCTGCGGGCACCTTGCCGTAGAGCCCTTGCGGGCTCTGCTGCAACGCTGCCTACCGCTTGAAGCTTATGTCTTGAAGCTCCCCGGAGGGGCCCATGAGCTATGTGATCGACCGACGTCTCAATGGCAAGAACAAGAGCACGGTAAACCGCCAGCGGTTTCTGCGGCGCTACCGTGACCACATTAAAAAGGCCGTCGAAGAGGCGGTTAGCCGGCGCTCCATCACCGATATGGAGCATGGCGAGCAAATCAGCATTCCCGGGCGGGATATCGACGAGCCGGTGCTGCACCACGGCCGTGGCGGCAAGCAGACCGTGGTTCACCCAGGCAACAAGGAATTCACTGCCGGCGAGCACATTGCCAGGCCTCAAGGCGGCGGTGGGGGCGGTGGCGGCCGGGGCAAGGCCGGCAACTCCGGCGAAGGCATGGACGAGTTCGTGTTCCAGATCACCCAGGAGGAATTCCTCGAATTCATGTTCGAGGACCTGGAACTGCCCAACCTGGTGAAACGCAACCTGACCGGAACCGACACCTTCAAGACCGTACGAGCCGGGATCAGCAACGAAGGCAACCCGGCCCGGATCAATATCATCCGTACCTTGCGGTCGGCCCACGCGCGGCGCATTGCCTTGTCCGGCAGCAGCCGGGCCAAGCTGCGGGAAGCCAAGGAAGAACTGGCGCGCCTGAAGCGGGAAGAACCGGACAATTTCGGCGATATCCAGGAGCTTGAGGCGGAAATCGAGCGCCTGAGTGCCCGGATTCACCGCGTGCCCTTCCTCGACACCTTCGACCTCAAGTACAACCTGCTGGTGAAACAGCCCAACCCCAGCTCCAAGGCGGTGATGTTCTGCCTGATGGACGTTTCCGGCTCCATGACCCAGGCCACCAAAGACATCGCCAAGCGTTTCTTCATCCTTCTGTACCTGTTCCTCAAGCGCAACTACGACAAGATCGACGTCGTGTTCATCCGCCACCACACCAGTGCCCGGGAAGTGGACGAAGAGGAGTTCTTCTATTCACGGGAAACCGGCGGCACCATCGTCTCCAGCGCCCTGAAGCTGATGCAGGAGATCATGGCCGAACGCTACCCGAGCAACGAGTGGAACATCTACGCTGCCCAGGCCTCCGATGGCGACAACTGGAACGACGACTCGCCGATCTGCCGCGACATCCTGATCAACCAGATCATGCCGTTCGTGCAGTACTACACCTACGTGGAAATCACCCCGCGCGAGCACCAGGCCCTGTGGTTCGAGTACGAACGCATCGCCGAGGCCTTTTCCGATACATTCGCCCAGCAGCAACTGGTTTCGGCCGGAGACATCTATCCGGTCTTCCGTGAACTCTTCCAGCGCAGGTTAGTGACATGACCGCCAGAGAGCAGAAGCGCCAACCCATCTCCACCGGCTCGGAATGGACCTTCGAGCTGATCCAGGCCTACGACCGTGAAATCAGCCGTATCGCGGCCCGCTATGCCCTGGACACCTATCCCAACCAGATCGAAGTGATCACCGCCGAGCAGATGATGGACGCCTATGCCTCGGTGGGCATGCCCCTGGGCTATCACCACTGGTCCTACGGCAAGCACTTCCTCAGCACCGAAAAATCCTACAGCCGGGGCCAGATGGGCCTGGCCTACGAAATCGTCATCAACTCCGACCCTTGCATTGCCTATCTGATGGAAGAGAACACCATCTGCATGCAGGCGCTGGTGGTGGCTCACGCCTGCTATGGCCACAACAGCTTCTTCAAGGGCAATTACCTGTTCCGCACCTGGACCGATGCCAGCTCGATCATCGACTACCTGGTGTTCGCCAAGCAGTACATCATGCAATGCGAGGAGCGCCATGGCATCGATGCCGTGGAAGATCTGCTGGACTCCTGCCATGCCTTGATGAACTACGGTGTCGACCGCTACAAGCGGCCCTACCCGATTTCCGCCGAAGAAGAACGGCGCCGGCAGAAAGACCGGGAGGAACACCTGCAGAAACAGATCAACGACCTGTGGCGCACCATTCCCAAGGGCGCGGACAAGTACAGCGACAAGGACAATGCGCGCTTCCCCGCCGAACCTCAGGAAAACATCCTCTATTTCATCGAAAAACACGCGCCACTGCTAGAGCCCTGGCAACGCGAGATCGTGCGCATCGTGCGCAAGATCGCCCAGTACTTCTACCCGCAACGCCAGACCCAGGTGATGAACGAAGGCTGGGCTACCTTCTGGCACTACACCTTGATGAACGATCTGTACGACGAAGGCCTGGTCACCGATGGCTTCATGATGGAATTCCTCACCTCCCATACCAGCGTGGTATTCCAGCCAGGCTTCGACAGCCCCTACTACAACGGCATCAACCCCTATGCCTTGGGCTTTGCCATGTACCGCGATATCCGACGCATCTGCGAGGAGCCCACGGAAGAGGACCGGCGCTGGTTCCCGGAACTGGCCGGCACCGACTGGCTGTCGAGCATCAAGTTCGCCATGAGCAGCTTCAAGGACGAGAGCTTCATCCTGCAGTACCTGTCGCCCAAGGTCATCCGCGATCTCAAGCTGTTCAGCATCATGGACGACGACCAGAAGGACGACCTGCTGGTACCGGCAATCCATGATGAAAGCGGCTATCGGATCATCCGTGAAACCCTGGCCGCGCAATACAACCTGGGCAACCGCGAACCCAACGTGCAGATCTGGAGCATCGACCGCCGGGGCGACCGCTCCTTGACCCTGCGTCATCAGCAACACGACCGTAAACCCCTGGGGGATTCCACCGACGAAGTGCTCAAGCACCTGCACCGCCTCTGGGGCTTCGACATTCACCTGGAAACCCTGCAGGGCGACCAGGTGATGAAAACCCACCACGTACCGCCAAAGAGCGATCACAACGAAAACGACTACGGTCGCCTGGACCTGGCGGTTATCCACCTTTAAGCCCGATAACAAGCCTCCGGATGCGCGATACAAGGGTTATCCTGTCGCGCTAACGGAGGTTTTTTTATGCGGATTTACAAAGTCGGCGGCGCCGTGCGCGATCGCCTGCTCGGCAGGCCGGTTACCGATATCGACTGGGTGGTAGTGGGTGCCAGCGCAGAGGAGATGCTCGCCAAGGGCTTTCGCCCCGTGGGCGCGGACTTCCCGGTGTTCCTGCACCCCAAGAGCGGCGAGGAGTATGCCCTGGCCCGCACCGAGCGCAAGAGTGGGCGGGGTTATGGCGGTTTCACCTTCCATGCCAGCCCGGAAGTCACCCTGGAAGAGGACCTGATCCGTCGCGACCTGACCATCAACGCCATGGCCGAAGATGAACAGGGCCGCCTCACCGATCCCTACAACGGTCAGAAGGACCTTGAAGAGCGGCTATTGCGCCACGTTTCCCCGGCATTCGCCGAAGATCCCCTGCGAGTACTGCGGGTCGCCCGCTTCGCCGCCCGCTACGCCGGTCTGGGTTTTCGCGTGGCGCCAGAGACACTCGAGCTGATGCGCGAACTTAGTGAATCCGGTGAGCTTCAGGCCCTGACGGCCGAACGCAGCTGGAAAGAGATATCTCGCGCCCTGATGGAGGATCAGCCCCAGGTCTTTATCCAGGTATTGCGCGACTGCGGCGCGCTGGCGGTGCTGATGCCCGAAATCGACGCACTGTTCGGCGTACCTCAACCCGCGGTCCACCACCCGGAGATAGACACCGGCGCGCACACCCTCAGCGTTCTGCTGCAAGCCGCGTTGCATCAGCAACCCCTCAGCGTGCGCTGGGCCTGCCTGCTCCACGACCTGGGCAAAGGCCTGACACCCGAGGAGGAGTGGCCACGGCACATTGGCCATGAGCGCACAGGCCTGGAACTGATCAAGGCGGTCAATGAACGCTTCAAGGCGCCCCGGGAATGCCAGGAGCTGGCACTGCTGGTGGGCCAGTACCATACCCACGGCCACAAGGCGCTGGAACTCAAGGCCTCGACACTCCTGGAACTATTGCAAAGTTTCGACGTGTTCCGACGCCCACAGCGTTTCGAAGAGTTCATAGCGGCATGCGAAATGGATGCTCGCGGCCGTCTTGGGCTGGAGTCGCGGCCTTATCCGCAGGCCGATTACCTGCGAGGAGCCGCCGAGGCGGCGCGCAAGGTGGCGGTTCAACCCTTGCTGGAACAGGGGTTCAAGGGGCCGCAACTGGGCGAGGCACTAAGGCTGGAACGACTGAAGGCCATCAAGGCCTACAAGGAACAGCACGCGCCTTGAGTGAGTCGCGGACCGCCCCGACTGGTCCGCGATTAGCCGAGGGTAGCTATAAGTCTGGAGGGGTCAGTTGCATGCCCCGCCATTCGAAGGCGACCGGGGCCAGCACCTGATCGATCTGCGCCTCGGCCCAGAGCGCCCCGAGGCTCTTGCCCGCCAGCGGATGCACCCGCTCGGGCGCCATCAGCGACAGCGGCCAGAGCACGAAGGCGTTCTTCAGAATCTCTGCCCGGGGCAGGATCAGGCCATCGAAATTGCCGGTCAGTTCACCGTAGAGCAATACATCGATATCCAGCGGCAGGCCTTTACGATCAGGGGCATAACGGCCGTTATCGGCCTCGATGAACTTCAGGCGCCGGTCCAGCTCGATCAGAGGCAAGTCGGTAAAAGCCGTCACCACCAGGTTGAAGAACGGGCCGCTCTTGATTCCCACCGGCTGGCTTTCGAACACCGGCGAGCAACGCATATCCACCAGAAAACCGGCCAGGGCATCGAGCCCGGCCCGCAGATGAACTTCACGCTCGATATTGCTACCGAGCCCCAGATACACCTGAGTCAGCGACATCCGCGCTCGATCTCCACACCCACACCCGAGGCAGCCGGGACGGCGCCAGGCTTGGTCAGTTTCAAGCGCAACCAAGGGATGTGAAATTCATTCATCAGAACCTCGGCAAGGCGCTCGGCAAAGGTTTCCACCAACTGGTACTGGGCATGCTCGGCAAACGCCTGGATCCGGGTGGAGACACTGGCATAGTCCAATGCCAGCGTCAGATCATCTCCAGCAGCTGCCGGGCGATTGTCCCAGGCAAAGCTCAGATCAAGACGCAGGCACTGTCGGATGCCGCGCTCCCAGTCGTAGGCACCAATCACGGTGTCCACTTCCAGCCCTTCGATAAACACTCTGTCCAAGCACTCTTCTCCGCAGCACGACAAGGGCGCAATGCGCCGTTAGAATCAGGGCTTCCTCGCCCGGAATAGTTAGCATGTTTTGGTTACTGGCGATTTTCGCCTACCTGCTCGGCTCTCTGTCCTTCGCCATTTTGCTCAGCCGCCTTACGGGTAATCCCGACCCGCGAATGAGTGGCTCGGGTAATGCCGGCGCCACCAACATGCTGCGCCTGGCCGGCAAGAAACTCGCAGTCCTGACCCTGCTGGGAGACCTGTGCAAAGGCCTGGCACCTGTGCTGATCGCCCACCTCGCGGGCTTGTCCCTGCAACAACAGGCCTGGGTGGGGCTCTATGCCGTCCTCGGCCATCTGTTTCCACTGTACTTCCGCTTCCGCGGCGGTAAGGGTGTCGCCACCGCCGCCGGCATGCTGCTGGGGCTCTACCCCCCGGCCGCGCTGCTGGCCATCGCCGCCTGGGCGCTAACCTTCTATCTCACTCGTACCAGTTCACTGGCCGCACTGATCGCCACCCCCCTGACCTTGCCACTGCTGGCCTGGCAGGAACCGGAGGCGCTATTGCCGATGAGCGTGCTGACACTGCTGATCGTCTGGCGCCACCGCGGCAATTTACGCGACCTGTTTGCCGGGCGCGAACGGCATTTTTGAATCCCTCAGATGAAAAGGTCTCAGCCCGAGCCTCCCCGCATGAAATCAGAGAGCTGACAACTGCTCCATCGGCCAACGCGCCTGTACGCTGATCGCCAGGCTTTCCTGCTGCCCGGCCTGCAAACGCTGGCAACCGGCAAAGGCGATCATCGCTCCGTTGTCGGTGCAGAACTCGGGACGGGCATAGAACACATTGCCCTTCATTTCAGCCAGCATCTTTTCCAGCGAAGCGCGCAATGCCTTGTTGGCACTTACACCTCCCGCAATAACCAGACGTTTGAGACCGGTCTGCTTCAAGGCACGCTTGCATTTGATGGTCAGAGTCTCCACCACCGCCTGCTGGAACGCGAGGGAGATGTCGCAACGGGTTTGCTCGCCGTCGTCTCCAGCGCTGACGCACTGCTGCCAGGTGTTCAAGGCGAAGGTTTTCAAGCCGCTGAAGCTGAAATCCAGCCCCGGGCGATCGGTCATCGGCCGCGGAAAGACAAAGCGCCCTGCTACGCCCTGAGTCGCCAGGCGCGCAATCTCGGGGCCGCCCGGATAATTCAGGCCGATCATCTTCGCCGTCTTGTCGAATGCCTCGCCTGCGGCGTCATCCAGGGTCTCGCCCAATAACTCGTATTGGCCGATACCATCGACCCGAACCAACTGGGTATGACCACCGGACACCAACAAAGCGACGAACGGGAATTGCGGAGGTTGCTCCTCCAGCATCGGCGCCAGCAGGTGGCCCTCCATATGGTGCACGCCCAGGGCTGGAATGCCCCAGGCAAAGGCCAGCGCCTGGGCGCAGGAAGCCCCCACCAGCAAGGCACCGACAAGGCCGGGGCCAGCGGTGTAGGCAATCGCGTCGATCTCGGTAGGCACGCAGTCGGCCTCGGCCAGCACCTGGCGGATCAAGGGCAGCATGCGCTTGACGTGATCCCGGGAGGCCAGCTCCGGCACCACGCCACCGTAGGCGCGATGCAGGTCGATCTGGCTGAACAGCGCGTCGGCCAGCAGGCCCCGCTCACTGTCGTATAACGCGACGCCGGTTTCGTCGCAGGACGTTTCTAATCCCAGTACTAGCATGGGTTTGCGCCTTGTAGAGGCTGAATTCGAAGGCGCGCATAATAGTCGCCACTCCCGCGCCCGACCAGCGGTTTTCGATCAGAGGCTTTGCATTCCGAGCGTTGAGGGGTTAACATCCGCAACCCTTAAAAACCGACGACCTCAGCCGCGATTTTTGCGACGAGAACGTTGACCCCGGTAATGAATGAAGGTAGCTCTGGATGCCAGCCGTCAAAGTTAAAGAGAACGAACCCTTCGACGTAGCTCTGCGTCGTTTCAAGCGCTCCTGCGAAAAAGCCGGTGTTCTGGCTGAAGTTCGTAGCCGCGAATTTTACGAGAAGCCGACTTCTGAGCGTAAGCGCAAAGCAGCTGCTGCTGTTAAGCGTCACGCCAAGAAAGTTCAGCGCGAACAGCGCCGCGCCGTACGTCTGTACTAATACACAGACGTTCGTTGCAAGCTTCTGCCAAGCCCGGCCCTCAGCCGGGCTAATGGCATTTGCGGAATACGCTTGATGCTTCACCGTCGAAGCCGCCCATGCGACCCAGACGATTCTGCTTCACCACGTCAGACCTGGCTTCTTGCCAGCGGTGCACGTCTTTTCTGACGAGCCTTCCAAGGCTACTGACGAGCACACCCTTATCTGATTCCTACAGACGATCAGCCCAAGGCGCCCTTCTCCAGCGCCCGCTTAATGAGCTATCCGAGGCCAGCCCAAAGCCACTGTCGGACTCAGCGCAACACCTTCAAATAGTCGAATACTGATTGAAACTAACGTCAGTGGACGTTCGGCAGATACACTTCCCGACTGCGATCACGCCGAAAACCAGGGTCGAGCCGCGTAACCTCACGCTTGGCCGCCACCTGAACTTTCGACGGTGTCGCCAGGGCTATCTTTGCGCGCAGTGATGACGAGAACGCCATGGCCGGGCTTATTCCCCAGAGCTTTATTGACGACCTTCTGAACCGCACCGACATCGTCGATGTCGTCAGTTCGCGCCTGCAAATCAAGAAAGCCGGCAAGAACTACACCGCCTGCTGCCCCTTCCACAAGGAAAAGACCCCCTCCTTCAGCGTCAGCCCCGACAAGCAGTTCTACTACTGCTTTGGCTGCGGCGCAGGCGGGAACGCCCTCGGCTTCATCATGGACCACGACAACCTGGACTTTCCCCAGGCCGTCGAGGAACTGGCGAAGGCGGCTGGCATGGAAATCCCCCGCGAAGAGAGCAGCCGCGGCCAGCGCAAGCCTCGGCAACCCACCGACTCACCGCTGTATCCGCTGCTCACTGCCGCCGCCGACTACTACCGCCAGGCCCTGAAAAGCCATCCAGCGCGCAAGGCTGCGGTCGACTACCTGAAGGGGCGCGGCCTTACCGGCGAGATCGCCCGGGACTTCGGCCTGGGCTTCGCTCCGCCTGGCTGGGACAACCTGTTCAAACACCTGAGCAGCGACACCCTGCAGCAGAAAGCCATGATCGATGCCGGCCTGCTGATCGAGAACGCCGAGACCGGCAAGCGCTATGACCGCTTTCGCGACCGGGTAATGTTCCCGATCCGCGACACTCGCGGTCGGATCATCGCCTTCGGCGGCCGGGTTCTGGGGGACGACAAGCCCAAATACCTGAACTCTCCGGAGACCCCGGTCTTTCACAAGGGCCAGGAACTCTACGGCCTGTTTGAAGCCCGCAAGAACAACCGCAACCTCGACGAAATCATCGTTGTCGAGGGCTACATGGACGTCATCGCCCTGGCCCAGCAAGGCCTGCGCAACGCCGTGGCCACCCTGGGTACCGCCACCAGCGAAGAACACCTCAAGCGCCTGTTCCGCATCGTACCCAACGTACTGTTCTGCTTCGACGGTGACCAGGCTGGGCGCAAGGCCGCCTGGCGCGCCCTGGAGGCGACCCTGACCTGCTTGCAGGACGGGCGCCGCGCGCGCTTTCTGTTCCTTCCCGAAGGCGAAGATCCGGATACCCTGGTCCGCGCCGAAGGCACCGATGCCTTCCGCGCTCGAATCAACCAGCACGCACAGCCGCTGGCCGATTACTTTTTCCAGCAACTGATCGATGAAGCCGACCCGCGCTCACTGGAAGGCAAGGCCCATCTGGCGACCCTGGCCGCGCCCCTGATCGAGAAAATCCCCGGGGCCAACCTGCGCACCCTGATGCGCCAGCGCCTGAGCGAAATCACCGGCCTGACCAACGAAACGGTCAACCAACTGGCCCACAGCGCACCGCCCGAAGCGCCACCCGCGTACGACGCAGGCATCGATTACGACGCGATGCCGGATTATGCCGACTATCATGAGCCGCACCAGGAGGCGTACACCCCACAACAAGAGTGGACGCCAAAGAAAAATGCCGGCGGCAAGAAATGGGAAAACAAACCCTGGGACAAGAACGGCAAGGGCAAGCGCCAGGGCGATCGCGACCAGCCACGCGGCCCGCGCATCCCCGCTGCAGTGGAACCGCCGACCCTTTCAGCCTTGCGCACTTTGCTGCATCACCCGCAACTGGCAGAAAAAGTTGAAGATGCCGGGCATTTTGCCGATGACGACAACACCAATACCCAGTTGCTGGTGGCTCTGATCGAAGCCGTGCAGAAAAATCCTAAGCTACGCTCTATTCATCAATTGATGGCGCGCTGGCACGGCACCCAGCAAGGGCATCTGCTCACCGCACTGGCGGAAAAAGAATGGCTGATCGACGGAGATAACCTTGAACAACAGTTTTTCGACACCATTAATAGTTTGTCAGCTCGCCAACGCGAGCGTGTTTTAGAGCAACTTCTCAGGAAATCGCGTCAAAGCGAGCTCAGCAGCGAAGAGAAAAAACAGCTGGTTGAGCTTCTAAAACGCAATGTTCCCGCATCAAACCCGACCTCAACTGGCGCGTGAGGTCATAGCTCGGGTATAATCCTCGGCTTGTTTTTTGCCCGCCAAGACCTTCAGTGGATAGGGTGTTATGTCCGGAAAAGCGCAACAGCAGTCTCGCCTCAAAGAGTTGATCAGCCGTGGACGTGAGCAGGGTTACCTGACTTACGCGGAGGTCAACGACCACCTGCCGGAGGATATTTCAGATCCGGAACAGGTGGAAGACATCATCCGCATGATCAACGACATGGGGATCAACGTATTCGAGAGTGCTCCGGATGCGGATGCCCTTTTGTTGGCCGAAGCCGATACCGACGAAGCAGCAGCTGAAGAAGCCGCCGCAGCGTTGGCGGCTGTGGAAACCGACATTGGTCGCACTACCGACCCAGTGCGCATGTACATGCGCGAAATGGGCACGGTAGAGCTGCTCACACGTGAAGGCGAAATCGAAATCGCCAAGCGTATCGAAGAGGGTATCCGTGAAGTGATGGGCGCAATCGCGCACTTCCCTGGCACGGTTGATCACATCCTCTCCGAGTACACTCGCGTCACCACCGAAGGTGGACGCCTGTCCGACGTTCTCAGCGGGTACATCGACCCGGATGACGGCATTACGCCGCCTGCCGCCGAAGTGCCGCCGCCTGTCGACACCAAGACCGCGAAAGCGGATGACGACAGCGAAGACGAAGAAGCGGAAGCGACCGAAGACGAAGAAGAAGCCGAAAGCGGTCCGGATCCGGTCATCGCCGCACAGCGCTTTGGCGCCGTCGCCGACCAGATGGAAGTCACCCGCAAGGCGCTGAAGAAACACGGCCGCGAGAACAAGCAAGCCATCGCCGAAATGCTGGCCCTGGCTGAACTGTTCATGCCGATCAAACTGGTTCCGAAGCAATTCGAAGGCCTGGTTGAACGTGTACGCAGTGCCCTGGATCGCCTGCGCCAGCAGGAACGCGCCATCATGCAGCTCTGCGTGCGTGATGCCCGCATGCCACGTGCCGACTTCCTGCGCCAGTTCCCGGGCAACGAAGTGGATGAAAGCTGGACCGACGCCCTGGCCAAAGGCAAGAGCAAGTACGCCGAAGCCATCGCCCGCCTGCAGCCGGACATCATCCGTTGCCAGCAGAAGCTGACCGCTCTTGAAGTCGAAACAGGCTTGAAGATCGCCGAGATCAAGGACATCAACCGTCGCATGTCGATCGGTGAGGCCAAGGCCCGCCGCGCGAAGAAAGAGATGGTTGAAGCCAACCTGCGTCTGGTGATCTCCATCGCCAAGAAGTACACCAACCGTGGCCTGCAGTTCCTCGACCTGATCCAGGAAGGCAACATCGGCTTGATGAAAGCCGTGGACAAGTTCGAATACCGTCGCGGCTACAAGTTCTCGACTTATGCCACCTGGTGGATCCGTCAGGCGATCACTCGCTCGATCGCCGACCAGGCCCGCACCATTCGTATTCCGGTGCACATGATCGAGACGATCAACAAGCTCAACCGTATTTCCCGGCAGATGCTGCAGGAAATGGGTCGCGAACCGACTCCGGAAGAGCTGGGCGAACGCATGGAAATGCCTGAGGACAAGATCCGCAAGGTATTGAAGATCGCCAAAGAGCCGATCTCCATGGAAACCCCGATCGGTGATGACGAAGACTCCCATCTGGGCGACTTCATCGAAGACTCGACCATGCAGTCGCCAATCGATGTCGCCACAGTTGAGAGCCTGAAGGAAGCAACTCGCGAAGTACTCTCCGGCCTCACTGCCCGTGAAGCCAAGGTACTGCGCATGCGCTTCGGCATCGACATGAATACCGACCATACCCTCGAGGAAGTCGGTAAGCAGTTCGATGTGACCCGTGAGCGGATCCGCCAGATCGAAGCCAAGGCGCTGCGCAAGCTGCGCCACCCGACGCGAAGCGAGCATCTGCGCTCCTTCCTCGACGAGTAAGCCCAAGACCCCCAGCCCAGCTGGGGGTTTTGCTTTTTGCAGCCCGTCCTTCTTTCCTTCCCCGCCCCATAGCCGGTCTACACTCGAAACATTCCCCGTGCCATAACGAGACGGTTATGCCCAGACTGTCGGCCATGCTCCTGCTGGCGCTGCTCACCTGGACCGCAACGGCTGGCGCGCTGACTCTCACCGACGAAGAACGTAGCTGGCTCAAGACTCACCCGGAACTGCGCCTGGGTGTGGACGCTTCATGGCCGCCTTTCGAGTATCGGGATGAAGAAGGCCGCTATCAGGGCCTGGCCGCGGACTACATCCACCTGATCCAGGAACGCCTGTCCGTAAACCTCAAGCCCGTCGAGCCCGCCAGCTGGACCGCGGTGCTAGAGGACGCCAAGCAGGGCAAGCTGGACCTGCTGCCCGGGATCATGTCGACCCCCGAACGCCAGAGCTACATGGCCTTCACCCGGCCTTACCTGGACTTTCCCATCGTCATCCTCGCCCATGAAGGCGGCGCGCAACCCCACAACCTCAAGGAACTGTACGGCCTCAAGATAGCGGTGGTGGAAAACTACGCCCCTCACGAACTGTTGCGCACCCACCACCCGGACCTGAACCTGGTGGCCATGCCCAATGTCAGCTCGGCGCTGCAGGCCCTGGCCACCGACGAAGTGGACGCCGTGGTCGGCGACCTCGCCTCCAGTGTCTGGAGCCTGCGTCAGCTCAAGCTCGACGGTCTCTACGTCAGCGGCGAAACCCCCTATCGCTATCAGTTGGCGATGGGCGTCCCGCGGGAAAACAAGGTCCTGGTAAGCATTCTCGACAAGGTGCTCGCCGACCTCAGCCCCGAGGAAATCAGCACCATCCAGCAACACTGGGTGGGCAGCGTGCTCGACCACAGGACCTTCTGGTCGGATGTCCTGATGTATGGCCTGCCCGGTCTACTGCTGCTGGTGACCGTGCTGGCGGTGGTGATCCGTATCAACCGCCGCTTGAGCTCGGAAATTTCCCGGCGGGTCGCCCTGGAACAGGAACTGCGCAGCAGCGAATACCACTACCGCAGCCTAGTGGAAAGCCTGTCCGCGATTGCCTGGGAAGCGCGCATCAGCGACTTTACCTACAGCTATGTCTCGCCCCATGCCGAAGCCCTGCTGGGCTATCCCCTGGCCCATTGGCTGATTCCCGGTTTCTGGCGCAACATCATCCACCCCGCGGACCTGACCCGGGCCCAGGCCTTCTGCGACCACGAAGTGCAGGCCGGGCGGGATCACAGCCTCGATTACCGGGTGATCGCCGCCGACGGTCGCTGCCTCTGGGTGCGCGACATCGTCAGCCTGATCGAGCATGGCCACGAACCGGTGATGCGCGGGTTGATGATCGACATCAGCGAGACCAAGCACACCGAAGAGGCCCTGCGCCTGTCCGAACAGAAGTTCGCCTCGGTGTTCCAGCAATGTCCGGACATCCTGGTGATTGCCCGGCTGTCCGACGGCTGCCTGCTGGAAGTCAACAAGGCCTTCGAGGAGCAGATCGGCCTGAGCGCGCAAAGCGTGGTTGGCCAGACCGCCACCGAGCTCAATATCTGGGGCATCCCCGGGGTCGGGCCAGGGCTGCTGCAACGCTTGCAGGCCGGCAGCATCCGCAATCTGGAAATGCCCTTTCGCCGGCATAACGGCCAGTTGTTCACCGGCCTGATCTCCGCCGAGCCCTTCGACCTCGACACCACGCCGGCGCTGGTGGTAGTGGTACGCGACATCAGCCAACTCAAAGAGACCCAGCAACAACTGCAGACCTCCGAGGAGAAGTTCGCCAAGGCCTTCCATGCCTCCCCCGATGGCCTGCTGCTGACCCGTCAGCGCGACGGGCTACTGATCGAGGTCAACGAAGGCTTCAGTCGCATCACCGGCTTCAACAGCGCCATGTCGCTGGACCGCTCGACCCTGGACCTGGGCATCTGGGTCAATCTCAATGAGCGCAAGCAGATGCTCGACCTGCTGCAGCGCGATGGTTTCGTCCGCGACTTCAACTGCCATATCCGGCGCAACGATGGCCAGATCCGCCTCTGCGAGCTGTCGAGCCGGCCACTGCCCATCGGCGGTGACGACTGCATGCTGACCATCGCCCGGGACATTACCGACCGACGCCTGATGCAGGAGAAGCTGCAACAGGCGGCGACCGTATTCGAAAGCACAGCCGAAGGCGTGATGATCACCGATACCCAGCAGCGCATCAGCGCAGTCAATCGCGCCTTCAGCGAAATCACCGGCTACAGCGAACGTGAAGCCCTGGGCCACACTCCGCGCCTACTTGCCTCGGGCCTGCATGACAGCGCCTTCTACGCCGCGATGTGGCATCAGTTGACCCTGGAGGGCCACTGGCAGGGTGAGATCTCCAACAGGCGCAAGAACGGTGAGCTTTATCCCAACTGGCTGACCATCAATGCGGTGCGCAACCGGGAAAACCAGATCACCCATTTCGTCGCGGTGTTCGCCGATATTTCCAGCCTCAAGCACGCCCAGGCGCGGCTCGACTACCAGGCTCACCACGACCCCCTGACCGGCCTGCCGAATCGCACCCTGTTTGAAAGCCGACTGCTCAGTGCTCTCAATAGCCAACAGGACAACGGCAGCCAGGGCGCGGTACTGTTCCTAGACCTGGACCGGTTCAAGCACATCAACGACAGCCTCGGCCACCCGGTGGGCGACCTGCTGCTCAAGGGCATCGCCGTGCGTCTGAAGGAACAGCTGAGGGATATCGACACCGTGGCCCGCCTGGGTGGCGACGAATTCATCATCCTGCTGCCGGGCCTGCACCAGGCCAGCGATGCCGATCACATCGCCACCAAGCTGCTGAACTGCTTTACCGCCCCCTTCCAGGCCGGCGAACACGAGTTTTTCATCAGCGCCAGCATCGGCACCAGCCTGTACCCCAAGGACGGCTGCGATGTCGCCACCCTGATCAAGAACGCCGACGCCGCCATGTATCGCTCAAAGGCCAAGGGCCGCAACCGCGTGGAGCGCTACACCCGCGACCTGACCGCCCAGGCCAGCGAACGGGTAGCCCTGGAGCACGAGCTGCGGCGAGCCATTGAGCGCAACGAGCTGTCGCTGTATTTCCAACCCAAGATCAGCCTCAGCAACCACGAGCTGGTGGGCGCCGAAGCCCTGATCCGTTGGCATCACCCCACTTTCGGCGATGTGCCCCCCGAGCACTTCATTCCCCTGGCCGAAGAAAACGGCATGATCCTGCTGATCGGCGACTGGGTACTGGAACAGGCCTGCCTGCAACTCAACAACTGGAACCGACGCTTTGAGGATTTCGGCCCCCTGTCGGTGAACCTCGCCGGCGCCCAGTTGCGCCAGCCCAACCTGCTGGGGCGCATCGAGCAACTGCTGCGCGACTATGACCTGCAGCCCGGAATGCTACAGCTGGAAATCACCGAGAACTTCATCATGAGCCAGGCCGAAGAAGCCCTGGAAGTGCTGCATCAGCTCAAGCGCCTGGGCGTGCAACTGGCCATCGACGACTTCGGCACCGGCTACTCGTCCCTCAGCTACCTCAAACGCCTGCCCCTGGACTTTCTCAAGATCGACCAGTCCTTTGTCCGCGGGCTGCCGGACGACCCCCACGACGTGGCGATTGTCCGCGCCATCATCGCCCTGGGGCGCAGCATGCAGTTCACGGTGATTGCCGAAGGTGTGGAAAACCAGGAGCAGCAGACTTTCCTCACCCTGGAAGGCTGCGAACAGATCCAGGGTTATATCGTCAGCCTGCCCCTTGAAGCCGAGGAGTTCTGTACGACCTTCCTGCGAATCCGAGTTTCCGATTTTTCGGATAGCACAGCCGAGAAACCATCGCTATAATCCGGCGCCTACTGAGGGCCTATAGCTCAGTTGGTTAGAGCAGAGGACTCATAATCCTTTGGTCCACGGTTCAAGTCCGTGTGGGCCCACCAAACAAGAAAGCCGCGCAATGCGCGGCTTTCGCTTTTCTGAATCGTTCAACAAATAGCCCCCTTTCCTTTCCACCCACACAAGCTCAGTTAACCCTGGACAGGGTTGGTATAGACCCTAGAAGCCCCTTCTGCCCTCATCGCCGACCGCCGATACATGCAGTCAACTTCTACTGCCATAGCGCAACCTCATCAGTTGCGCGGAGAGTTAAACCTCCACTAAAGACGTGCGGCGGATACTGGTCTGACGCGAACTGGCGGCGACCCTGACCGATCCGCCGCTCCTGAATCTGAAGCACGTCGTTCTGTGAGACGTCCAGATCCTGGCGCATGGTCAGAGCCTGCAAGCGCCAAACAGCTGGATCCGATCTAAGGACGTGAATCTATTCAAGATTGTTTGCAATACGCTCACCCCACTGGCGGGTATGAACACTCAACTCGCCGAGCATATTTATTAGCAGGCCCTGCCGCCGAGCAATGCTAATGCACTCAAATATACTCATGCGATTCCAAGCTTTAAAAAGTCAACTGACAACAAAACAATTAACATCACATTATCGACCAACTACAAGAGAGAGCCTAAATAGATATATCAATCAGCCAGAACCTTACAATTCAACAATCAAACATCAACGCAAAAACACCATCATGCATACCCATACAGCAACTACATCGTATTCACAATTAAAGCGAACTTATTATCAGCGTAAGCACCACCTGAATTCTTCCTGCTTCAATATTTTTAAAATCGCGCTCTAACCTAGCCAAAAAGTGGTGCGTTATTCTTTCTCCGCTCAGGCTATAATCACCACCTCTCATCAAATAAGATTTATTTAAATCAATCATTTTCCCCTTAGCATTTGCCACTGTGATCAATATGCCTTTGGCGCACCCCTCGCATCGGTCATTTTCCAGCCTTCCATCTGTTCGTATATTTTTCGACTGAAAATGGAAACTGGCAACGCTGTTGAATTCTTCGGCTGCGCTTTGGCTGCCACAACTCCCAAGCGTAAGATCAAATTTCTTTTCTACCATGCCGCCATCTGCAAGGTGATATGGATTCACTCCTTCGAAGTCAACTGTTTTGTTTGCGTCAACCATTCGGCAGTCTGCTACCAGCAGTTTGGCGGCTGAATAAAATGCATAGTGCCCCCAAGTATTGCTAGTGGTTATACCTTTCCAGTATGAGTAGATATAGCTACTTGGAGGCAGTCGCAGCTCATGCAACCCTGGCCCGAGGGAGGTTCTCGGCTTGGTTTTAATGAACTCCACTGCTTGATCCAATGAGACCGCGTAGTACCCGCCTTTTTTTGGCTGGACCAGGAAAACTTCGTCCCAATGGTCACATGGTATGGCTCTACCATAAGCCGATCTATATCGCACTCCAACTCCATCAATCGGCGTGCTGCAAATGTCACCAGGCTCGCCTGTACCAGGAACAACTTGCAGACTAAAGCCCAACTTTCCGTAAGGTTCTTCTACAGCGTTACATGTCACTGCACCCACCAGCGCTGCGGTTCCGAGAACACCTCCAACTTCCACCTCAGAGAAAGGGCGTAAGTATCCGAGCTTAAAAGATATAGAGTTACTACCCAGCTCCGCTCCGGAGTTACAGTAATTATTTCGATAATCCGCACTTACGAAACCGGAATAGATCACACAAACAAAAAATATTACAAGATAGCTCCGAAAAAAACTGTAACCGCCTAAATAACTAATCATGACTTCATCGCCCTAGTCGCTTGGAAAACTCACCTCTTAAAATTCTATTTCATTCAAACCGACCACGATCTAAGGCAATTCTTAAAAAACACGCCTAAAGACAGATTTTCGGAGGTGGGACACACCTTGAACAAGTTAAATTCTTAGTGAGTGATACGGCACCCTGAAAACAAATAGAGCGTCCAAAAATTCGTATCTATCGACAAGATCGAATTTCCAACTGTGAAACATCCGACCGACCAAATCGCAGTTACTTAATTACGGGGAGGTAGTAGTGGGCGATAAACCTCCAGCTGCAAGCCTCCGCTCTCCGATGGACACTTTTTAAGGCAGCCACCGATGATAATCCGTATAGGTATACATTAGTAACCACACATAAATCGGATGTAGAAAGCATTCCCCCGCTCGCCGACGAGTTCTGCACTCACTTTTTTGCCCATCTCAAGATCGCGGCGCGTACCGACTGCAGAGGCGGCGGGGCGTATGTCTCGAAGCCCACCAAACACAAAATCCATGCAATGCGCAGCTCTGTGTTATTGCTTGAAAAGCAAACCTCATCAAGTCTTGGTCCGATAGCGCTCTTTCAACATGGGGCGAATTTTCAGGCGATCTTCCGGCGCCCACTCCCACACGGTTTCCAGTTCTTCGGTGACGGTTTGCACACTGATTCCCGGAAGCAGGACGACGAAGGTATTCCTTTGCAGACAGTGCAATTCTGCACGGCCTGCGCCAGGTGCATCCCCCTCCCTCTCCTGAAGGCTTTCATAGAAGGCCAGGGCCTCGACCACCGTGTGGAAATGCTCGACCGCATCCTGAAAGCCTGAAAGAGACAGCCTGTACGTCATGCCGAAATCCATATTCATTCCCACTATTTCGGGACCTGGAAAAGGCGGCTTTTTTAGCAAAATGCCCACAAACAGTATCTAAGACAGTTCTTATTTACACTCCCCTGCAGGCAACCACCAACGCCCTCCCGGAACATGCCCCGCCTTCCCCAAATCGCACGGGGCTGAAGCCCGTTGCCTGCGCCCATGAAAAAGCCGCGCATTGCGCGGCTTTTCATGGTGTTGCCAGGCTGCGCTTATTTCTTGGGCAACGCGTAAGCAATCACGTAGTCCCCACGATCCGTCGACTGCCGCGCACCGCCAGCGGTGAGCAGGATGTACTGGCGACCGGTCTTGGGCGACACGTAGGTCATGGGGCCCGACTGGCTGCCTACGGGCAGGCGCGCCTTCCAGATCTCATTGCCATTGCCGGTATCGAAGGCCCGCAGGTAGAAATCCTGGGTACCGGCGAAGAACAGCAGGCCGGATTGGGTAGCCAGGGACGCGCCCAGGGTCGGCATGCCAATCGGGATCGGCAGGTGCATGCGGATCCCCAGCGGGCCGGTGTCCTGCACGGTACCCACCGGCACTTGCCACACCAGCTTGCGGGTCTTCAGGTCGATGGCCGACATGGTACCGAACGGCGGCTTCTGGCAGGGAATGCCCGCCGCCGAGAGGAAGCGCTGGCGCATGGCGCCGAACGGCGTGCCTTCCTGGGGCACCACGCCCATCTCGATGCCACTGGCACCAGCGGCGATCTGGTCCCGGGGAATCATGTAGTTGGCCAGGCCCAGACGCATGTCGTTGACGAACATGTAGTTGCTGGTGGGGTCCACCGACACGCTGCCCCAGTTCATGCCGCCCAGGGAGCCCGGAAACTGCAACGCATGATCCAGGCCCGGCGGGGTGTACACACCCTCATGGCGCATGCCCTTGAACTGGATACGGCACATCAGCTGGTCGAAGGGAGTCGCGCCCCACATGTCGGACTCGGTCAGGGTCTGGTTGCCGATCGACGGCATTTCCACCGAGAACGGCTGGGTCGGCGAATACCGCTCGCCCGGCACATTGCCCTGGGGCACGGGGCGCTCTTCCACCCGGGCAATCGGCTTGCCGGTCTCACGGTTGAGCAGGAATATCTCGCCCTGCTTGGTGACCTGGGCCAGCGCCGGTTGCACACCGCCCTTGTCGTCCGGAATGTCGTACAGCAGCGGCTGTGCCGGCAGGTCGAAGTCCCAGAGGTCGTGATGGGTGGTCTGGAAGTGCCAGCGAACCTGGCCGGTCTTCACGTCGATGGCGACGATGGAGGAGTTCCACTTGTCGTCGAACTCGGTGCGCTGGCCGCCGAAGAAATCCGGGGTGGCGTTGCCAGTGGGCAGGTACACCAGGCCCAGCTTGGCGTCATAGGACATTGCCGACCAGACGTTGGGCGTGCCACGGGTGTAGGTTTCACCCGCCGGCGGGCGCTTGGTGGTGGCCGGGTTGCCCGGGTCCCAGGCCCACATCAGCTCGCCGCTGCGCACATCGAAAGCCCGAACCACGCCCGGCGGTTCGCCGGTGGAGAAGTTGTCCGCCACCCGGCCGCCGACGATCACCACGGTGCCCGCCACCAACGGTGTCGAAGTCTGCTGGTAGTAGCCCGGCTTGATCTCGCCCATGTCGGTTTTCAGATCGACCGTGCCCTGGTTGCCAAAGTCTTCACAGGGCTTGCCGGTTTCAGCGTTGATCGCGATCAGGCGCGCATCACCGGTCGGCAGGAACAGGCGCTTGGTGCAGGCCGCCGGAGCAGCGGGCGCCGAAGCATCGGCTACCGGGGTGGCAGAGGCGTCGAAATAACCCAGGCCGCGGCAGCGCTGCCAGTTTGGCGCGTAGCCCTGAGGGTCGAACTTCCAGCGCTCGGCGCCGGTGTCGGCGTCCAGGGCGAACACCTTGCCGTAGGCGGTGCAGGTGTAGACGGTATCGCCGATCTGGAGGGGTGTGTTCTGGTCTTCGGCACCAGCGCCGTTGCTTTCGGGCAGGTCACCGGTGCGGAAGGTCCAGGCCACCTGCAACTGGTCGATGTTGCCCTTGTTGATCTGGTCCAGTGCGGCGAAGCGGTTGCCCGCAGTGGTATTGCCCCAGTGGGCCCAGTCTTTCTGTTCCGTCCCGGGAGCCACCGGCTGGACCGCTGGCACCTTATCCGCCTTGACCACATGGGTCGGCACGAACATGTAGGCCAGGGTCGCGACCACACCGAACCCCAACAGCCCAGCCAGGCCATAGGCACCGCGCCCGGCATGGGCTCCGGAGGCACGCACCAGGGTCGGGTAGATCAGCGCCACCACGAGGCCGATCACGGCGAAGGTCAGTACCCGCGAGACCAGCGGCCAGTATTCCAGGCCCGCATCCCAGACCGCCCAGATCGCCGTCAGCACCAGGGCCACCCCATACAGCCAGGCACCACGCGGGTTGCGCCGCGCGATCAACAGCCCGGACACCAGCATCGCCAGGCCCATCAACAGGAAATAGGCACTGCCGCCCAGGCTCAGGAGGTAACCCCCGCCTGCGGCCAGGCCCAGCCCGATCAGGGCAATCAGGATACCCAGCCCCCCGAGCAACCATTTGCTGCCGGCGGCAGCCCCCGTGTTTTTCATCTTAAAAACTCTCCCATCTTCAAAACCTGACGGCGAGAATGTACTAACCAGTTACTTATGACAATCTGTCGCAGGTCATTTGTTTCAAAAAAATTCCCGACTCACAGAGCGTAGCTGTCGCTTGCGCCATGTTCTCCGGGAGCTGCGGCGGGTGTTCACGGGAGCCTGTAACATGTGCGCTCCCCCGATAGCCGTGCTGGAGCCCACCTTGTCCGATAGCCGCCCTCCCGTTCTTGACGAAGTCGACCGTCAATTGATCGCAGCCTTGCAGATCAACGCCCGCGAAAGCGTGGCGATGCTGGCCCGGCAGTTGGGTATCGCCCGCACCACCGTGACCTCGCGCCTGGCCCGCCTGGAAAAGACCCGGGTCATTACCGGATATGGCGTGCGCCTGGGGCAGCGGGTAGTCGATGGCGGCTTGCAGGCGTATGTCGGCATCAAGGTCCAGCCGCGCTCTGGCAAGGAAGTGCTGCGGCGCCTGAGCGGCATGGCGCAGGTCCAGCAACTGTGTGCGGTCAGCGGCGAATTCGACTATGTGGCCTGGCTGCGCACCGACTCACCGGAACAGCTGGACCAGTTGCTGGACCAGATCGGCAGCGTTGACGGCGTGGAGAAAACCACCACCTCGATCATCCTCAGCAGCAAGATCGATCGCGGGCACGCGCTGTAAGGTGCGCCCTGCCAATCAGCCAATCTGACGCACAAATTCGTCATATCGATAAATAACCGAGCATAACGACGACAGTTTGCGTCTTATTTACGTGTTTCACCCTCTCTAGAATGGCTGCCATCTTTTCCTATACTCAGCACTCTGCTGAGCCGCCCGCCAAGGTCAGCCATGAACAAGAACAATCGCCATCCTGCAGACGGTAAGAAGCCGATCACCATTTTCGGCCCGGACTTCCCTTTCGCCTTCGACGACTGGATCGAGCATCCTGCCGGCCTGGGCAGCATTCCCCAGGCACGGCACGGCACCGAAGTGGCGATTGTCGGCGCCGGTATCGCCGGGCTGGTGGCGGCCTACGAGCTGATGAAGCTGGGCCTCAAGCCAGTGGTCTATGAAGCCTCGAAAATGGGCGGCCGCCTGCGCTCCCAGGCCTTTGAGGGAGCCGAGGGGATCATCGCCGAGCTGGGTGGCATGCGCTTTCCGGTGTCGTCCACGGCCTTCTACCATTACGTCGACAAGCTCGGCCTTGAAACCAAGCCCTTTCCCAACCCGCTGACCCCGGCCTCGGGCAGTACCGTCATCGACCTCGAAGGCCAGACCCACTACGCCCAGAAACTCGCCGACCTGCCGGCGCTGTTCCAGGAAGTCGCCGATGCCTGGGCCGATGCCCTGGAAGATGGTTCGCGCTTCAGCGAAATCCAGCAGGCAATCCGTGACCGCGACGTGCCGCGCCTCAAGGAACTGTGGAACACCCTGGTGCCGCTGTGGGACGACCGCACCTTCTACGACTTCGTCGCCACCTCCAAGGCCTTCGCCAAGCTGTCGTTCCATCACCGTGAGGTGTTCGGCCAGGTGGGCTTCGGCACCGGCGGCTGGGACTCGGACTTCCCCAACTCGATGCTGGAAATCTTCCGCGTGGTCATGACCAACTGCGACGACCACCAGCACCTGGTGGTGGGCGGCGTCGAGCAGGTGCCCCTGGGCATCTGGCGCCACGTGCCGGAGCGTTGTGCCCACTGGCCGGCCGGTACCAGCCTCAGCTCGCTGCACCACGGCGCGCCGCGTACCGGGGTCAAGCGCATTGCCCGGGCCGCCGACGGCCGTTTCAGCGTCACCGACAACTGGGGCGACACCCGGGAATACGCCGCGGTGCTGACCACCTGCCAGAGCTGGCTGCTGACCACCCAGATCGAATGCGAGGAATCGCTGTTCTCGCAAAAGATGTGGATGGCCCTGGACCGCACCCGCTACATGCAGTCGTCGAAGACCTTCGTCATGGTCGACCGGCCGTTCTGGAAGGACAAGGATCCGCAAACCGGTCGCGACCTGATGAGCATGACCCTCACCGACCGCCTGACCCGCGGCACCTACCTGTTCGACAACGGCGACGACAAGCCGGGGGTGATCTGCCTGTCCTACTCGTGGATGAGCGATGCCCTGAAGATGCTCCCGCAGCCTGTGGAAAAACGCGTGAAGCTGGCCCTGGATGCGCTGAAGAAGATCTACCCCAAGGTGGATATCGCCAGCCGTATCATCGGCGACCCGATCACCGTCTCCTGGGAGGCCGACCCGCACTTCCTCGGTGCCTTCAAGGGCGCGCTGCCGGGCCACTACCGCTACAACCAGCGGATGTACGCGCACTTCATGCAGGACGACATGCCCGCCGAGCAGCGCGGTATCTTCATCGCTGGTGACGATGTCTCCTGGACTCCGGCCTGGGTCGAGGGTGCGGTGCAGACCTCGCTGAACGCGGTGTGGGGGATCATGAAGCACTTCGGTGGCGCTACTCACGCCGAGAACCCGGGCCCGGGGGATGTGTTCCACGAGATCGGGCCGATTGCCCTGGCCGACTGAAACCGGCGGCCGGGCAGGCGCTCGTCCCCGCAGGCTTGCCCTGCGGGGATGTCGTACGAACCTGCGACAGCGGCTACAGTGGCCGGTCTGTCAGTGAGTGGAGTGAAGACCATGCGCGTCGCCCTGTATCAGTGCCCGCCACGGCCGCTGGATGTGGCCGGCAACCTGCAACGCCTGCATCAGGTGGCCATGGAGGCCACCGATGCCGATCTGTTGGTGCTGCCGGAGATGTTTCTCAGCGGCTACAACATCGGCCTGGAAGCGGTGGGCGCTCTGGCCGAGGCCCAGGACGGCCCTTCGGCCCAGCGCATCGCCGCCATCGCCCAGGCCGCCGGCACGGCGATCCTCTATGGCTACCCGGAGCGCAGTGTCGACGGCCAGATCTACAACGCCGTGCAGTTGATCGACGCCCAGGGGCAGCGCCTGTGCAACTACCGCAAGACCCACCTGTTCGGTGACCTCGACCATTCGATGTTCAGCGCCGGCGAAGATGACTTTCCGCTGGTGGAACTGGACGGCTGGAAACTCGGCTTTCTGATCTGCTACGACATCGAGTTCCCGGAGAATGCACGACGCCTGGCCCTGGCAGGCGCGGAGCTGATTCTGGTGCCGACCGCCAACATGATCCCCTACGACTTCGTCGCCGACGTGACGATCCGTGCCCGGGCCTTCGAGAACCAGTGCTACGTGGCCTATGCCAACTACTGCGGCCATGAAGAACAGATCCGCTATTGCGGCCAGAGCAGCATCGCCGCCCCCGACGGCAGCCGGATTGCCCTGGCCGGTCTCGACGAGGCCCTGATCATCGGCACCCTGGACCGCCAACTGATGGGCGAATCCCGGGCGCTCAACCGCTACCTGTCCGATCGCCGCCCCGAGCTTTACGACGACCTGAGCAAGCGCTGATCCGGGGATATCCGCTAGCATGAGCGCTTCTCTGTTCTGGAAGTGCTCATGCCCGCGCCGAATCACCCTCTGCCCCCACTGGAGACCCTGGCCAACGGCCTGCGGGTTTCCCTGCGTCATGCTCCCCATTTGAAACGCTGCGCCGCGACATTGCGCGTCGCCGCCGGCAGCCACGATGTGCCGCTGGCCTGGCCGGGCCTGGCGCACTTTCTGGAACACCTGCTGTTTCTCGGGACCGAGCGCTTTCCTGTCGAACAGGGGCTGATGGCCTATGTACGGGCCCAGGGCGGGCAACTGAACGCGCGAACCTGCGAACGTGCCACCGAGTTCTTTTTCGAGCTGCCGGCCAGCGCCTTTGCCGGTGGCCTGGAACGTCTGTGCGAGATGCTCGCTCAACCGCGCATGAGCCTGGAGGACCAACACCGGGAGCGGGAAGTCCTACACGCGGAGTTCATCGCCTGGTCCCGGGATGCGACAGCGCAGCGTCAGTTCGCACTGTTTGACGGTCTTCATGCCGCGCACCCGCTAAGGGCCTTCCATGCCGGCAACCGCTACAGCCTGAACCTGCCCAATAACGCCTTCCAGCAGGCCTTGCAGCAGTTCCATCGCGAGTATTACCAGGCCGGGCAAATGGTCTTGAGCCTCGCCGGCCCGCAGCCACTGGAGGAGCTCCGAGCCCTGGCGGAACGCTACGGCAGTTGCCTGCCGAGCGGTCAACACCTTGAGCAGACAGCGCCTCCCGCCCTAATGACCACGGGCAACCAGACTTACCAACAACTCAGCGGCCAGCGGCTGGACCTGCTGTTTGCTCTAGAGCGGCTGCCCGCGGGCGCTACTGCCGCTGTGGATTTTCTCTGCACCTGGCTGCAATCGGCCAAGCCCGGCGGGTTGCTGGCGGAACTCCAGCAGCGCCAACTGGCTCACAGCCTCAAGGCAACGCTCCTGTATGAGTTCGCCGGCCAGGCCCTGCTGCACCTGGAGTTCGATCTGACCAGCGTGGCGGCATCAGCCCCGGTTCAGGTACGCGAGCTGCTGACAGAGTGGCTGGGGTTCTTCAGTGCCCAGGCCGACTGGGCACCGTTGCGCGAAGAATATGTCTTGCTGCAACAGCGCCAGATCGAAGTTGCCAGCGCCCTGGAACTGTCCCGACGCGACAGCCGCCAAGCTGCCGATGGGCTGGATGAGTCGGGGCTGGCCGCCCTCAAGCAGGTGCTCAAGCAGTTGCAACCCCAGGCTGTGGAGCACTTCAGCCACGACTGGCGCCTGCCTCCTGCCAACCCCTTTCTACGCAGCACGATCGAGGCACCACGGGCCGGGTTGATTCGCGGGCAGACCAGCGCTCATCGCGGGCTGCGCACCTTTGCCCAGGATCGCTCCCGGGGCCGCAAGGAAAGCTCGGCCCTGAGCTTCAGCCAGGCGCTGCCAGCAGATCCTTCTGGTAGCGCCCTGACTCTGCGCTGGCAACTGGCCTCGCCTGCTCCGATGGGCTTGCATGCCCGGTTGCTGCGCAGCCTGGCGACATTGCGCGACGATGCCCGCCAGGCCGGCGTAGAGCTGATTTTCACCTCTTGTGGCAAAGACTGGCTGCTGAAACTGCACGGTTTGCCGTCCCCCATGCCCGCAGTACTACTGCAAGCATTGAAAGCCCTGGGACGACCTGCCGAGTCGTTCTGGCAGGAGCAGGCAAGCGTCAATGCTGAAGCGCCCCTGCTGACGATCCGCCAATTGCTCAAGGCATTCAGCGAACAGCCACAGCCCGACAGCCCGGCCCAGCCCGACCCAGAGGCCTTGCAAGCACTCTGGGCCAGCGCTCGCTGGGACGGACTGGGCCTGGCGCTGCCAGCCGCCATCCAGGAAGCCTTGAGCCGAACCCTGCAACAGATGCCCGGCACAGCGGACGCCACCCTCTGCCGGCCGGTGCCAGCAGGCACCGGCCAGCAGTGGCAGAACCTGCCCGGGAGTGCCGGTGAGCATGCCCTGCTGCTGTTCTATCCCGTGCCCAGCGCCAGCCTTGCCGATGAAGCCGCATGGCGCCTGCTCGGCCAGCTCTGCCAGACCCCGTTCTATCAGCGCCTGCGGGTTGAGCTGCAACTGGGCTATGGCGTCTTCAGTGCCGTTCGCCAGCGCAACGGCCGGACGGGTCTGTTGTTCGGCGTGCAATCCCCCGGCGCGACAGTCACCGAGATACTTCAGCACATCGCACAATTCCTTGAGCACCTGCCCGAACAACTCCAGGCACTCGACGAGCCCAGCTGGAATGATCAGCAACAGGCCCTGGCTCAACAGTTGCAGCCCGCGACCCTGCCCCTGGACCAGGCCATGGAGCTGTTGTGGCAGGCAAAACTGGCCGGCCACTCGTCGGATTACCTGCCGCAGTTGCAAGGCTGCATAGAGGCCCTGACGCCCGCCATCGTGATCCAGGCCGCCCGCCAACTCAGAGAGGCTGCCGGCGGCTGCAGCGCGCTGGCCAACAGGCCGTGCCCGGGTACACCCTGGCAAGTGGCAGAATGATCATTACCAGCGCTGCAATGAGCTTTCTTCAGAATTGCGGGCAACCTTCCGCGGGAATTTAGTAAGATAGCCTCCTAAGCATCTGAACATCTCCCGCCGGAGGTGGACTATATGTATAGGCAACACCCGTCCCACCCACCTCAAAGGAGCAATTTTATGACCTGGTCCAAACCTGCTTACACCGACCTGCGTATCGGCTTCGAAGTCACCATGTACTTCGCCAGCCGCTAATTTCTGCCTCTGGCCAGAAACGCAGCGCAACGCCTCGGCCCGTCCGGGGCGTTTTTATTTTCAGTTCTCCGTCCTTTTTTCAGTCTTGAGCCCAGGGAGCGTCCATGTTTGTCCAGATTCTAGGTTCCGCCGCCGGCGGTGGTTTTCCGCAGTGGAACTGCAACTGTGTGAACTGCGCCGGATTTCGCGACGGTAGCCTGCGGGCCCAGGCGCGCACTCAATCGTCCATCGCGATTTCCGATGACGGGGTGAACTGGGTGCTGTGCAACGCCTCTCCGGATATCCGCGCGCAGTTGCAAAGCTTCGCCCCCATGCAACCGGGCCGCGCACTGCGGGACACCGGCATCGGCGCCATCATCCTCATGGACAGCCAGATCGACCACACCACCGGCCTGCTCAGCCTGCGTGAAGGCTGCCCGCACCAGGTCTGGTGCACCGACATGGTCCATGAAGACCTGAGCACCGGTTTCCCGCTGTTCAAGATGCTCAGCCACTGGAACGGCGGCCTGAGCTGGAACCGCATCGAGCTGGACCAGAGCTTCAGCATCCCCGCCTGCCCCAACCTGCGCTTCACGCCGCTGCCCCTGCGCAGCGCAGCGCCGCCCTATTCGCCCCACCGTTTCGACCCGCACCCGGGGGACAACATCGGCCTGATCGTCGAAGACCTGCGCAGCGGCGGCAAACTCTTCTACGCGCCGGGCCTGGGCAAGGTCGACGCGCCACTCCTGGAGATCATGGCCGCCAGCGATGTGCTGCTGGTGGACGGCACCCTGTGGGAAGACGATGAAATGCAGCGTCGTGGCGTGGGCACCCGTACCGGCCGGGAAATGGGCCACCTGGCGCAGAACGGCCCCGGCGGCATGCTCGAAGTGCTGGAACAGTTGCCCCGCCAGCGCAAGGTGCTGATACATATCAACAACACCAACCCGATCCTCGATGAAGACTCCGCCGAACGTGCCGAACTGGTACGCCGAAAGGTGGAAGTGGCTTACGACGGAATGAGTATTGAGCTGTAGGGCGAATCGCCCACAAGCTCGCCCCACGAGCCTTGGCCCCTTTGCGTAGGAGCGGGCTTGCCCGCGAAAGGGCTGCCCCCCGGAGAACACACATGACCGACACCCCGCTGTCCGCCGCCGAATTCGAGCAGGCACTGCGCGCCAAAGGCGCCTACTACCACATCCATCACCCTTATCACGTGGCGATGTATGAAGGCCGGGCGACCCGCGAGCAGATCCAGGGCTGGGTCGCCAACCGCTTCTATTACCAGGTGAACATCCCCATGAAGGACGCGGCGATCCTCGCCAACTGTCCGGACCGGGAGATTCGCCGCGAATGGATCCAGCGCCTGCTGGACCATGACGGCGCCCCGGGCGAGGACGGCGGCATCGAGGCCTGGCTGCGCCTGGGCCAGGCCGTGGGCCTGGACCCGGACCAGTTGCGCTCCCAGGAACTGGTGCTGCCCGGTGTGCGCTTTGCCGTGGACGCCTATGTCAATTTTGCTCGCCGGGCCAGTTGGCAGGAGGCGGCCAGCAGCTCGCTGACCGAACTGTTCGCGCCGCAAATCCACCAGTCGCGCCTGGACAGCTGGCCCCAGCATTACCCATGGATCGACCCCACTGGCTACGAGTACTTCCGCACCCGCCTGGGCCAGGCCCGCCGTGATGTCGAGCACGGCCTGGCGATCACCCTGCAGCACTACACCACCCGTGCCGGCCAGGAACGCATGCTGGAAATTCTCCAGTTCAAACTGGACATCCTTTGGAGCATGCTCGACGCCATGAGCATGGCCTATGAACTGAACCGCCCGCCCTATCACAGCGTCACCGATCAGCGGGTCTGGCATAAGGGGATCACCCTATGAGTTTCGACCGCAGTAAAACCCCACGCTGGCGCCCCGGCTACCGCTTCCAGTATGAACCGGCGCAAAAGGGCCACGTCCTGCTGTACCCCGAGGGCATGATCAAGCTCAACGACAGTGCCGCCCTGATTGGCGGCCTGATCGATGGCGAACGTGACGTGGCGGCGATCATCAGCGAGCTGGAAATCCAGTTCCCGGGGGTGGCCGAGCTCGGTGAAGATATCGAGCAGTTCATGGAGGTCGCCCGTGCTCAGCACTGGATCGAACTCGCCTGAACCGGCGGTTCTGCCCGGCAAACCGGAAGTTGGCCTGCCGCTGTGGCTGCTGGCCGAGCTGACCTACCGTTGCCCGCTGCAGTGCCCCTACTGCTCCAACCCCCTGGACTTCGCCGAGCAGGGCAAGGAGCTGAGCACCGAGCAGTGGATCAAGGTATTTCGCGAAGCGCGGGAAATGGGTGCAGCGCAGCTGGGTTTCTCCGGCGGCGAGCCGCTGGTGCGCCAGGACCTGGCCGAACTGATCGGCGAGGCGCGCAAGCTGGGCTTCTATACCAACCTGATCACCTCCGGCATCGGCCTCACCGAGCAGAAGATCAGCGACTTCAAGAAAGCCGGCCTGGACCATATCCAGATCAGCTTCCAGGCCAGCGACGAACAGGTGAACAACCTGCTGGCCGGTTCGAAAAAAGCCTTCGCGCAGAAGCTGGAAATGGCCCGTGCGGTCAAGGCCCATGGCTATCCGATGGTGCTGAACTTCGTCACCCACCGGCACAACATCGACAAGATCGACCGCATCATCGAGCTGTGCATCGCACTGGAAGCCGATTTCGTCGAGCTCGCCACCTGCCAGTTCTACGGCTGGGCCCAGCTCAACCGCGTGGGCCTGCTGCCGACCAAGGAGCAACTGGTGCGCGCCGAGCGCATCACCAACGAATACCGCGCCAGGCTGGAAGCCCAAGGGCATCCCTGCAAGCTGATCTTCGTCACTCCGGACTACTACGAGGAGCGCCCCAAGGCCTGCATGAACGGCTGGGGCAGCATCTTCCTCACCGTGACTCCGGACGGCACCGCACTGCCTTGCCACGGCGCGCGGCAGATGCCGGTGCAGTTCCCCAATGTGCGCGACCACAGCATGCAGCACATCTGGTACGACTCATTCGGTTTCAACCGCTTTCGCGGGTACGACTGGATGCCCGAACCCTGCCGCTCCTGCGACGAGAAGGAAAAGGACTTCGGCGGCTGCCGCTGCCAGGCCTTCATGCTCACCGGAGATGCCAGCAATGCCGATCCGGTGTGCAGCAAATCGCCACACCATGGGATGATCCTCCAGGCCCGTGAAGAATCTGAAACGGCCACCCACACCATCGAGCAACTGGCTTTTCGCAATGAACGAAACTCCCGCCTCATCGCCAAGGGTTGAGCCCTTCAGCGCCAGCCAGGCCACTACGGCCGGGGTCGACTTTGCTGAACTGCAACTGACGACCCACGGCCTGTTCTGGAATGAATATCGTCCCGAGGACGGCCGCTGTCGGATCTGGCAGTGGCATCAGGGCCAGGCCCAGTGCCTGACGCCAACCGGCTTCAGCGTGCGCAGCAGGGTCTATGAATACGGTGGTGGCGCCTTCTGCCTCAGCGATGATGCCCTGCTGTTCGTCAACGAGGCGGACCAGCAGCTGTATCGCCAGCCCCTGGCCGGTGGAGCGCCCAGCGCCTTGACTCAAGGCACGTGCCGCTACGGTGACCTGCGATACCACTCTGGCCAGGTGCTGGCCGTCGAGGAGTGCGCCGAGCAACACCAACTGGTGAGCATTGACAGCGTCACCGGTCAACGCCGGCTACTGGCTGCCGGGGCCGACTTCTATGCCGCTCCTACCCTCAGCCCCGATGGTCTGCGCCTGGCCTGGATCGAGTGGGACCGGCCCCATCAACCTTGGACCAGCACCCGCCTGATGCTTGCTGAGCGCCTGGGCAACGGGACCTGGGGGGATCCCCGCTGCGTGGCGGGCGATGGCGAGCCAGAGTCACTGCAACAGCCGCGCTTCGACCAGCACGATCATCTGTATTGCCTCAGCGATCGCGGCGGTTTCTGGCAACCCTGGACCGAGTCGAGCGATGGTTTGCGGCCGTTGCCCAGCACCGCCGCGGACCATGCCCCGGCGCCTTGGCAACTGGGAAGTTGCACCTGGCTGCCCCTGGGCGGCGATGCCTGGTTTGGCAGCTGGACCGAGCAGGGTTTTGGCCGCCTCGGGCTGCGTCAGGACGACGGTTTCCAGCAGGACTTTAGCGGCAACTACAGCCGCTTCCGCAGCCTGGCGCTGGACCAGCACTACCTGTACTGCATCGCGGCCTCGCCTATCAGCCCCTCGGCCGTTATCGCCATAGACCGCAAGACCCGGCAGGTCCAAGTCCTGGCGGGAGGGATTGCCCCTCTGCCGGCGGAACGCATCAGCCGCCCGCAGACCCTGTGCTACCCCAGCGGCGACGGCCAGGCCCATGGTTTCTTCTACCCGGCCATGAACGGTGTCAACCGGCCGCCCCTGGTGGTGTTCATCCACGGCGGCCCGACTTCGGCCTGTTACCCGATACTCGACCCGCGTATCCAGTTCTGGACCCAGCGCGGCTTTGCCGTGGCCGACCTGAACTACCGCGGCAGCACCGGATATGGTCGGGCCTATCGCCAGGCCCTGCACCTGCGCTGGGGCGAGGTGGATGTGCAAGACGCCTGCGCCGTGGTGGCCCACCTGGATGAGCAGGGGCTGATCGATCCGCAACAGGCATTCATACGCGGCGGCAGCTCGGGGGGCTACACCACCCTCTGCGCCCTGGCCTTCGCCAAGGTCTTCTGCGCCGGAGCCAGCCTCTACGGAGTCAGTGATCCGATCAGCCTGGCCCGCGCCACCCACAAGTTCGAAGGCGACTACCTGGACTGGCTGATCGGCGATCCTGAACGCGACAGCGAACGTTATCTGGCCCGTACTCCCCTGGCCCACGCCAGCAGCATCGGCGTGCCGGTGGTGTTTTTCCAGGGCGAGCAGGATGCGGTGGTGGTGCCCAAGCAGACCCGCGACATGCTCAAGGCGCTACAGGACCAGGGCATCGCCGCCGAGGCCCACTACTATCCCGATGAGCGCCACGGCTTTCGCAAGGCCAGCAACCAGGCCCACGCCCTGGAGCAGGAGTGGCGGTTTTACCGCCGAGTGCTGCAGGCACAGCACTGATCAGCTAATGCCCGTTCCCCTGGAACGGGCAGACCATCAGCGTTTGGCGATGATGTACACCGCATGCACGATCCCCGGAATGTAGCCGCACAGGGTCAGCAGGATGTTCAGCCAGAAAGCGCCGCCAAACCCCACTTGCAGGAAGACCCCCAGGGGCGGCAAGAGAATGGCGAAGATGATGCGGATCAAGTCCATGGGCAGCTCCTGATAACAATCGGCTCGAATGAGCCTTACCTGCAATCGACCTTGGCCATACGCCAGGGTTCAGAGCGATTCGAGGCCGCGCAGCCACTCGGGCGAGGATCTGGAGGCCATGTTCCTGCACCACGCTCAACAGCTTGAGGGCCATGGCGCCCGTACAACGAGCCGGTACTTGAAGGAGGTTGCAAGAACAAAGAGGGGGTTTGAAAAAACTGGAGATAAAAAAACGCCCCGTGCGAAAAATCGGACACGGGGCGATGCGTTATACCGCGAGACGGTTCAGGAAGTCAGTCAACGTAAGGTCGCATGTGGCCCGGAAAGGTAATCCAGCACCCGGAACAGAGTGGGTGCCAAACCACTGCAATGCGGGATTCCGGCGAGAATCGCCTGTTGATCCTCGACGCTATCGGGCTCGGCGCTGTGTTCAGCGCTCAGCCAACCGTTGGGGCGCGCCTGCAAAAGTGCCTCGATGCTGTGCAGGTCGCTCTGCAACAGGCATTGCAAGCCGATGGCCCGCTCCTGCCAGATAAAGCCCTGTTGATCGCAGGCCGCCGAGCGATAGAGCGGCAACGCGCCCTTGGGCAGATCGAAGCTTTCGCCGTGCCAATGAAAGGCCATCAGACGTTCCGGCAAGGCCAGCCCCAGAGGCGAGTCCTGGGCATTGGGGTACTTTTCCACAGGCCACCAGCCAATCTCCCGCGCTGCACTGGGGCGAACCTGCGCCCCCAGCGCCTGCGCCAGGAGCTGGCCACCCAGGCCGATGCCCAGCACGCGCTTGCCGGCAGACAGGGCCTTGCGCAACAGGCGTTTTTCCGCAGCCAGCCACGGAGTCTGGGCCTCGTCGTGCACACTCATGGGCCCACCCAGAGCGATCAGCAGGTCGAAACTGTCGAGCCGCGGCAAACGTGCCTGGGCGTACAGATGGCAGATGTGCACGGCGCTCGCCCGCTCCAGCAGCCACTGGTTGATCCGCCCCGGCCCGGAGGCAGGCGAATGTTGCAGGATCAGTACACGCATCAGACGGCCACTCCCTTGCGACAGTGCAATTGCGCCGTGCGCACCCGGGAAAAAGCCCGAGCCAGGCGCAGGAGCATCTCGTCGATATTGCCTTTGCTGACACTCAATGCCGGGGTAAAACGCAGGCAGTCCGGTTGCGGCGCGCTGAGCAGCAAGCCTTCATGCAAGGCAGCCTTGACCACCGCGTCGGCGGACTCATCCGCCAGGGTCATGCCCCAGAACAAACCCTGCCCCCGCACTTGGCCCTGGGCATACCGGCTCGCCAGGCGGGTCAGTTCCTGCCCCAGGTACTGGCCGTTATGGCGCGCCTGCTGGAGAAAGCCATGCTCCTGCAAGCTGTCCAGAACCGCCAGGCCGGCCGAGGTCATCAGCGCATTGCCATGGTGAGTGCCATCCAGCTCGCCCGCCTCGAAACAGCAGGCCTTGCCCCGTGCCAGCAACGCCGCCAGTGGCACGCCACCGCCGAGCCCCTTGCCCAGAGCGATGATGTCGGCACGCACGCCATACAGCTGTTCGGCCAGCAGGGTGCCGCAGCGGCCGATGCCAGTCTGGACCTCATCGAGAATCAGCAGGATGCCCAGTTCACGGCACAGGCGCTCGACACCCTTGAGGTAATGCTCGGTCGCCGGAATGACACCAGCCTCACTCTGGATCGGCTCCAGCATGATCGCCACGGTTTGCGCATCCACCGCCGCGTGCAAAGCCGGCAGATCGTTGAACGGCACCTGGCTGAAACCCGGCAGCCCGGGGCCGAAACGATTGCCCGGAGCGCCGCTGCCAGCCGCCGACAACGCAGCAAAGCCACGACCATGGCAGCTCTGGCTGGCAGTGATGATGCCAGCCGCGCCGCCACGATGCAGTTGCCCCCATTTACGCGCCAGCTTGATTGCGGCCTCGCAAGCTTCAGTGCCGCTGCTCAGCAGGTAGGCCTGGTCGCTGCCGGTGCTGCGGCACAGGCGATCGGCCAGCTTGAGCATGCCACGGTTGTAGAACCCGGAACCCGGGTTGATCAGCGACTGCGCCTGCTCGGCAAGCGCGGCGACCAGGACCGACGGGCTGTGGCCAAGACTGTTGGCGGCCCCGGCCTGGGTGAAGTCCAGGTAAGTACGGTCTTCACTGTCCCACAGCCAAGAGCCCTGGCCGCGCACGAAGACCGGTTGGGGACGCTGCACACTGGGCATCAGGCACTCGCTGGAAAAGGCCGGGGCCGAAGCGTTTGCATAGGGCTCGGCGGCCAAATCTTCCAGGCTCGGCACAGTGCGGCGCAGGTTGAACAGATTCATGCCCGCAGGCCCTCCAGCGGCAGCCCCAGCAGGCGCGCGGACCAGTCTTCAACCCGGCCAGTACGCATGCGCTTGATAGCGATATCACGCCAGCGCGAGGAAAGCGCCGGGCAATCAATGAGGGTTTTCAAGCCAGCATGCTCCAGAGGTTCCTGGAAAAAACAGCGCAGGGCCCAGGCCACGGTGAGGCCGGGGTAACTGCGCTGAATCAGTTCAAAGGGTTCATCCGCTTGTACGAAACCTGGCTTGAGGACCCGGTAAAACCAGCCGCAACGACCATTGTCCTGGGCCTGTTGCGGCAGATTGGCCAGGCCCCAGCGATGGCTCAGGCGATAGCAGGGCGAACGCGGCTGGCTGACCTGCAATAGCGCACCGCCCCAGCGAAACAGATCGCCCAGGCACACCTGTTCTTCGGTGAGGCCATGGGTGGACAGGTTTTCACCGAAGGCCGGCGCGCACCAGGCGAACTGTGGGTAACGTTTGCGCCAGTGGTCATAGTGTTCAGCGGGGTAATGATGCAAGGCGCGCTCGGGACCGGTGTGAAAGCGCGGATCGCCGTGCTCATCGCTGCCCAGGCCTTGTGGCCACAACCAGAGTCGGTTGGCAACCGGGTACTTGTCAGTGTCGCTGACCAGACCCTGGCCGAGATTTTTTGCCTTGCCTATGTAAACACCATCGACGTAAACGGTATTCATCGCCCTTCGTGGCCCTGTAAGCCTTGTGAATAGGCGCTAGACTAGGCCCCTCCGGGGCTTCGGGCCATTTCGTTTTTTAAGCTTTTTCGATAAGAAATACTTATGGATTTTAAGCAACTGCGTTATTTCGTCGCGGTGTATGAAGAAGGTCATGTGGGACGTGCCGCCGAACGGCTGTCGATCTCGCAACCGGCGCTTTCCCAGCAGATCCGCCAGCTGGAACAGAACCTCGACGTCAGCCTGTTCGAGCGCAGCAGTAAACGCCTGTTGCCGACACTGGCGGCGCATACGCTGTACAACCACGCCCTGCCCCTGCTCGACGGCTTGCAACAGGCCCGCGAGGCCTTGCGCAACTTCAAGGGCCAGGCGCTGCGCACCTTGGCGATCGGCGTACTGCAAACCGTGCATACCAGCCTGGTGCCGCAGATGCTTGAGCGTGTACGCAAGGCCCAGCCCCATCTTGTGGTGCAGATCTATGAATTGACCGGCCTGGAGATCGAAAGACGCCTGCTCAATGGCTCGCTGGATATCGGCATCAGCTACTTGCCGCCACGCCAGCCAGGTCTGCATGGGGTACCGCTGTACGAAGATGAACTGACTCTGGTCATCCCGGAGCAGCATCCGCTGCGCGAGTTCAAGAAGGTCTCCATGAGCCAGGCAGCAGAGTTGCCGATGCTGTTGTTGGGAGAGGAGTTCCAGATCCGCCAGATCTGGCAGGCTCAACTGGCCAATCTGGGGCGGCGCCCGCAGGTGCAGGCGGAGCTGAACAACATGGCCGGGATTCTCGACAGCCTGCCCCATACACGGCTGGCCACCGTGCTTCCCGGGCGCTCCCAACAGCAGCACGGCAACAAGGAACTGTTGTGGAAACCGCTGAGCGAGCCCAGGGTGCCGCTAAAGGTGGGGTTGGTCTGCCGGGATCTGCAGCGTCAACAGGGGACGCTGGAGCTGCTGCGCAGCTTGTTGGAAGACTCGATGAATGCGCAGGAGCCGCGCCTGGGGGGAACTTCCGCCGTGGAGGTGCCGGGATAAGCCTGCCAAAATAAAAAACCCGGACAAAAGAAAACCCCGCCGAAGCGGGGCTTTGCAGACTGTTTCCCTGACATCCTTTTCACTCCACCATCCTGGCGGAATCCTACGTGTCCGTGTTGTTGCTTTGCGCTTCCTGCGCGACGTCCATGTGAAGTAGATTAGCTTCAGCCGTCATCTACCGATATGGACGATCAGCAGCACGTTATGTAAGAGATGACTTACAAACGCCCTTGCTGGTTAAAACTGCTCAGCCTGCAACAGGAACAGCGATTCGCTACCGGCCTTGACCGAGGCGCTAAGCGAGTGGATACGCGGCAGCAGGCGGGCGAAGTAGAACCGCGCCGTCCCCAGTTTGCTGGCATAGAAGTCGTCTTCCTGCTCCTTGCCCAACGCAGCCTTGGCCATCAGTGCCCACATGTAGGCGTAGGCGGTGTAGCCAAATACCTGCAGGTATTCCACCGACGCTGCCCCGATTTCGTTGGGGTTGCTGGCGGACCGGTCCAATACCCAGGCGGTCAGCTCATCCAGATTGTCCAGCGCCGCGTTCAGCGGGCGGGTGAACTCCCCCCATTGCTCATCCGCCGTAGCGGTGAAATGGCGGATCTCGTCGGCAAACAGCTTATAGAACGCACCGCCGCTCCCGACGATCTTGCGTCCCACCAGATCCAGAGCCTGGATACCGTTGGTGCCCTCGTAAATCTGGGTAATCCGTACATCGCGTACCAGTTGTTCCTGGCCCCACTCACGGATATAGCCGTGGCCGCCGAAGATCTGCTGGCCATGAACCGTGGTTTCCAGACCCAGGTCGGTCAGGAAAGCCTTGGCCACCGGGGTCAGCAAAGCCACCAGGCTTTCCGCGCGCTTGCGGGTATCCGGATCTTCGCTGAACTTGGCGGTATCCAATTGCATCGCCACATAGGTGGAAAATGCCCGGCCGCCTTCGTTTGCAGCCTTCATGGTCAGCAGCATGCGCCGCACATCCGGGTGCACAATGATCGGGTCGGCTACCTTGTCCTTGGCTTGCGGGCCGGTAGGCGAGCGGCTCTGCAGGCGATCACGGGCATATTCAATAGCGTTCTGGTAGGAACGCTCGCCAGTGGCCAGCCCCTGGATACCTACCCCCAAACGCTCGTAGTTCATCATGGTGAACATGGCCGCCAGGCCCTTGTTCGGTTCACCCACCAGGTAACCGATGGCCTGATCGAAGTTCATCACGCACGTGGCCGAAGCCTGGATGCCCATCTTGTGCTCGATCGAACCACAGGTCACCGGGTTGCGCTCGCCCAGGCTGCCATCGGCATTGACCATGAACTTGGGCACCAGGAACAGGGAAATACCCTTGGGACCAGCCGGCGCATCCGGCAGCTTGGCCAGCACCAGGTGAATGATGTTTTCCGTCAGGTCGTGCTCACCACCGGTAATGAAGATCTTGGTTCCGCTGATGGCATAGGAACCGTCGGCCCGAGGCTCGGCCTTGGTGCGGATAATCCCCAGATCGGTACCGGCATGGGGCTCGGTCAGGCACATGGAGCCTGCCCAGACACCGGCATACATGTTCGGCAGGTAGGTGGCTTTCAGCTCTTCGCTGGCATGGGCGTTGATCGACAGGCAGGCCCCGGCAGTCAGCATCGGGTACAGGCCAAAGGCCAGGCTCGCGGAGTTGACCATTTCCTCGACCTGGGCCGATACCGCCTTGGGCATGCCCATGCCGCCGAACTCGGGATCGCCACCCACACCGACCCAACCACCTTCGGCGTAGGTCTGATAGGCCTGTGGGAAACCTTCAGGGGTGGTCACCTCGGTGTTGTCCCAGTGGCAACCTTCCTCGTCGGCACCGCGACTCAGCGGAGCAATGCTTCTGGCGGTGACTTTGCCCGCTTCCTCCAGAATCGCCTCGACCGTCTCGACATCCACAGTCTCAGCCAGAGCCGGCAACTGGGCCCAGAGTTTGGCGACCTCGAAAACTTCATTGAGGACGAAGCGCATATCGCGCAAGGGCGCTTTGTAGTCAGCCATGGCAAACCTCGCAAGAACTAAAAAAGCGGGCCGAAACGGACCCATTTAGAAAACCAGAGTGTACCCGAACAACTTTTGCGACACATAGGGTCAACTAGTGACCTTTATGTAATTTTTAGTCACAGATATTCCCAAGCACGAAAAAACCCGCAGCAGCGGGCTTTGTTCGTGCCGCCCTAGCAGTTACAAGGCGAACAACTGCGCGGGAAGTTTCATCAGGCAATCACTGCCGGCCTCGATGGCCGCCCGATGAGCCCCCGTACGGGGCAGCAGGCGCTTGAAATAGAACTCGCAGGTGATCAGCTTGGCGGTGGCGAAGTCCTGGTCGCCCTGCCCGGCGTCCAGTTGCTGCTGGGCGACCAGAGCCATGCGCAACCAGAAATAGGCCAGGACGATGTAGCCGCTGTACATCAGGTAATCCAAGGCCGCGGCCCCCACTTCGTCGGGGTTGTTCATGGCTGCCATGCCGACCTTGGTGGTCAACTCGCCCCACTGACGGTTCAAGGCATCGAGTTGCGCGACATAAGCCTGGAGCTGCGGATGCTCGGCATGCGCGCTGCAGAACTTGTGCACAATCCGGGTAAAGCCCAGCAGCAGCTTGCCCTGGCTGCCCAGCACCTTGCGGCCCAGCAGGTCCAGGGCCTGGATGCCATTGGTACCTTCATAGATCGGCGCAATGCGGCAATCACGTACCAACTGCTCCATGCCCCATTCGCGAATAAACCCATGACCGCCGAACACCTGCATGCCGTGGTTGGTCACTTCCAGCCCGGTCTCGGTCATGAAGGCCTTGCAGATCGGGGTGAGGAACGCCAGGAGGTTCTCGGCGTCCTGGCGCTGGGCTTCATCGCGGCTCAGATGCGCCACATCCAGCAACTGGGCGGTGAAGTAGGCCAGGGCCCGGTTGCCTTCGTTGAACGCCTTCATGGTCAGCAGCATGCGCCGCACATCAGGGTGGACGATGATCGGGTCCGCCGCCTTGTCCGGAGACTTGGGGCCGGTCAGCGACCGCATCTGCAAACGATCGTTGGCGTATCTGATCGCCCCCTGGAAGCTGGTTTCACCCAGACACAGGCCCTGCATTCCGGTCCCCAGGCGGGCGTGGTTCATCATGGTGAACATGCAGTTCAGGCCTTTGTTGGCCTGACCAATCAGAAAGCCCCTGGCACCGTCGAAGTTCAGTACACAGGTCGCGGACGCCTTGATCCCCATCTTGTGCTCGATGGAGCCGCAGCTCACGCCATTGCGCTCGCCGGCCTCACCTGCCGCATCCGGCAGGAACTTGGGCACGATGAACAGCGAAATACCCTTGGTTCCGGCCGGCGCGTCCGGCAGCTTGGCCAACACCAGGTGAACGATGTTCTCGCTCATGTCATGCTCGCCGGCGGAGATGAAGATCTTGCTCCCCGTCACCGCATAGCTGCCGTCTGCCTGGGGCACCGCGCGAGTCTTGATGATGCCAAGATCAGTGCCGCAATGGGCTTCGGTCAGGCACATGGTGCCGGTCCATTGCCCGGCGGTGAGCTTGCCCAGGTACAACTGCTTCTGTTCCGCGCTGCCATGGGCATGAATAGCCGACATGGCACCGTGGGTCAGGCCCGGGTACATGCCCCAGGAGGTGTTGCTGGAGCCCACCATCTCGCTGATCACCAGCCCCAGCGAGTGGGGCAGTCCCTGGCCGCCATAGGCCGGATCGGCGGCCAACCCGTGCCAGCCGCCTTCAACGTACTGGGCGAAGGCCTGCTTGAAGCCCTTGGGCGTGGTGACCACGCCGTTATCAAAGTGGCAACCTTCCTCGTCACCGGAACGGTTCAACGGGGCCAGGACGTTTTCGCAGAATTTCGCGCCTTCCTCGAGGATGGCACTGACCATGTCCGGACTGGCGTCAGTGGCCCCCAACGCCGCGTAACTGGCATGAAAGTCGAAGACGTGATCGATCAGAAAGCGCATGTCGCGCAAGGGGGCTTGATACTCGGGCATGGTGGTTTCTCCGGCAGCAGATCAGACCAACCTACTGCCGCCGCCCTCAGCCTGCCAATGACTGTGCAGGCGCTGAATGCGCCATCATCACTCAACCCGCAGCTGTATCCATGCGCACCGCACCGCGGCGGTTCTGCCCGAATGCAATGACACAGTTACGCCCCGCCCCCTTGGCGCTGTAGAGCGCCTGGTCTGCAGCCTTGAGCACTTCCTCCGGAGTCCGGTGCTCTGCCAGCCGCTCGGCGACGCCGATACTGATGGTCACCGAGACACTGGACGCGGCAGCGACACCGCGACGCTGGCGACCCTGCTGGTCGTCCTGAGGGCGGTTGTCCTGATTACGCAGTTGAATGTTGTAGGTGGCGATGATCTCGCGAATCATCTCCAGATGCGGCATGCATTCGTCCATGGTCTTGCCGGCGAACACCACGGCAAACTCCTCGCCTCCGTAACGGTAGGCCCGGCCGCCCCCGGTGACTTTCGAGAGCTTGCTGGCCACCAGGCGCAACACCTGGTCGCCCACATCGTGCCCGTGGGTGTCATTGAATTTCTTGAAGTGATCGACGTCGGTCATCGCCAGCACATAGTTGCGCCCCAGGCGCTGCATGCGCTCGTTAAGCGCCCGGCGTCCCGGCAGGCCGGTCAGTTCGTCGCGGAACGCCATCTGGTAGGCCTCGTGGGCGACAGCAGCAGCGATCATCAGCATCACCTGGCTGCACATGATGTTCAGGGTGAACGGCAGGATGAAGGTCTTGGGCAGCATCCAGAACAGCCCCAGAAGCCCCACCAGCTGCGCCGCGTGCAGCGGACGCGGGCTGCGCCAGTACTGGATCGCCAGCAGCAGGAAGGCTGCGAAGAACACTGGATACGACAACTGGATCAAACTCATCCAACTGCCATGCAGGGCCGGCCAGCGGATCTCCGCCAACCAGTTCAGCAGAGCCTGCGGGTAACTCTGCTCGAGCCCCAGAGCCACACTGCCGAAGGCCAGCAGCACGGCAAAACGCGCCACCATGTCCTGGAACAGGTGCGTGCGCTCCTGCCAGGCAGCGAACAGTCCGAACAACAGCGGCAGCAACAGGCAGCAGAGATGGAACACCACCGCCGCGTCCTCCCGGACCCTGCCGTTGTCCCGGTAGTAGTCGGTCTGGGTGTCCAGCAGGAAATAGGCGATGTACACAGTGACCATCAAAAACAGTTCGCGCTGGCGCCGATATACCGCGCAATACGCCCCGCCCAGCAACAGCACCAAGGTTGGCAGCACGTTGAACAGCGAGGTGAAGAAGACGTTGAGGTCCTTGACGTAGGCGGCCGCCAGCCCCGCAAGCAGAAGCAGTAAAGACGGTACAAAGTGACTGAAACGTACAGCGAAAGAACGCGGCAAGGGTAAAACTCCGACCCGGCTGATCAATGAATGGCATTGTGCCTTCATTTGTTGAAGTTAAGCACACGCGGTGTGATGGACATCACATTGCCATCTCTTTAACGGCAGGAAATCGCTTCTGCTTAGCGATTTAGTCGGGAATTTTCATGAAGATTCTGCGGGCATAAAAAAACCGCTCGCTCCAAGGGGCGAACGGCTTTTCGAACCACTGCGGTCGGGCTTAGTAAGCCAGGCCGAAGTCTTCTTCCTTCATGTCCATCAGGTTGTTGGCACCCGAAAGCATGGTTGCAACGTGAGTGCGGGTACGCGGCAGGATGCGCTGGAAGTAGAAACGCGCGGTCTGCAGCTTGGCGGTGTAGAAAGCCTCTTCGGTGGTGCCGGCTGCCAGCTTTTCAGCCGCCAGGCGTGCCATGTCGGCCCAGAAGTAGGCCAGGCAGGCATAACCGGAGTACATCAGGTAGTCCACGGAGGCCGCGCCGACTTCTTCGCGATCTTTCATGGCAGCCATACCGACCTTCATGGTCAGCTCGCCCCATTCTTTGTTCAGTGCAGCCAGAGGTGCGACGAATTCCTTGACGGCTTCGTTGCCTTCGTTGTTCTGGCAGAACTTGTGGACGATCTTGGTAAAGCCTTTCAGAGCCTCGCCCTGAGTCATCAGCACTTTACGGCCCAGCAGGTCGAGTGCCTGGATACCGGTGGTGCCTTCGTACAGCATCGAGATACGGCTGTCGCGAACGTTCTGCTCCATGCCCCACTCGGCGATGAAGCCGTGGCCGCCATAGATCTGCACACCGTGGTTGGCGGATTCAAAACCAACTTCAGTCATGAACGCCTTGGCGATCGGAGTCATGAACGCCAGCAGTGCGTCGGCTTTCTTCTTCTCTTCTTCATCCACACCGTACTTGACGATATCGACCTGCTTGGCAGTGAAGTAGACCATTGCCCGGTTGCCTTCGGCGAAGGCCTTCATGGTCAGCAGCATGCGGCGCACGTCAGGGTGCACGATGATCGGGTCGGCAGCCTTGTCCGGCGCTTTCGGGCCAGTCAGGGAGCGCATTTGCAGGCGATCGCGAGCGTACTTCAGGCCGCCCTGGAAGCCGATTTCGGCATGGGCCAGGCCTTGCAGAGCGGTACCCAGGCGCGCGGTGTTCATAAAGGTGAACATGCAGTTCAGGCCTTTGTTCGCCGGGCCGATGAGGAAACCGGTGGCCGCGTCGAAGTTCATCACGCAGGTGGCGTTACCGTGGATCCCCATCTTGTGCTCCAGGGAACCACAGCTCACGGCGTTGCGCTGACCTACGCTGCCATCAGCGTTAGGCAGGAACTTGGGCACGATGAACAGCGAAATACCCTTGGTACCGGCCGGTGCGTCCGGCAGGCGCGCCAGAACGATGTGGACGATGTTGTCGGCCATATCGTGTTCACCGGCAGAGATGAAGATCTTGGTGCCAGTGACTTTGTAGGAACCATCGGCCTGAGGTTCGGCCTTGGTGCGCAGCATGCCCAGGTCGGTGCCGCAGTGCGGCTCGGTCAGGCACATGGTGCCGGTCCATTCTCCGGACACCAGCTTGGTCAGGTAGGCCTCTTGCTGCTCGGCAGTACCGTGCTCGGAAATGGTGTTCATCGCGCCATGGGACAGGCCAGGGTACATGCCCCACGACCAGTTGGCTTCGCCAACCATTTCGCTGACCGCCAGGCCCAGGGATTCAGGCAGGCCCTGACCACCGTGCTCAACGTCGTGAGCCAGGCTTGGCCAGCCGCCTTCGACGAATTGCTTGTAGGCTTCCTTGAAGCCGGTAGGGGTCTTAACGCCGGATTCACTCCAGGTGCAACCTTCCAGGTCGCCCACACGGTTCAGCGGAGCCAGCACCTGCTCACAAAACTTGGCACCTTCCTCGAGAATGGCGTCAACCATGTCCGGAGTGGCGTCCTGGCAAGCCGGGAGGCTCTGATAATGCGCCTCATAGCCGAGCAGCTCGTCACGAACGAAGCGAATATCACGCAAGGGGGCCTTGTAGTCAGGCATAGCGATAAACCTCTGCTGATGTAACCGGGAATGAACAACCGCGTTGAGTTTTTATAGCGGTCAAACAGTTGTTTGAAACATACGTTTACGCCCAAATCTTGTCAAGCGTCGCGCCAATGCCTTTCGTCATCGAAACAAAATGCATACGCAGGCGAACACCCACGGCACTGCCATGAAGTGTAGAAGCCGACGCACCGGCAATCAGTCAGGGAAAGGAATCAGCGAGAGCCGCTATCAACAGAAAAGGCATGAAAAAGCCCGGTCTCTTTGGGAGGCCGGGCTTTTGCAGAGGGTAATCAGGCGTAGGTATCGATCAGGGTGCCGAGGACTTCATCCGAGGCCTTGGCGACATTGACGCCCAGTTCTGCCTGGATCTTGCCCATGGACATATCCACCATGCTGCTGGCCAGATCCGATTCCTGGCTGCGATCCACAGCGCGCAGGCGGTCAACCTGGACATCCGACGACTGGCTGCCGGCAGAGCGTTCAACTGCAGTGCTGGCAATCTGGCCGGCGGCTTGATCGACGCGATTCTGCCCGGTCTGGATAGCGTTCAGCCCGGCGTAGAAAGCGGTGTTCCCGGAGATTTGCATGGGAGAACTCGACCTTGAGAATGAGTGACAGGTGTCATTGAAGCAGACCCGTCAAGAAAACACCCGTCAAAAACACTAATGGCAATATGCCTTGCAATAGGCAAAATCTAGTCCAGCAGATCCAGTTGCAAATGCTCGGCCACCGCCTCGGCGCTGGCCGGCTTGAGTTTCGGCACCCTGCCCAGGCACGGGGCCGGCAAGCGTTCGGCCAGGGTTGCGAGGTTTTCCTCCAGACGAGAGGTCTTTGGATCGATGATATTGGCCACCCACCCCGCCAGTTGCAGGCCGTCCTGAGCGATGGCTTCGGCCGTCAGCAACGCATGATTGATGCAACCCAGACGCACGCCCACCACCAGGATCACCGGCAACCCCAGCGCCATGGCCAGATCCGACAGATTGTCCTGGTCTGCCAGGGGGACCCGCCAACCACCCGCGCCTTCAATCAGCGTGAAGTCCGCGCCCTTGGCCAGCAGATGGCGCATGGGCGTCAACAGCGACTGCACGGTCAGCGCAACCCCGGCCTCTCGCGCTGCCAGATGAGGGGCGATGGCCGGTTCGAAGGCAACCGGATTCACTTCTGCATAGGCCAACGGCAACGAAGACTGCGCCTGCAATGCCAGGGCATCGGCGTTACGCAGGCCCTTGGCCGTCAGCTCGCAACCCGAAGCCACCGGCTTGCCCGCAGCAGTACTCAGGCCGGCCAGACGCGCCGCATGCAGCAAGCCGGCCGCAATGGTGGTTTTCCCCACATCGGTATCGGTACCCGTAATGAAGTAGGCAGGGCTCATAGCGGTTTCTCCAGCACGGCATAGACCACTTGATAAGTCGCCGGCAGGCCCTTGGCCTGTCGGAAACCCTCGTAGGCATCGATCAACCCGGCGATCCGCGCCCGTCCGGTCAAGCCGCCCGGGCGTCCGGGATTGAGGTTGTGCGCGCCCAGGGCTTTCAACTCATGGGTCAGGCTGCGCACATCCGGGTAATACAGGACATGGGGCGCCTTTTCCAGACTGCGCACTTGCAAGCCACTGGCTTCACACAGCTGTCGATAATGTTCGAACTCACGGAAGCGATTGACGTGAACCTGGCCATCGACCTGCGCCCAACTTTCGCGCAGTTCCTGCAAAGTACCCACGCACAGGCTGGCAAAAGCCAGCACGCCGCCCGGCTTGAGCACCCGCATAGCCTCACTGAGCACAGCAGAGAAATCGTCGCACCACTGCACCGCCAGGCTAGAGAAGATCAATTGGCAACTGTCGCCTTGCAACGGCAGGCGTTCAGCATCCCCGGCGATGAAATGGTCCGCGCCACCCAAAGGCCGGGCGTGATTGAGCATGCCCTCGGCAATATCCAGGGCCAGCCCCTGGGCAGCACGGAAACGCTGCCCCAGCACCCGGCTGAAATGCCCAGTGCCGCAGCCCAGGTCCAGCCAGCACCGTGGCTCAAGGCCCGGGGGCAGACGGCTGAGCAATTGTTGCCCAACCGCACGCTGCAGCTCCGCGACACTGTCGTAGCTGGCCGCCGCGCGGGAGAACGAAGCCGCGACCTGGCGCTTGTCAGGCAGGCGAACGGGAAAGGCAGTCAGAGAAAGATCAGTCATCACCGGACTCATGCAAGAAAGCCTGGATCGCTCCCGCCACTCCATGGGGGTCCTCCAGGAGAAATCCGTGGCTGGCGTGTTCAATCAGGCCAACTTCAATATCCGGCAGCAAGGCCAGCAATTCACCGGCCGCCTCGGCAGGCACCAGAGCATCGAGCCCGGCAAACAAGTGCAACTGCGGCCCGCGAAAGCCTTGCAAGGCTTCGCGGGTATCCAACTGCGCCAGCAACTCCAGCCCGGCCATCAGCACCGCCGGCGCCGTGGTCGGCGCGCCGCTCAGGAGCAACCGCGACAGGCCTCGCGTGTCCGCGGCGCCCTGGGCGCAGAGCAAGGCAAAACGCTTGAGGGTGGTTCGCGGATCGGCCGCGCAGCCGGCCAGGAAGCCGTCGAAGATTTCCCCGGCCATGGCACTGGCCCATTGTTCATGGGCGACAAAACTGGGATTGCTGGCCAGGGTCAGCAGGCCGCAGCAGCGCTCACCACGGCGCGCCGCCAATTCCGAAGCCAGCATGCCGCCGAGGGACCAGCCACCCAGCCAGGCATTGTCCGGCACGGCGTCATCGAGTTCGTCCAGCCAGTCCTGCGGGTCGCTGGAGGTCAACTCCGGCAAGGGCTCGATCTCCACCCGCAAGTGTTCATCCAGCCCCTGCAAGGCCGCCGCCAGAGGTTCCAGCGGCGACACGCCCAAGCCCCAGCCCGGCAACAGAATCAGTCGATCACGCATGGCTCGGCTCCGCTTGCAGTTCTCTGAAACAGTCTGCCAACGCGCTTAACAATAGCTGCACCTGAGCCTCGCTGTGGGCCGCGGACAAGGTCACCCGCAGCCGCGCGCTGCCGGCCGGCACGGTAGGCGGGCGAATGGCGCTGACCATGATTCCCCGTTCACGCAGCATCTGCGACAGACGCACGGCCCGAGCACTGTCGCCCACCAGGATCGGCTGGATCGGGGTGAAACTGTCCATCAGCTGCAGGCCGATCTGCTCGGCGCCCTGGCGGAATTGACGGATCAAGGCCGCCAGGTGCTCGCGCCGCCAATGCTCGCTGCGCAGCAGCTCCAGGCTTTTCAGGGTGGCGCAGGCCAGGGCTGGCGGCTGACTGGTGGTGTAGATATAAGGCCGGGCAAACTGGATCAGGCTTTCGATCAGATCCTCGCTGCCGGCGACAAAGGCCCCGGCGGTGCCGAAAGCCTTGCCCAGGGTGCCCACCAGTACCGGCACCTCATCCAGCCCCAGGCCGAAATGCTCCACCAGCCCGCCGCCATTGGCCCCCAGCGGCCCGAAACCATGGGCATCGTCCACCATCAGCCAGGCGCCACGGGCCTTGGTTGCCCGAGCCAGGGCCGGCAGGTCGGCGACATCGCCATCCATGCTGAACACCCCATCGGTGACCACCAGGGTATTGCCGGTGGCCTTTTCCAGACGCTTGGCCAGGCTGTGCGCATCGTTGTGCAGATAACGGTTGAAGCGCGCGCCGGAAAGCAGCCCCGCATCAAGCAGCGACGCGTGGTTGAGACGATCCTCCAGCACCGTATCGCCCTGCCCCACCAGCGCCGTCACCGCCCCCAGGTTGGCCATGTAGCCGGTGGTAAACAACAGCGCCCGAGGGCGGCCAGTGAGTTCGGCCAGCGCCTCTTCCAGGGCGTGATGGGGCGTGCTGTGGCCGATCACCAGATGGGAAGCACCACCGCCCACGCCCCAGCGGCTGGCACCGGAGCGCCAGGCTTCGATCACTTGCGGATGGTTGGCTAGGCCCAGGTAGTCGTTGTTACAAAAGGCCAGCAATGGCTGACCGTCGACCACCACTTGCGGCCCCTGGGGGCTCTGCAGCAGCGGGCGCTGGCGATAGAGGTGTTCGGCACGGCGGGCAGCAAGGCGCGCGGCGAGATCAAAAGACATGCAGGCCTCGATGTTGGCTTACGGACAGTTCATCGCCAGGAGCTGGCTTGCCGGCGAAGCAGGCGACGCGAAATCCATGAGGCTCGCGAGATTCGCCGGCAAACCGGCTCCTACGGCAGAAGGTCAGACGGCGGCGTTGTAGAACTGCTCGCTGCTTTTCTGCTCCACCAGGGCCTGTTCGATGGCGGCCTGGTGCACCTCGTCGGCGTGTTCTTCGCGGGCTTCGGGCTGGATGCCCAGGCGCGCGAACAACTGCATGTCCTTGTCGGCCTGCGGGTTGGCGGTGGTCAGCAACTTGTCGCCATAGAAAATCGAGTTGGCGCCGGCGAAGAACGCCAGGGCCTGCATCTGCTCATTCATCGCCTCACGGCCGGCCGATAGCCGCACATGGGATTGCGGCATGAGAATCCGCGCCACCGCGAGCATGCGGATAAAGTCGAAGGGGTCTACCTCTTCGGCATTTTCCAGCGGCGTACCCGCCACCTTCACCAGCATGTTGATCGGCACCGACTCCGGATGCTCCGGCAGGTTGGCCAGCTGGATCAGCAGGCCGGCGCGGTCATCCAGGGATTCGCCCATGCCGAGAATGCCGCCGGAACAGATCTTCATGCCCGCGTCACGCACATAGGCCAGGGTCTGCAGGCGCTCGCTGTAGGTGCGAGTGGTGATGATGTTGCCGTAGAACTCCGGCGAGGTATCGAGGTTGTGGTTGTAGTAGTCCAGGCCGGCCTTGGCCAGCGCCTCGGTCTGGTCCTGATCGAGACGGCCCAGGGTCATGCAGGTTTCCAGGCCCATGGCCTTCACGCCTTTGACCATCTCCAGCACATAGGGCATGTCCTTGGCCGAAGGGTGCTTCCAGGCCGCGCCCATGCAGAAACGGGTAGAACCGATGGCCTTGGCCCGGGCGGCCTCTTCCAGGACCTTCTGCACCTCAAGGAGCTTTTCCTTTTCCAGGCCGGTGTTGTAGTGACCGGACTGCGGACAATATTTGCAATCTTCCGGGCAGGCGCCGGTCTTGATCGACAGCAGCGTGGAAACCTGGACCCGATTGGCGTCGAAATGCGCGCGGTGCACCGTCTGCGCCTGGAACAGCAAGTCATTGAACGGCTGGACGAACAGGGCTTTGACTTCAGCCAAAGTCCAATCATGACGCAGGGTGGCGGTGGTGCTGGCGCTCATGGGCGATTCCTTGATTATGCTTGGCAAGCGGTGCGGGACAGGAAAGCCCACAGCCGCGACACGGATGTTCGGCATATTTAAGGAAGAGTCATGCACTGTCAACCCAGATACAAAGGACCGGTTTACATCTGGTTAAAAAACAATCAGGCATGTTTATTGTGTGACGAACCCAGCGATTCGGCCCTGGCCCTGTGTGCTCCCTGCCTGGACGAGCTGCCCTGGCTCGGCGCCCAGTGTTCAGTCTGCGCCCTGCCCCTGCCTGGGCCCGGCCTCACCTGTGGCCAGTGCCTGCAAGAGCCGCCGGCGTTTCAGCGGGTGATCGCACCCTGGCGCTACGATTTCCCGGTGGACAGCCTGATCAGTCGTTTCAAGCACCATGAGAAATGGCCTTTTGGCCGGCTGATGGCCGAACTTCTCGGCCAGTTCCTCCACTATCGCTTCGATGAAGGCCTGCCACGGCCTGATTGCCTGCTGCCGGTGCCACTGTCCCGCAGGCGGCTGCGCCAGCGCGGCTTCAATCAGGCAGGCATGCTGGCCCAGTGGCTGGGCGCTTCGTTGCAATTGGTGGTGCAACCCAAGCTCCTCCTGCGCACCCAAGACACCCCCGCCCAGCAGGGCCTGGATGCCCGGGCCCGCCAGCGCAACCTGCGCCAGGCCTTCGCCCTAGCAGATCAGGCCCAGGTTGCAGGACGACACCTGGCCCTGGTGGACGATGTCCTGACCACCGGCGCCACCGCCCAGGCCCTGGCCCGTTTGCTGATCAACGCCGGTGCCCGTCGGGTGGATATCTACTGCCTGGCCAGGACCCCAAGCCCCGGCACCGGCGACTGACTTGACTCTCGTCGCCCAAGCCGCAAACTCCCAGTCCACCCCCAGTGTTCAAAGCGCCCCCCGCCATGTCCTTGCCCACTCTGTTGACCCAGCACATCGTCCGCCGCCCGCAACGCATTGCCTTGCTGCAACACATCGCCGAACAAGGCTCCATCACCCGCGCGGCAAAAAGCGCCGGCCTGAGCTACAAGGCAGCCTGGGATGCCATCGACGAACTGAACAACCTGGCCCAGAGCCCGCTGGTGGAGCGCAGCGTCGGCGGCAAGGGCGGCGGCGGCGCCAAGCTGTCCGCCGAGGGCGAGCGGGTGCTGCGTCTTTACCAGCGCCTGCAAGCTCTGCAGGCCCAGGTACTGGAAGCGGCGGAAGACACCAGCGACCTCGACTTGCTCAGCCGCCTGATGCTGCGCACCAGCGCGCGCAATCAGTTGCATGGCAAGGTCCGGGCTGTCGAAAGCCAGGGCTGCAACGACCTGATCGTCCTGGAACTGCCCGAGGGCCTGCAACTCCAGGCGCAGATCACCCACGACAGCACCCTGCGCCTGGAACTGCTGCCGGGGACCGAAGTGGTGGCACTGATCAAGGCTGGCTGGCTGGACGTACAAGCTGCGGGCGCCCAAGTAACAACTGGACACAATTGCCTGAGGGGCACGATCGAGCAGATTCTCGACGCCGAGGACGGCCCCTGCGAGGTGCGAATTGCCCTGCCCAATGGTCAGACCTTGTGCGCCCTGGCCGAGCCGTTGCTGCTCAAGACCCTGGAGTTGAAGGAATCCTCGACCGTCCAGGTGCAGTTCTCACCGTCCCACGTGCTGATCGGAACCCCGCTCTGACCAAGGCTCCACCGCCATTTCACTGCAACATATTCGTCATGGGGGCTCATTAAGGTGGCTGCAAAAACCTGCAGGGAGCCTGATATGAGCCTGTTACTAGAAGAAGACCAACCCACCGACCTGGAACAGATGGTCGGCCTCAGCCGCCGCGGTTTCATCGGTGCCGGCGCCCTGTGCGGTGCAGCGCTGTTCCTGGGCGGCAACCTGTTGAGCCGCAGCGCCCTGGCCGCCAGCGTCAGCGCCGGCACCAGCCAGTTGCTGGGCTTTGCCGGCATCCCTGCCGCCACCAGCGACAGCATCACGTTGCCACCTGGCTACAAGTCCTCGGTACTGATCAGTTGGGGCCAGCCACTGGCCAAGAACGGCCCGGCCTTCGACCCCAGCGGCAATGGCACCGCCCGGGCCCAGGAAGTGCAGTTTGGCGACAACAACGACGGCATGAGCCTGTTCGCCTTCCCGGACGACCGCCACCGCGCGCTGATGGCCATCAATAACGAATACACCAACTACCGCTACCTCTACCCCCATGGCGGCTTGCCGCAATCCGCCGAAGACGTGCGCAAGGCCCAGGCCAGCGAAGGCGTGTCGGTGATTGAAGTGCAGCGCAAGAATGGCCAGTGGCAGTTCGTCCAGGGCTCACGCTACAACCGACGGATCCACGGCAACACGCCGATCCGCCTGAGTGGCCCCGCAGCCGGTCACGATCTGCTCAAGACCAGCGCCGACCCCAAGGGCAGGAAAGTCCTCGGCACCTTCCAGAACTGCGCCAACGGCAAGACCCCATGGGGCACCTACCTGACCTGCGAAGAGAACTTCACCGACTGCTTCGGCAGCAGCAACGCCGAGCAGAAATTCGACGCCGCGCAGAAGCGTTACGGCGCCGTGGTGGCCAGCAAGGAGATCAACTGGCACCTGCACGATCCGCGGTTCGACCTGGCGAAGAACCCCAACGAACTCAACCGTCACGGCTGGGTGGTGGAAATCGATCCGTTCGACCCGCAATCGACCCCGGTCAAGCGCACCGCCCTGGGTCGTTTCAAGCACGAAAACGCCGCCCTGGCCGAAACCCGCGACGGCCGCGCCGTGGTCTACATGGGCGACGACGAGCGTGGCGAATTCATCTACAAGTTCATCAGCCGCGACAAGATCAACCACCGCAACCCCAAGGCCAACCGCGACCTGCTGGACCACGGCACCCTGTACGTGGCGCGCTTCGATGCCGGCGACGGCAACCCGGACCACCCCAAGGGCCTGGGCCAGTGGATCGAGCTGACCCACGGCAAGAACGGCATCGACGCCAGCAGCGGCTTCGCCGACCAGGCCCAGGTGCTGATCCAGGCTCGCCTGGCCGCCAGCGTGGTCCAGGCCACGCGCATGGACCGCCCGGAATGGATAGTGGTCAGCCCCAAGGACGGCCAGGTCTATTGCACCCTGACCAACAACTCCAAGCGTGGCGAGGACGGCCAGCCGGTAGGCGGCCCCAACCCGCGGGAGAAGAACGTCTACGGGCAGATCCTGCGCTGGCGCACCGGCGACGACGATCATGGTGCCATGAGTTTTTCCTGGGACCTGTTCGTAGTGGCCGGCAACCCGGGGGTGCACGCCGGCCAACCCAAGGGTGGGTCGTCCAACATCACCCCGCAGAACATGTTCAACAGCCCCGACGGGCTGGGTTTCGACAAGGCCGGGCGCCTGTGGATCCTCACCGACGGCGACTACAGCAACAGCGGCGACTTCGCCGGCATGGGCAACAACCAGATGCTCTGCGCCGACCCGGACAGCGGTGAGATCCGCCGTTTCATGGTCGGGCCGGTGGGTTGCGAAGTCACCGGCATCGCCTTCGCCCCGGACCAGAAGACCCTGTTCGTGGGTATCCAGCACCCTGGGGAAAACGGCGGTTCGACCTTCCCCGAACACCTGCCCAACGGCAAGCCACGCTCCTCGGTCATGGCCATCACCCGGGAAGACGGCGGCGTCATCGGCGCCTGACCCCGCCTCGCGCCCGGCCGGCTTCTGCACCCGCAGGAACCGGCTGGGTTGCGAACCCGACGCACGGCCGAACCACCGGCAAACCCTCCCCCGCTGGCTCCCCGTCTGCGTTACCATGCTTGGCCGGACGCGGCAGCCTGCTGCGCGCAGGAGTAAGCATGTCGCACCCGTTTGAAACACTGACCCCCGATCTGGTCCTGGACGCCGTTGAAAGCATCGGCTTTCTCAGCGACGCCCGCGTGCTGGCGCTCAACAGCTACGAAAATCGCGTCTATCAAGTCGGCATCGACGAAAGCGAGCCACTGATCGCCAAGTTCTACCGGCCCCAGCGCTGGACCAACGAAGCGATCCTGGAAGAACACCGCTTCACCTTCGAACTCGCCGAATGCGACGTGCCGGTGGTGGCGCCGATCATTCACGACGGCGCCAGCCTGTTCGAACACGCGGGCTTTCGTTTCGCCCTGTTTCCCCGCCGCGGCGGGCGCGCCCCGGAGCCAGGCAACCTGGACCAGCTCTACCGTCTCGGCCAGTTGTTGGGCCGCCTGCACGCGGTGGGTGCCACCCGCCCGTTCGAACACCGCGAAGCCCTGGGGGTGAAGAACTTCGGTCACGATTCCCTGGCAACCCTGCTGCAGGGCAACTTCATCCCCAAGAGCCTGCTGCCAGCCTACGAGTCGGTGGCCCGGGACCTGCTCAAGCGGGTGGAAGAGGTCTACCAGGCCACGCCACACCAGAACATCCGGATGCACGGCGACTGCCACCCCGGCAACATGATGTGCCGCGACGAGATGTTCCATATCGTCGACCTGGATGACTGCCGCATGGGCCCGGCGGTGCAGGACCTGTGGATGATGCTCGCCGGCGACCGCCAGGAATGCCTGGGCCAGTTGTCCGAGTTGATGGATGGCTACAGCGAGTTCCATGATTTCGACCCGCGGGAGCTGGCCCTGATCGAACCACTGCGAGCCTTGCGCCTGATGCACTACAGCGCCTGGCTGGCACGACGCTGGGACGACCCGGCGTTCCCCCACAGTTTCCCCTGGTTCGGCAGCGAACGTTATTGGGGCGATCAGGTGCTGGCCTTGCGCGAACAGCTGGCGGCCCTCAACGAAGAACCCCTCAAGCTGTTCTGACCCGGCCTGCAGGAGCCGGCTTGCCAGCGAAGGGGACCCGAGAAATCGCCTTCGCCGACAAGCCGGTACCCACACAAGGGCGCCAGCCGTAGGAGCTGGCTTGCCAGCGAAAGGGCCCGAGAGATTGCCCTCGTCGGCAAGCCGGCGTCCACAGTGGGCAGCGGGGTAAAAGTCAGGACAGGTCTAGACAATTGTCCTTACAATTGCGGCTTTGTTAGCTGCCTAAGCAAGGATTCTGCATGCAAGCCGCCAACCCGCGCCGCGGGTACATCCTGGGTCTGACCGCCTACATCATCTGGGGTCTGTTCCCGCTCTATTTCAAAGCTATCGCCAGCGTTCCCGCGGTCGAGATCATCATCCACCGGGTGCTCTGGTCGGCGCTGTTCGGCGCCCTGCTGCTGATGGTGTGGAAGCACCCCGGCTGGTGGCGCGAACTGCGGGACAACCCCAGGCGCCTGGCGATCCTGGCCCTGAGCGGCACCCTGATCGCCGCCAACTGGCTGACCTACGTCTGGTCGGTAAACAACGGGCGCATGCTCGAAGCCAGCCTGGGCTACTACATCAACCCACTGGTCAACGTGCTGCTGGGCATGCTGATTCTTGGCGAACGCCTGCGGCGCATGCAGTGGCTGGCGGTGATCCTGGCGGCGGTGGGCGTGGCCCAGCAAGTGTGGCAGGTAGGCAGCCTGCCCTGGGTCTCGCTGATGCTGGCGCTGAGCTTCGGCTTCTACGGGCTGATCCGCAAGCAGGCGCCGGTCAAGGCCCTGCCCGGCCTGGTGGTGGAAACCTGGATGCTGGTGCCCATCGCTCTGGGTTGGCTGCTGCTGCACCCCGATGCCAGCAGTGCCCATGCCGAGTTCTGGAGCAGTTCCCAGGCCTGGTGGCTGGTGGCCGCCGGCCCGGTGACCCTGGTACCTCTGGTGTGCTTCAACGCTGCCGCACGGGACCTGCCCTATACCACCCTGGGTTTCCTCCAGTACCTGGCTCCCACCCTGGTGCTGCTGCAGGCCGTGCTGCTGTTCGACGAGCACCTGTCCTCCAGCACCCTGCTGGCCTTCATGTTTATCTGGGCCGGCCTGGCGGTATACAGCGTGGATGCCTGGCTCAGCCTACGCGGGCGTCGCTGATCAATAAACGCACAAAGCCCTGCAGGCCACGTTCTTCGTGGCTTGCAGCGGTTCTTCCCAAGGTTATCCACAACCTGATCCCCGTCCTTTGTGCACAAGCCCTTGAAACTGCTGGTTTTTTGATCAACTGGCGCAACGCCGCGCTGGCTCTGGGCCAGGGCCTGGTCTCTACAGGTTATCCACAGGCACATGCACGGTTTACTGGGATAACCCTCACAAGGCTCAGGGCTCGCTGCGCAGGACCAATTCCACCATCAAGTCGTCCGCCAGGGTTTCCAGGCGCGCCTGCAGCACTTCCAGGGACAGGGTCAGGGGCACCGCAAGGATCGCCTCGGCGTGGAACAGCGGCTCGCTGCTCATGGGCGCTGGGCGCACCTCGGTCACCAAGCGCTCCAGGTTCACCCCCTGCTCGGCCAGCAGCCGGGTGATGTCGCGCACGATTCCCGGGCGGTCGTTGCCCACCAGTTCCATGGCGATGGGTTTCCAGGTGCAGGATTGCTCCACACCGCTTTCGGCGATCAACACGCGAATGCCCTGGGCCGACAAGCCTTGCAGGGCATCCACCAGTTCATCGTAGGCTTCGGCCGGCACTGCCACCCGCAGGATCCCGGCGAACTGCCCGGCCATGCGTGACAGGCGGCTTTCCAGCCAGTTGCCGCCATGCTCGGCGATGCACTGGGCAATGCGCTCGACCTGGCCGGCCTTGTCCGGGGCGAATACCGTGAGAACGAGATGGTCCATGGCGCAGCCCTCTTTGAGCAATGAAAGATCCAGTATAGGCAGCCTCATTCCCCGCGCCTTCCAGCCCATAGCAGCAGCTTGTGCAGGAGCTGGCTTGCCGGCGAATGCGCCCGCAAGGCCGACGCAAACCCCGAAGGCCCATTCGCCGGCAAGCCGGCTCCTACGAGGGTGCGCAAGGCAAAACACAAATCGTGTACAACTTTTTGTATTTATATGGAACAATCCACCGGTTTTTTGAGAACATCGCATTCCCCTGCGTGACCGCACTGCACTTTAAAGTCGCGGAACGACGCTTTTAGTCTAATTTTCACAACCGCAGTTCATCATGTAGTATGCCGCAGCGCGCACTACATAACGTTGGAACGATGTTCGCCAAGGCCTGATCGCAACCCCCGCAACAGCCCGTCAGCAAGGCTCCGCCGTTGATTGGAAGGACCCAGCCGCCAGCGATGGCATGTACTGGAGAACAGGGTTGTGCTTTAAATGGCCGCCGGCTTCATTGTTAATTTGAAGAGCTGAAAAGCGAAATAGCTGAGCAGAGTGAGGCAAGCAATGACTGAGCACGTTCAAGTCGGTGGCCTGCAGGTCGCCAGAGTCCTGTTCGACTTCGTGAACAACGAAGCCATTCCCGGTACCGGCCTCACCGCCGACTCGTTCTGGGCCGGTGCAGACAAGGTCATTCACGACCTGGCGCCGAAGAACAAAGCCCTACTCGCCAAACGCGATGACTTCCAGGCACGTATCGATGCCTGGCACCAGTCCCGTGCCGGCCAGGCGCATGACGCTGTGGCTTATAAAGCCTTCTTGCAAGACATCGGTTACCTGCTGCCAGAAGCGGCGGATTTCCAGGCCACGACGCAAAACGTCGATGAAGAAATCGCCCACATGGCCGGCCCGCAGCTGGTGGTGCCGGTGATGAATGCGCGCTTCGCCCTCAACGCTTCCAACGCTCGCTGGGGCTCGCTGTACGACGCCCTGTACGGCACCGATGCCATCAGCGAAGCCGATGGTGCGGAAAAAGGCAAAGGCTACAACAAGGTCCGCGGCGACAAGGTCATCGCCTTCGCCCGCGCCTTCCTCGATGAATCCGCGCCGCTGACTGCCGGCTCCCACGTGGACTCGGTGAGCTACAAGATCGTCGGCGGCAAGCTGGTGGTCGGCCTCAAGGGTGGCAGCAACAGCGGCCTGCGCAACGACGCGCAACTGATCGGCTACCAGGGCGACGCTGCGGCCCCTACCGCGATCCTGCTCAAACACAACGGCCTGCACTTCGAGATCCAGATCGACGCCACAAGCCCGGTCGGCCAGACCGACGCCGCCGGGGTCAAGGACCTGCTGATGGAAGCGGCCCTGACTACCATCATGGACTGCGAAGACTCGGTCGCCGCAGTGGATGCCGACGACAAGGTGGTGATCTACCGCAACTGGCTCGGCCTGATGAAAGGCGACCTGGCGGAAGAAGTTTCCAAGGGTGGCAAGTCCTTCACCCGCACCATGAACGCCGATCGCGAATACACCGGGGTCAATGGCGAGCCGGTGAAACTGCACGGTCGTTCGCTGCTGTTCGTGCGCAACGTCGGCCACCTGATGACCATCGATGCGATCCTCGACAAGGATGGCAACGAAGTGCCGGAAGGCATCCTCGACGGCCTGGTCACCAGCCTGGCGTCGATCCACAACCTCAACGGCAACACGTCGCGCAAGAACAGCCGCACCGGCTCGATGTACATCGTTAAGCCGAAGATGCACGGCCCTGAAGAAGCGGCGTTCACCAACGAGCTGTTCGGCCGCATCGAAGAGGTGCTGAACCTGCCGCGCAACACCCTGAAAGTCGGGATCATGGACGAGGAGCGCCGCACCACGGTCAACCTCAAGGCCTGCATCAAGGCGGCCAGCGAGCGCGTGGTGTTCATCAACACCGGCTTCCTCGACCGTACCGGCGACGAAATCCACACCTCCATGGAAGCCGGCGCCATGGTGCGCAAGGCCGACATGAAGGCCGAGAAATGGATCGGCGCCTACGAGAACTGGAACGTCGATATCGGCCTGAGCACCGGCCTGCAAGGCCGCGCGCAAATCGGCAAGGGCATGTGGGCGATGCCGGACCTGATGGCAGCGATGCTCGAACAGAAAATCGCTCACCCACTGGCCGGCGCCAACACTGCCTGGGTTCCATCCCCGACCGCCGCTGCGCTGCACGCGCTGCACTATCACAAGGTCGACGTATTCGCCCGCCAGGCCGAACTGGCCAAGCGTGCCCGCGCCTCGGTGGATGACATCCTGACCATCCCGCTGGCGGTCAACCCGAGCTGGACGCCAGAGCAGATCAAGAACGAACTGGACAACAACGCCCAGGGCATTCTCGGTTACGTGGTGCGCTGGATCGACCAGGGCGTGGGCTGTTCGAAAGTGCCGGACATCAATGACGTCGGCCTGATGGAAGACCGCGCCACCCTGCGTATCTCCAGCCAGCACATCGCCAACTGGCTGCGCCACGGCGTGGTCACCCAGGAGCAGGTGCTCGAAAGCCTCAAGCGCATGGCTCCGGTGGTTGACCGGCAGAACGCCAGCGACCCGCTGTACCGCCCCCTGGCACCGGACTTCGACAGCAACATCGCCTTCCAGGCCGCCCTGGAACTGGTGATCGAAGGCACCAAGCAGCCAAACGGCTACACCGAGCCGGTCCTGCACCGCCGGCGTCGCGAGTTCAAGGCCAAGAACGGTCTGTAAGCCCGCGTAACCAGCAGTAATTAAAAAAGCCCCGGTCGCAAGGCCGGGGCTTTTTTTCGCCTGTGTGGCAAGGGATCGGCTAGAGCACCACGCCCAGCTCGTGCTTGACCAGGGCCAGCAGCTTGGTGGTGTCGATCGGCTTGAGCAGGAAGTCCACCACGCTCAGGTGCATGGCGGCGATGGCATCGCGGACATCGGCGTCGCCGGAAATGATGATGATCGGCAGCGCCGCCCGCTCCGATTCACGCACCTGGCGGATCAGGTCCAGGCCATTGCAGGGCGCCATGCGCAGATCGGTGATCAACAGGCCGATGGATTTATTCGATTCAAGCAACTCAAGTGCGGCCTTGCCACTGGCCGCCGTGATGCAACGGATGCCATCCAGGCCAAGAATCTCCGCAAGCAGCTCCCGTGCATCCTTGTCGTCATCGGCGATCAGCACCCGCTGGGGCGGCAGATCCGGTTCCAGCATGACCGCACTCAGGGCCTCGCGCTCGGCGTCACTCAAAATATCGTGGTCGGGCATACATTTCTCTACATGAACAGATCAATCCCCTAGCACAGTGGTCAGACATCGCTAAGCAGGCCTCCAATGTGCACTTCGTCGGAAAAATTGCCAAGAGTCTTGATCAGAGCTTTTTCGCATTGATTGCCGACGCTTCAAAGCCAAATGTCCGGCCCCTAGGGCGCTACCTAGACTTACGTCCAATGGGCACCCCAGACGTTGCAGCCGACCATGCCGTGATCCGACCACAACAAATCCAAAAAGACTGCGGTAATCGTTATGAGTAAAGCGGACGCCTTCACCCAGGCCGGGAAGACCGCGGTGTTGCAGAACATCCAGGGGACCGTGCAGTTCCTGCAACGGTTCCCGCCGTTCAACCAGATGGAGCAGCTGCATCTGGCCTACCTGGTAGAACAATGCCAACTGCGCTTCTACGGCCCCGGCGACAGCATCATCAAGCCGGCCGACGGCCCGGTTGAGCACTTCTATATCGTCAAGCAGGGCCGCGTGGTGGGCGAACGCACACACGCCGCCAAGGGCAGCACCGAGACCACCTTCGAAATCACTTCCGGCGAGTGTTTCCCCCTGGCCGCGCTGCTGGGTGAGCGCGCGACCCGCACCGAGCATCGCGCCGCCGAAGATACGTTCTGCCTGCAACTGAACAAGGGCGCTTTCATCAAGCTGTTCGCCCTGTCCGCGGAGTTTCGCGACTTCGCCCTGCGTGGAGTCAGCAGCCTGCTGGACCAGGTCAACCAGCAAGTCAAACAGAAAGCCGTGGAAACCCTCGGCACCCAGTATTCGCTGAACACCCGCCTGGGCGAGCTGGCCATGCGTCATCCGGTGGCCTGTTCACCGCAGACGCCGCTGCGCGAAGCCGTGGCGCTGATGCATGAGCAGCAGGTAGGCAGCATCGTCGTGGTGGACGAACGCAAGGCCCCGCTGGGGATCTTCACCCTGCGCGACTTGCGCCAGGTGGTGGCCGACGGCACCCAGGACCTCAACCAGCCCATCGAACAGCACATGACCCAGGCGCCGTTCTTCCTCAGCCCGGACCACAGCGCCTTCGACGCCGCCATCGCCATGACCGAGCGGCATATCGCACATGTCTGCCTGGTGAAAGAACAGCGCCTGTGCGGGGTGGTTTCCGAGCGCGATTTGTTTTCCCTGCAGCGGGTCGACCTGGTGCACCTGGCGCGGACCATCCGCAACGCGCCCCGGGTCGAACACCTGGTGGCGCTGCGGGGCGAGATCGGCCAGTTGGTGGAGCGCATGCTGGCCCACGGCGCCTCCTCGACCCAGATCACCCATATCATCACCCTGCTCAACGATCACACCGTGTGCCGGGTCATCGAGCTGACCCTGGCCGACAAGGGCGACCCCGGCGTGCCTTTCAGCTGGCTGTGCTTTGGCAGTGAAGGCCGACGCGAACAGACCCTGCACACCGACCAGGACAACGGCATCCTGTTCGAGGCCCGGGACGCGGCCCACGCGGCAGAAATCCGCGGCAAGCTGCTACCCATCGCCCAGCAGATCAACCAGAGCCTGGCCATGTGCGGTTTCACCCTGTGCAAGGGCAACATCATGGCCGGCAACCCCGAGCTGTGCCTGTCCCGTGCTGAATGGGCCCGACGCTTCGCGGCCTTCATCCGTGAGGCCACCCCGGAAAACCTGCTGGGTTCGAGCATCTATTTCGACCTGCGGGTGGTCTGGGGCGATGAACAGAGCGCCGAACAACTGCGTCGGGGCATCCTCGACCAGGTGGCGGACAACCGTCTGTTCCAACGCATGATGGCGGAAAACGCCCTGCGCCAGCGCCCGCCCGTGGGGCGTTTTCGCGAGTTCGTGCTGGCCAGGAAAAATGGCGAAAAGGCCACCCTGGACCTCAAGGTCCAGGGCCTCACCCCCTTTGTCGACGGTGCCCGGCTGCTGGCCCTGGCCAACGGCATCGGCGCGATCAATACCCTGGAGCGCCTGCGCCAGCTGGTGTCCAAACAAGTGATCGAACCCCTGGACGGCGCCGCCTATGAAGAGGCCTATCACTTCATCCAGCAGACCCGCATGCAGCAGCATCAACGCCAAACCCGGGAGAACCAGCCCTACTCCAATCGGGTCGACCCCGACAGCCTCAATCACCTGGACCGACGCATCCTGCGTGAATCCCTGCGCCAGGCCCAGCGCCTGCAAAGCAGTCTGGCCCTGCGGTATCAGTTATGAGCCTGTTTGCCTGGTTCCGTCCTGCCGTCAGCGTCCTGACGGCCCAACAGCAACAACGCCGCGACCGCCTGCCCGCGTTCACCGAGCTGGGCGAATGCAGCCTGCGAGAGCAACGCTGGGTGGTGGTGGACGTGGAAACCACCGGCCTCAACCTCAACCGCGACCAGGTGCTGTCCATTGGCGCGGTGGTGATCGAAGACGGTGCCATCGACTTCAGCCAGCAGTTCGAGCGCACCCTGCAACGCGAGGGCCACAAGCTCAGCCCCAGCGTACTGATCCACGGCCTGGGGCCCAGCGCCATCGCCGCCGGCTGTGATCCGGTGGAGGCCCTGCTGGATTTCATGGAGTTCGTCGGCGACAGCCCGCTGCTGGCCTTTCATGCCCCGTTCGACCAGCACATGCTCGGCCGGGCGCTGAAGGACAGCCTGGGCTACCGCCTGCAACACAGCTTCCTCGATGTGGCGGACATGGCGCCGCTGCTGTGCCCCCAGGCCCAGATCCGCGAAGCCGGGCTGGACGACTGGGTGCGCTGGTTCAACCTGCAAGTGGTGGAGCGCCATAACGCGGCGGCCGATGCCCTGGCCACCGCGGAGCTGGCGCTGATCCTGTTCAACCGCGCCCGCCAGCAGCAGATCCACAGCCCGCTGAACCTGCAACAGCGCCTGGGCCAGTGGAAACGCCGGCAGCAGGCCCCTTCGTTCTGAGCAGCCGCACTGTGGCGAGGGAGCTTGCTCCCGCTCGGTCGCGCCGCGGCCGTAGAACCTGAGTCCTGGATCTAACAGATACAACGCCTTGGGCGTGCTGCGCACGCCAACGGGAGCCAGTTCCCTCGACACAACTGGTTCCTTGCCTTGGGCACCCGCCCTCTTTCAGCCACAAGGCAGCCGACCAGCGTCAATTGCGCCACTGTTTCGCCTCTGCCACAATCGCGAATAATTCTCGTTAGTTTAAACTTCTCGATTGGTGAGTTCCGTTGTCGTCAGTCCAAAGCCCTCACAATGAGCTGGTTGGTGCGTTGTATCGCGACCATCGTGGTTGGCTGTTGGCCTGGCTACGGCGCAACGTTGCCTGCAGCCAGCGGGCCGAGGACCTGAGCCAGGACACCTTCGTGCGCCTGCTGGGCCGCGACGAACTCAAGGCGCCCCGGGAGCCGCGGGCGTTTCTGGTGGCCATCGCCAAGGGCCTGCTGTTCGACTACTTCCGCCGCGCCGCGCTGGAACAGGCTTACCTCAGCGAACTGATGCTGATCCCCGAAGGCGAACAACCGTCGCCCGAAGAACAGCAGATGATCCTCGAAGACCTCAAGGCCATCGACCGCCTGCTGGGCAAGCTCTCCAGCAAGGCGCGCATGGCCTTCCTCTATAACCGCCTCGACGGCCTGAGCCACGCCGAGATCGCCGAACGCCTGGGGGTCTCGGTGCCAAGGGTGCGCCAATACCTGGCCCAGGGCATCCGCCAGTGCTACATCGCCCTGTACGGGGAGCCGCTATGACCCCCATGAGTTCCAAGCCGGTGTCGGCCCAGGTGCTGGATGCCGCCATCGCCTGGCAGCTGTCGCTGGATGGCGGCGCCAGTGCCGTGGAGCGCGAAGAGTTTGCCAAGTGGCACGCTGCCCATGAAGAACACGCCCGCGCCTGGCGCCAGCTGGGCATGCTCGACCAGCGCTTTGGCGTGGCCACCGGCCCGGCCCGCAACGCCTTGCTGCAATCGCGCGAAGGCTTGCGCCGGCGGGTACGCAAGCTGGGTCGCGGGGTCGCCAGCGTCGTGCTGTTCGGCGGCCTGGCGCTGTTTGCCGGGGAACGCTACCTGCCGATGGACTACTGGCTGGCAGACCAGCGCACCGCCACCGGCGAGCAGCGCACCCTGCGCCTGGCCGACGGCACGGTGATCAACCTCAATACCCACAGTGCGCTGGATGTGCGCTTCGACGAGAAGCAGCGGCGGATCGTGCTTCAGGAAGGCGAGATCCTGATCGAGACCGGGCACAACGACAGCCGGCCGTTCATCGTCGAAACCCGCGACGGCCGTATGCGCGCCCTGGGCACGCGGTTCCTGGTCAAGCGCGAGGACCAGGGCACCCGCCTCGGGGTGCTGCAATCGGCGGTGGCGGCGCGGCCGCAAGCCGGTCAGGACGAGCACGTGTTCAAGGAAGGCCAGCAAGTGCTGATGCGCCGCGATGGCCTCGGCCCGCTGCAGGCCCTGAACCTGGGGGCCGACGCCTGGACCCGGGGCGTGCTGGTGGTGGACAACGCCCGGCTCGGTGACCTGATCGATGAGCTGGGCCGTTACCGCCGTGGTCACCTGGGCGTCGCACCGGAACTGGCCGACCTGCGGATCACCGGCAGTTTCCCGTTGCAGGACACGGACCTCGCGCTCAATGCCCTGCTGCCGACCCTGCCGGTGAAGATCGAACGGCACACCCCCTGGTGGGTGACGGTGGTGGCCAAGGCCGACGCCAAGCACTGAGGTCGGTGTCGCAGCCTTCGCCGGCAAGCTGGCTCCTGCACCGATCCCGTAGGAGCTGGCTTGCCGGCGAATTAGCCTCAATCAGTCTAAATCTAAATTATTTTCAATCCGCCCCTATCACTTTTCCAATCTCGTCCGGCACCTAGGCAATTGCGAAACATTTCCATTCAGGAGCCGCCGTATGTCCCGCCCGCTAGACACCCTGTTGCGCCCCAGTCTCTTGGCCGTTGCCATCGCCCTCTGCGTCCCCCTGGCCAGCCCGGCGCTGATGGCCGCCGAACAGTCCACCAGCGTGCGCGCCTACAACCTGCCGGCCGCACCGCTGGCCAGCACCCTGAACCAGATCGCCAGCCAGGCCGGCCTGGCCCTGAGCCTGAATCCGTCCCTGGCGGCGGGCAAGACTTCGGCCCCGGTCAAGGGCCAGTTCGATGCACCGGGCGCCCTGCGTGAGGCCCTGCGTGGCACCGGCCTGCAACTGGAGCACAGCAGCGCCGGCACCTACAGCCTGGTGGCCACGCCGGAAGGCGTGGTGGCCTTGCCGCAAACCAATATCACCGGCCAGCAAGCTGGCGAGAGCGCCTGGGGCCCGGTCGACGGTTACCTCGCCACACGTACCGCCGTCGGCACCAAGACCGATACCTCGCTGGTTGAAGCTCCGCGCTCGATTTCCGTCGCTACCCGCCAACAGATGGAAGACCGCAACGTTCAGAATCTAGACGATGCCGTGCGCTACATGCCCGGGATTGTTTCTGCCAGCTATGGCAGCGACACCCGCTATGACTGGATGCGTGTACGTGGCTTTGAACCCACACAATTTCTCGACGGCCTGCCCCTGCCCCGCGGTGTGTATGCCAATCCGAAAGCGGAAACCTGGAACCTCGACCGCCTTGCCCTGCTGCGCGGCCCGGCGTCCTCGGTGTATGGGCAGACCCCACCGGGCGGCCTGCTGGATATGGTCAGCCGGCGCCCAAGCGCAGACACCAGCCACGCCGTCCAGATTCAGTACGGCAGTGACAACTACCGCCAGATCAACTTCGCCAGCACCGGCAAGATCGACGATGAAGGCCAGTTTCTTTATGGGCTCAGCGGCGTCGTTCGCGACGCCGGCACCCAGGTCGACCACATCGACAACAAGCGTTACAACATCGCTCCCAGCCTGACCTGGAACATCGATACCGATACCAAGCTGACCCTGCTCACGCAGTTCACCCGTGACGATACGGGTGCCACCAGCCAGTTCATGCCGATCCAGGGCACCAAGATCAAGTCGCCACTGGGCGACGTTTCCCATCACAAGAACCTGGGTGACCCGGACTACGAGTTCTACGATCGGACCTACTACGCGCTAGGCTACGCCTTCGAGCACCGCCTCAACGATGTCTGGCAGTTCCGTCAGAACCTGCGCTACACCAAATCGGAGCTGTCCTTCCAACAGTTGACCGTTGGTTCTTACGCCTACTCCCCGGCTGATGCCGCGGGCAACATCAGCCGTACCTCGACCAACGTCGACGAAGACATCGGCCAGTTCGCGGTCGACAACAATTTCCAAGCGGACTTCACCACTGGCGACATCAGCCACACCGTGCTGCTTGGCCTGGATCACCAACGTACCGATACCTCCTACCTGTCGATCTACGGTAACGGGGGAACCACCAACATCTTCAACCCGGTCTATGGACAGTCGATTGTTCGTCCGTCGCGCGCCGACGCCTATTACGACTACGACCAGAAGACCATTCAGACCGGCCTCTACGTCCAGGACCAGATGGCCCTGGACAACTGGCGCCTGACCCTGGGTGGCCGTGAGGACTGGGTGCACCAAGGCACCACCTACCTCAACAAGAAAGACGTGACCAACACTGATCGCAGCAAGAACTTCAGCGGCAATGCGGCGCTGAGCTATGTGTTCGACTCGGGTGTTGTGCCGTACATCTCCTACGCCGAATCGTTCCAGCCAGCGAGCAACGCCAGCGTTTCACCGACCGAATCGTATAAACCCACGGAAGGCAAACAATGGGAGCTGGGGGTCAAATATCAGCCACCAGGTTCGAACACTCTGCTGAGCGCGGCGGTCTACGACCTGACACAGAAAAATGTCCTGGTGACCAGCATTGGCGCCGGTGGCGAATCGATCACCAACCAGACCGGCGAAGTGAAGGTCAAAGGCCTGGAACTGGAGGCGGTGTCTGACGTAACCGAAAACCTCAAGGTCATCGCCGCGTATACCCTGGCCAAGTCTGAGGTGCAAAAAGGCATCTACAAAGGCAACCGCTTGCAACTGATGCCAAACCAGCAAGCCTCCCTGTGGACTGACTACACCTGGCATTCCGGCGTACTCGATGGTTTCGGCATCGGTGCGGGCGCCCGCTACACCGGCAATACCTATGGCGACCAAGCCAACACCTGGCTGGGCAAGGCCGACGCCTACACGGTGTTCGATGCCGCCGTGCATTACGACCTCGGCCGCCTGGACAACAGCCTCAAAGGAGCGTCGCTGAAACTCAACGCCACGAACCTGTTCGACAAGGATTACCTTTCCACTTGCGATGGTTCCTACTGCTATTTCGGCGATCAGCGTAGCGTGGTCGCCAGCGCCACCTATCAATGGTAACCAGCTGAGTTAACAACCAGGCCGTCCGACAAGGGCGGCCTTGGTGTGTCTGAAGGCTAAGAAATGAAAAGCAAGACAATCCGCCGCTGGTCCTTTATCCACACCTGGACCAGCCTGATCTGCACGGTGTTCCTGCTGATGCTGGCGCTCACCGGCCTGCCGCTGATCTTCCACCACGAGATCGACCACCTGCTGGGGGATTCCCCCGAACTGCGGGAGATGCCTGCCGACACCCCGCACCTGGACCTGCAACAGCTGGTCAAGGCCGCCGAGGCTCATCGCCCGGGTGAGGTCATGCAGTACTTCGGCTGGGACGAGGACGAACCCAATGGCGTGATGACCATCATGGCCAGGACCGCCGGCACCGAGCCCAACTCCTCCCACACCTTCATGCTCGACGCCCGCACCGGCGAGGCCGTGGCCATGCCCTCGGCCAATGGCGGGTTGATGATGGTCATGCTGCGCCTGCATGTGGACATGTTCGCCGGGCTGCCGGGCAAGCTGCTGCTGGCCTTCATGGGCATCCTCTTCGTGCTGGCGATCATCTCCGGCACGGTGCTCTACCTGCCGTTCATGCGCCGCCTGAAGTTCGCCACGGTGCGCCAGGACAAGTCCAGCCGCCTGCGCTGGCTCGACCTGCACAACCTGATCGGCGTGGTAACCCTGACCTGGGCCCTAGTGGTGGGCGTTACCGGCGTGATCAGCGCTTGTGCCGACCTGATCATCGCCGCCTGGCGCAACGACAGCCTCAGCGCCATGGTCGCGCCCTACCGCGACGCGCCGCCACTGACCTCACTGGCGCCGGCCAGCCGCCTGCTGGATATCGCCAGGGAAGCCGCCCCGGGCATGCAGCCGGACTTCATCGCCTTCCCCGGCACACGCTTTTCCAGCGAGCATCACTACGCGGTGTTCCTCAAGGGCAGCAGCCACCTGACTTCGCACCTGCTGACCCCGGTGCTGATCGACGCCAGTAGCCTGCAGGTCACCGCCGTGGCCGGGCGGCCCTGGTACATGGACGCCATGGGCATGTCCCAGCCGCTGCATTTCGGCGACTACGGCGGCATGCCGATGAAGGTGCTGTGGGCGGCGATGGACGTGCTGACCATCATTGTCCTGGGCAGCGGCCTGTACCTGTGGCTAGTCCGCCGGCGAGCCGGCAAGTCGATACCGCAGGTGCGCCCATGAAACCCCGGCAATCGAACTTCTGGAAGGTCTTCGCCGCGCCCCTGGGCATTGGCCTGCTCTGCGCCGCCGGGTTGTTCGCGGCGCTACTGGGAGACGGGGCCTGGGACAGCTTGAGCTGGCTGGGCCTGGGCCTACCGACGCTGATCGCCCTGCGCGGCCTGTTGCGGCGCAAGCCGGCGGCCTGAACCTGGCGCCGGGAAACCACGCCACAGGTACATCGAGAGCCCGAGGCCGATCAGCATCACCGGGATGAACAGGCGATTTTCCAGCAGCGCCTCGATGGCCACCAGCACGCTGAACAACGCCAGCCCCAGCAGCGGCACATAGCTGGCCGCCAGGCTCCAGCGCCAGGGCTGGGTCACCGGGTCGGGCCCGCGCCAGGCCAGCAGTGCGCAGCCCAGGCCCGGCAGGGCCAGTGCCGGCAGGGCCCAGTACCAGGCCATGTAGGCGAACGCCATGACCAGCTCCGGCTCCCCTTCACCCTTGCGGCGGAACTCGTATTGCAAGGCCAGATACACCGCCAGCGCGCCCAACAGGGTCAGGGCCAGGCTGTACAACCCGTGTAGAAGATAGGACCTGCGCACTCATCACTCCTCGTCTGTACCGCCAATCGCCCCTGTGGCCAATGCCACAGGCTGCGCTAAGATCCCCGGGCTGCGAGACTTCCACCCGCGAGGAATATTCATGTCCACCCCAAGCATGACGCTGTTCCACAACCCGGCATCACCTTACGTACGCAAAGTCATGGTGCTGCTGCATGAAACCGGGCAGTTGAACCGGGTCGCCCTGCAAGCCAGCCAGTTGAGCCCGGTAGCTCCGGACGCCGCGCTGAACCAGGACAACCCCCTGGGCAAGATCCCCGCCCTGCGCCTGGACAACGGCCAGGTGCTGTACGACAGCCGGGTAATCCTCGACTACCTGGACCAGCAGCACGTCGGCAACCCGCTGATCCCCCGGGACGGCTCGGCCCGCTGGCGGCGCCTGACGCTCGCGGCCCTGGCCGACGGGATCATGGACGCCTCGGTACTGGTGCGCTACGAGCTGGCCCTGCGTGCCCCGGAAAAACACTGGGAACAGTGGCTCGACGGCCAGCGCGACAAGATCCGCCGAGCCCTGGCGGTTCTCGAAGCCGAAGCGATTGCCGAACTGGCCAGCCACTTCGATATTGCCGCCATCAGCGTTGCCTGCGCCCTGGGCTACCTGGATTTCCGCCACCCCGACCTGGAATGGCGCCAGGACCATCCCCAGCTGGCCGCCTGGTACTTCGAGATCAGCCAGCGCCCGTCGATGCTGGCGACCCGGCCGCCGGTCTAATCGGTCAGGCGATCGGGCCTCTTCGTCGGCAAGCCGGCTCCTGCAGCACGGGGCATGGCTTGCTGGCGTACCAGCCACCAGGCATCGAGCGGAAACAACTGGCCGATGCGCTGCGCCAGATGCTCCCGCTGGCGCTGATCCTCACGCAAACCCAATGACCTACTCATGGACGGCCTCCAGATCGAATTGCAAAGGCTGCGCTGCCTTGCGCTGGCCAATGCCATACCAGTCCAGCTTGCGGGTCAGCACCATGAACACGCCCAACAGCCCGAACAGCAGCAGCGAGCCCATCAGCAGCGCGTAATCCTCGGCGCTGAGCAGGCCATAGAGCAGGCCGTACAAGGCCGCCAGCGCGATCGCGAACAGCGCGCCGTTACGCCAGCTGTGCAGCACATGGCTGACATAGAAGCCGATCAGCCCCACACAGGCTGCCGCCGACACGCCATAGGCCAGCGCAAAGCCCAGGTGCTCCGATAGCGACAGCAGCAACAGGTAGAAGAACGCCAGGGCCACGCCCACCAACCCGTACTGGATCGGGTGCACCGACAGGCTCTTGAGCACCTCGAAGAGAAAGAAGCCGGCGAAGGTCAGGCCGATGAACAGCAAGGCGTACTTGATGGCCCGGTCGCTCTTCAGGTACTGGTCCACCGGGTCGATGAAACTCACGCCGAAGCTGCGGCCGTTGAAGTCCTGGCATTGCGTGCCGAATGCGCAACGCTCCATGGCCTGTTCCAGGTTGGTGGAGAAGAACGAGGTCTGCCAGATGGCTGAAAAGCCCTGCTCGGTCACTTCACGCTGCACCGGCAGGTAGTTGCCGATAAAGCTCGGGTGCGGCCAGTTGGCCGTCAGCAGGACTTTGCTGGTCTTGCCCACCGGCAGCACCTGCAACTGGCCGGTGCCCTGCAGGCGCAGGTCGAAGGCGAAATCCAGGCGGGTGTTCTTTTTCAGGTCCAGGGGCGGCAGCAGCACATGCACGCCTTCATCCAGCCAACTGACAAAGGTGCCCGGGGCGAAGTCCAGGGTCTGGCCGTTGAGTTGCAATTGCAGGGCGTTCTCGATGCCGCGGATATCGCTGATGCCCACCGCCAGGAAGGGCTGGTCGAACTGGTAGTCGGCAAAATCTTCCTTGATCCCGTATTGCTCGGGAACGGCGAAATGGCCGCTGATGTGATTGTCGGCGTGGAACAGCCGAGCCTCGTAGATGCCCCGGGCACGCAGCTCGGTCTGGGCCTTGCCGTCCAGCTCGAAGTGTTCCGGCAGGAAGAACATGCGCCCTTGCTCCTCGCCGATGTCCTGATAGCGCTTCTTGGTCTTTTCGTCGGTCTTCCAGGTGCGCACGGTCTTGCGGTAATCCACCACCATCACCGGGCCGCGGATCTGCTGCTGGGTGCTGGAGCTGCGGGCAATATCGTCGAGCACGCCGTCGCGCAGGCTCTGGCGCTCGCTGATCAGGCCGCTGATCATCAGCAGCGGTATCAGCAACAGCAGGATCAACAGGCCAATGGCCCCGAGTTTGAAGGTCAGGTTGCGGTTCATGAGGCTCTCCCGGTTCGAATGGAGGAGAGTCTGGAACGCGGCTATGGGGGTTTTATGGAAGCAATGTGGAGAGTCTGTGGAGAATCCCCGCTCAGGGTAGGCGCAAGGTCACCTGCACCCCGCCCGGAACGTTGTCGATACGCATCTGGCCGCCATGCAACTGCACCACTTCCTCGACGAAGTTCAGCCCCAGGCCGGTGCTCTTGCGTCCGCTGTCCGGGCGCGGCAGGGAATAGAACCGCTCGCACAGGCGCGGCAGGGCATAGTCCGGAATCGGCTCGCCCTGGTTGAACAGCACCAGCTCCACGCCCTCCTCCACAGGTTGCGCGCTGCAACGCAACAGGCCGCCCACGGGGCTGAAGTCCAGGGCATTGGTCAGCAGGTTGCCCAGGGCCTGGCGCAGCAGGAACGGCTCGCCGGACCAGGCCAGGTCCGCTGGCACCTGAAGTTCCACCTGCAGTTGCTTGCCTTCGATACGCCCGTGCTGGCTGTTCAGCAGCTCCTTGCACAACGGCGCCAGGGGCACATTCACCCGCTCTTCCAGGCCCTGGCGCTGCTCCACCTGCGCCAGGTTCAGCAGGCGCTCGATCAACTGCTGCATGCGCGCGCTTTCGCTGTCGATATTGCCGACGAAACGCTGGCGCTGTTCCAGGGGCATTTCGCCCTGCAGCAGCTCCGCCGCCCCGCGAATCGCCGCCAGGGGGCTTTTCAGTTCGTGGGTCAGGGTATGCACGTAGCGCTCGACGTAGGCCTTGCCTTCGAGCTGGGTGCGCATGTGTTCCACCGCCGTGGCCAACTGCTCCATTTCACCGCCGCGATAGTGCGGCAACTCGGCCCGGCGCCCTTCGCTGACCGCCAGGGCATAGGCGGTCATGCGCCGCAGCGCGGCGCTCAGCCACCAGGACAGCAAGGCACCGAACAGCAGGCCCATGGCGATCAGCCCGGCGCCGTACCACAGCAGGCGCCGCTCGGTGCGGTCGACATAGGGCTGCAGGGAACTGTTGGGCTTGGCCACAGTGACCACGCCGATGATCTGGCCGTTGTCGCGGATCGGCGCACCCACGTGCATCACCGAGGAATTGGGATCGTCGGCCAGCGAGCGCGACGAGCGCGCGCCGTACTGGCCGCGCAGGGTCAGGTACACGTCGTTCCAGCGCGAATAGTCCTGGCCCACCGCCAGGCCGCTGGAATCCAGGACCACGATGCCCTTGGCGTCGGTCACGTAGATGCGGTGGTTGACCTGATTCTTCGGCAGGCCCCAGATGGTCGCCGCCGGTTGCCGCTCGCCATAGGCACGCAACAGCTGCGGCCAGCGGTTCTCGCTGAGGGTGCCGGCCTTGAAGTCATCCCGCAGGATCTCCGCCAGCAGGTTGGCGGTGTCCACCAGGGTTTCCTCGGTGGACTGGCGGACCCCGGGGCGGATCTCCTTCATCACCGTGCTCAGCACGAAATAGCCGGTCAGGCTGATGAACAGCAAATAGACCAGGAAGATCCGCAGCCCCAAGGTCATCAGGCGTGGCTCGGGCTGTAGCTGTAGCCCAGGCCGCGATGGGTCTGGATCGGTTCGGCCTGGGCCGCCACCAGGCGCAGCTTGGCCCGCAGGCTTTTGATATGGCTGTCGATGTTGCGCTCATAGCCCACATCCGCCATTACCCCCAGGGCGTCCAGCAACTGCTCGCGGCTGAACACCCGCTCGGGCTGTTCCAGCAGGCATTGCAGCAGGCGGAACTCATGCCGGGTCAGGCTCAGGGGCTGGCCACGGTAACTGATCTGCACCCGCTCAGGGTCAATCACGAACAACGCCGCGACCGCCTCGGGAGCCACCCGCGGGACCATGCGCTTGAGGATCGCCTTGACCCGCGCCGCCACTTCCCGCGGGCTGAAGGGCTTGACCACATAATCGTCGGCACCGATTTCCAGGCCCACCACCCGGTCGATCTCGCCGTCCCGGGCACTGAGGAACATCACCGGCACCTCGCTGAAGCGCCGCAGTTGCTTGCAGGTTTCGAAGCCGCTGATATCCGGCAGGCCGATGTCGAGGATGATCAGGTCCGCCGGGCTCGCCTGTTGATGCTCCAGGGCCGCACGGCCCAGGCTCAGCCAGGTGGTAGTGAAGCCTTCGCCTTGCAGGGCAAAGATCAGGGTGTCGGCAATCGCCGCTTCGTCTTCGACAATCAGGATATGGGGCATGGCATCCAAGCACGCAAATTCAGTGGGCGAACGGTGCCGGATGCCTGGTAAGTCGTCAATCAGCAGTCGGGTTTATCGGCGGTATAACGCCGCGCCGGGTTCACCGCCGCACCGAATTCGCGCAGGGCCTTGGCGCCAATCAGCAGCGGGTAGTTGAAGCTGCTGCGGTCGGTGAGGTTGACCTCCACCGTGCGCTTGACGTTGCCCAGGCACATTTCCAGTTCCACCACCGGGCGCTTGGCCGCCTGCGGTTCTTCCCGGTCATCGTCCTCGTCGGAACGGCTCTTGATTTTGCTGATGCGCGCCACCTTGTGTTCGTAGACCTTGCTGCCAGCGTCCTTGGTGGCCAGGCGGAAGCGCACCCAGTCCTCGCTATCGCGGGTGAAGGTCTGGATATCCTTGGCCGACAGCGAAGCGGTCAGGGCCCCGGTGTCCATCTTGGCTTGCAGGGTTTCGCCGATTTCCGGCAGGCGGATGTATTCGTAACGGCCATACAGGGTCGGCTCGGCAGCCATCACCGGCAGCGCCAACAGAGACACAAGAGCAAGGACAGATTTCACGACGGTGGATTCCTTGAAGAAAGTGGGCAGCGGGATTTTAGACCGCTGCCAACGAATTGGTTCTACCCGAGCCCCGTAGGAGTCGGCTTGCCGGCGAAAGGGCCCCGATAGACACCCCAGCCAATTGCCACCCACCGTACCCGCCCCCAGGTGAAACATTCGTCAGCACACTAGAATTTGGCCTGCCCGCCGAAGCTGCTTATCATGGCGCGCCCAAAAGATTGCAAAGAGTGCCTTATGCGCCGCCTGCTCACCGGCTGTTTCGTCACCCTGCTCCTGCTGCTCAACACCCTGGTGCTGTTCGGCCCGTTGATGGTGTTCGCCCTGCTCAAGCTGGTCCTGCCTGGGCGCCTGCGTGACTACGCCTCGGCCGCGGTGATGTGGATCGCCGAGACCTGGGCCGAGATCGACAAGCTGATCTTCGCCCTGTGCATCCCCACCCGCTGGGACATACGCGGCGGCGAGGGCCTGCGGGTTGACACCTCCTACCTGGTGGTGAGCAACCACCAATCCTGGGTCGACATCCCGGCCCTGATCCAGACCCTCAACCGGCGCACGCCGTTCTTCAAGTTCTTCCTCAAGAAGGAACTTATCTGGGTGCCGTTCCTGGGGCTGGCCTGGTGGGCCCTGGACTACCCCTTCATGAAGCGCTACAGCAAGGCCTTCCTGGCCAAGCACCCGGAACTGCAAGGCAAGGACCTGGAAATCACCAAGGCTGCCTGCGAGCTGTTCAAGCGCCAGCCGGTGACCGTGGTCAACTACCTGGAGGGCACCCGCTTCACCCCGGCCAAGCGCCAGCAGCAGGGCTCGCCCTTCCAGCATCTGCTCAAGCCCAAGGCTGGCGGCGTGGCCTTTGTCCTCGCGGCCATGGGCGAACAGCTGGACGCCATGCTGGATGTCACCGTGGTCTATCCCCAGGAGCGCATTCCCGGTTTCTGGGACCTGATCTGCGGCAGCGTGCCCAAGGTGATCATCGACATCCGCACCCGCGAACTGGACCCCGCGCTGTGGCAGGGCGATTACGAAAACGACCCGGCGTTCCGCCAGCAGGTGCAGGACTGGGTCAACCGGCTGTGGACCGACAAGGACCAGCGCATCAGCGAGTTGCTGGGCGAAAGCCGCTGATCAATCGCTGATCACGTGGGGCAGGAAGCGGCTGCTGTCCTTGGTGATCGGCGAGTTGTCCTCACGAATGCCGATACCCGCCGGCTGGTCCCCGATCACCCAACTGCCGATCACCGTGTGGTTGCCGGCAAACACCGGCAAGGGGTGGAACTGCTGGCGGATGCAGGGCCCGCCGCCGTAGGGCCCGGCCTCGATCAAATGCTCGCCGCCTTCGGTGCAGATTTCCACATTGGCGCCCTCTCGGGAAAAGAACGGCTTGCGCACCCACCCCGGGCCCAGGCTGGCGGCGGGGTCGTCGTCGATAAACGCCGGCAGCAGGTTCGGGTGCCCCGCATGCCGTTCCCAGAGCAGGGCCAGCGCGCCCTTGTTGGAGAGAATGGCTTTCCACGGCGGCTCGACAAACTGCGTGCGGCTGCCGGCAATGGCCGGGCCAAAGGCTTCGTTGAACAGGTGCTCCCAGGGGTAGAGCTTGAACAGGCTGTCGATGGGGGTGCCCAGCAGGTCGACGAAACGCCCGCCGGCATTCAGACCGATGTCCTCGATGTCGAGCAACCGCGTCCCCAGGCCAGCCTGACGGGCAATGTCGCGCAGGTATTCGACCGTGCCGCGGTCTTCGAGCGAATCCCTGACCGAGGCAAAGTGCATCGGCGACTTGAAGCCGCCCTGGACGAAGGCCTGGAGCAGCTTGTCCTCGATGCTGTTGAACTGGTCGCAGCCGGCCGGCAATTGCCCGCGCTGCATCTGCTGTTCGAGCCAGACGTACTGGAAGAAGCTCGCCTCGTACAGCGAGGTCGGCGTGTCGTAGTTGGTTTCCAGGAGCTTGGCCGGGCCGGTGCCGTCGTAGCACAGGTCCATGCGCCCATAGAGGTGGGGATCGCCCTGCTTCCATGACTGGCGGATCAACTCATGAAAGGCCGCAGGGATAGCCAGGCGCTCCAGCAGTTCCTCGCTGTCCACCACCTCGGCCACCAGGGCCATGCACAGCTCGTGCAGTTCCTGGGTCGGGTCTTCCAGGTCGTCCTCGATCTGCCGCAGGCTGAAGCGGTAGTAGGCCGACTCGTCCCAGTAAGGCTCACCGTCGAAGGTGTGGAAGGCAAAACCCAGTTGCTCCGCCGTGGCTTGCCAGTCCGCACGCGGGGTGCTGGGGATGCGCTTCAAGAACCGAAGCTCCAACTGCTGCGGCTGGAGGAACCGAAGCCGCTGCGGCTGACCACTTCATGGGCGCCGGCCAGCGGGTTGCCGGCGCTGGTGAAGTGTTCCGGGCTGGATATCCCGAAGCGCCCGCCACTGGCGCCGGAGAAGGTCTTGCCGGCCTCCACCTGCTGGCTGAGGGTGCTCAGCTGGGTACCGCCACGACCATCGCGCTGCTTGTACAGGGCCTCGCTGAAATAGCGCGGTTCAGGGGTCGAATCCAGGCCGATCCAGCGCCAGAAGCGCGAGCCCGAGCTGGAGCCACCACCACCACCACCACCACCACCACCACCACCACCACCACCACTGGAGCTGGTCTGTTGTTCTTCTTCGGGCTTGTCCGGCACCGTGCGCTGGGAGGTCAGGGCAAAACCGCTGGAAATCGGTACATAGGCTCGGTTATCGCGCGAGACCATGCAGTTGGCGGTGACGAAATCCTCCTCGCAACGTTGCAGGTCCAGGTAACGCGGGGCCACACGCTCCCCACGCTCGCGGGCGTCATCGCGGGCGGCCTGGCAAATGGCGGACGGAATCTGTGCCCGTTCGCATTCGCTGACGCTGCTGAAATTCTGGGTCTGGCGCACTTCCCGGGTCGCCTGGGGCTGGCCGTCACAGGCGGCCAGGGCAAACGGCACGCTGCCCAGCAACACCAGGCGCACGCTCTTGCTGCGTTTCATGGCCGCGCCCTCAGACCGAAGGAGTCATGCAGGCCGCGTTCAGCAGGCCGACACCGACAGAAACCGATGCCACCAGGATCGCCGCCGCGTACTCCTGGCTGGCAATGCGCTGGGACAGGCCCTTGAGGATCAGGCTGACCACAAAGAACGCCAGCAGCTGCACCACCGCGGCGATGCCGGCCCAGAGCAGGAAGTCGATGATCGAGATTGAATGGGAAATAGCGCTGGCCACCGGAATGGCAAAACCCAGCAAGGCACCGGACAGGGCGATGGAAGCCGCGCTGTTGCCCTCGCGGATCAGGGCGAATTCGTTATAGGGGGTCAGGCGCGTATAGATGAACGCATAGAGGGCAAAGACCAGGGCCGCGCCCAGCATGTAGAGCATGAAACCGAGCACCGCATCGGCGGGCAGAGACATCTTCAGTGCATCCATGAACATCGCGTTCAAGCTTCCTTGGAAAACGGGGCGCGAGATATAGCACAGGCCCGATTCGGCGAAAACTCCGGGAAAGGTAAAGACCAGGATTGCAGGAAACTGGGAGGGCCCCGGCGCGCCAGGCGCCGGGGCCGGAGCGCGCTACTTGGCCACGCCCCAGATGCCGCTCAGGCTTTGCAGCAGGGAGCCGCCAACGCCCTGCTGGCCCAGGTACTGCAGGATCACCGGCGCAAACTGGCCGATCATGCCGCTCTCCATGCCCAGGGCGCCGAAGGCGTTGTTCAGGTCATTGGTGTCCTTGACGTCGCCCAGGGCGTTGTCCAGGCCCTTGGTCTGCCCGGACGACTGACCCAGCAGGCCGCTCAGGGCACCCAGGCTGCCCAGGGCGTTGCTGCCCGAGAGCTTGTCCAGGCCCGGGACACTTTTGCTCAACTGGGAATAGTCGGTGCTGCTCAACTGGTTCTTCGCCAGGCCAAGCATGGCGCCCGTACCGCCGATGGCTTGCTGGGGAGTGACATTCAGTTGCGAACCCAGGGCTCCGAGCAGGCCGGCGGTCTGGGAAGTGGGGGCCGCGGCGGCAGCCTTGTCGCCGCCCTGCATGCCGGAAATGGCATTGGCCGCGTCGTTCAGGCTGAAACCGCCGGCCAGGGCCGAACCGGCTGCCAGGGTCATCAGGGTAGCCAAGGCGAAACCGCGTGGAATATTCATCGAAACAACCTCATGGGGCAGGAAACCACCCGTGTTCGGATGGCTGGAAAACAGCCTTTTGACTGAAGCATCGGGCGAATGTTCCGAAAGTGACGCAGCGGCGCCCGCACCCTGCGGATTTTAGTCGAGAATCACGCATCCACGACTCGCCGCTCTGCGTATATGCAGCAACGACGACCGGCGCAGGCACATCGGCACCGGCCGTAGCAGGAGGTCGCAACCCGTGAATGGAACAACCGCCCACCCTGGACTACCCTCTGGCTGGATCGACCGTTGCCAGCCGTGGTCCATTCATTTGCCACCTGCCTGGAGAACCGCCATTTCCGCTCTCGACCCCGATCAACTGCGGCACTTGCTAGCCCAGTGCTCACTGGGCGATCGCCGCGCCTTCGAAACCCTGTACCGCAGCGTTGCCCCGTGCCTGAATGGGGTGGCCCTGCGCTTCATGGGCCGCCGCGACCTGGCCGAGGAGGTGCTGCAGGAAAGCTTCGTGCGCATCTGGAACAACGCCGTGCGCTACCAGCCGCACCTGTCCGCCCCCCTGACCTGGATGATCAACATCACCCGCAACCAGGCCATCGACCAACTGCGCAAGCACCGCGAGCGGCCCCTGGGCGAGGGGGAGCAACAGCAATTGATGGACGACGCCCCCTCGGCCCACGAACAACTGGACAGCGCCCGCCAGGCCCGGGCCCTGAACCGCTGCCTGGAAAGCCTGGAGGGCATGCAACGCCAATCCATCACCGTGGCCTACTTCCAGGGCCTGTCCTGCTCGGAACTGGCCGAGCAGCTGGCCGCGCCCCTGGGCTCGGTCAAGTCCTGGATCCGCCGCGGCATGGAACGCCTGCGCAGGTGCCTTGAATCATGAATTATCGAACCCCCGAACGGCGCCGCGCCCTCGCCGCCGACTACGCCATCGGCCTGATGCAGGGCGCCGCGCGCCGGCGCTTCGACATGCTCCTGCTGGACGACCCGGCCCTGCGTGAGGAACTGGCGCAGTGGCAGGAGAGCCTCGCCAGCCTGACTGCAGGCCTGCCCGAGCAGGAAGTGTCGGAGCATGTGTGGAAAGGCATCCAGGCGCGTATCCAGCCCCAGGTCCTGCACATGCCGCAGAAAAACCCGCTGTGGATGCGCCTGCGCCTGGCGATCGCCGCCTGCGCCGTGCTGGCCACCCTGTACATCGGCTTTATCCGGCAGGACGACCAGGTGCGCTACAGCGCCACCCTGCTCAGCGCCGACCAGCAACCGGCCTTGCAGATCAAGGCCCACGCCCAGTACCTGCAAGTGGAACCCCTGACCCTGGCTGCCATCGGCCTGGACCGCAGCCTGGAACTCTGGGCGATTCCTGCCGATGGCAAACCGATTTCCCTCGGCGTGGTGCCGGTAGGCGGCCAAGGTAAGATCAACCTGAGCCCGGCCCAACGCGAACTGCTGGGCACCCCGATCGCCCTGGCCGTGAGCCTGGAGCCCCACGGCGGCTCGCCTACCGGGCAACCCACCGGGCCGGTGTTGTACCAGGGGCAATTGGCGGCGCTGTAACAGGCACCTTCTGCCGCAGGAACGGGCTTGCCCGCGAACGCCGTCAGGGTAAACTCCGCGCCCAGGCCCCCCGCCGCGTCCTTGCAGGCAGGCCCTTGCCTGCCATGCAAGCCCCCGCCTCGCCTGGCGCCATCCATCGAACGGACTCTTATGAAAGCTGCGCTCTACAGCGGTCTCCTGCTGGCCCTGGCAATCGCCGTCTTGCTCTGGCGAATCGGCACCCCGGTCGATAGCAGCCAATGCGCCGACACGCCCCCGGGCCCCCTGACCGGCTTCATCCGCCAGCACTTCAGCGATCGCCAGGGAGCCGACTGGCGCGACGACGGCAGTGCCTTGGGCATTCTTGGCGTTGCCGAGGCCCAGGCGTTCGCCCGCCAACCCGAGCGTTACTACTGCGAAGCCCTGAACCTGCTGCAGGACCCAGAGCGAACCCAGACGGAAAAGGTGCATACCACGGCCCTGATGCTGTCCCTGCCCCTCGACTACTACCTGGACCTCATGGACCGCAGCCACCAGCTGTACCAACGCGGCGCCATGGACCGCCCCGTCCTGACCCTGGTGCTGATACCAAGAGGCACGGCGCTGAACTACTGGTGGCTGCCCCAGTGGCGCTCGCGCTTCCAGCGGGATGCGCCAGGCATCCTGGCCGAGACCGACATAAAGGAAATCCTGAGTGGCGAACACTGGTTCGACTACCCGGGTAGAGGCTATTGATCAGGCTTGATTGGCGGGCAACACAAACCCGCCAATAGGCGGGTTTGTGCAATCTGCATTAGGCTATCTGAACAATTCGGCATGGCTGCCAAGGTCGACAAAGGTCACAAGACCGGCTCGGGCCACGTCATAAATCAGCAGAAAATCGCCACCGATATGACACTCCCTGAAACCGTCCCACTCCCCCTTCAGCGCATGATCGAGATACTGCGCCGGTAGCGGCTCCCCCAGGAACAGCAGCACCATGACCTTGCGCACTTCGTGCATGTCACGACGCCCTGCACGCCGATAGCGCTCCCAGGACTTTTTAAACTCCGGCGTTTGTGCGCATTGCCTGGGCAGGTCAGCGCGCTTTGGGTTCCTCTCCGGCTTCGCCATCAGCATCCCTCAACATGTCGTCAATCGAGTCGTACTGACGACGAATCTCACGCGCCTGCGCCATGGCTCGAGCGGTTTTCTCCGATGGGACACGCACTTCGAAAGGCAGCCCCTGCACGGCCACAACCTGACGCAGGAAAAGACGCATGGCCTCGCTCAGGCTCAGCCCACAGGCATTGAGCACAGCGGTGGCACTGACCTTCAAATCCTCGTCTATGCGGCAACGCACGTCAGTGGTTTTCAGTAATGCAGCCAAGGTATCACCTCTATTCGTTATTTGTAGCTACATTGTGGCTACGTTTTTCCATTCTGCGAGGTCGACTCTTTGCGGTCAACCGATTTCAGTGGACCGGACTCGTAAACAGGACCTCATGCACGTTCAGCGACGCCACAGCGGACGAAACCTTCTGCAAGACATCAACCACCCGACGCCTTGCCGCCCCTGCGCCGGCGGCTTATAGTCCGCCGGTCGCCCAGATGGCGACCGGGTTTGGCGACCCGTTAGATACAAGGCGTACACGGTTTCCGCACACAGTGGAAAACGTGAGCGCATGCGCATCCGTTGCTTCATGGCAGCTGTGCGCGGGAGACCTTAGGGTCTGCCGGGTTCTTGTGTCTCCGGTTCGCCAACCTGCGTACAGCTGCCACCCAATGCTTGGCGACAAATGAGTGGCGGCATTCAGGAAGACGACACAGGAGTGTTATCGAATGAACCGTTACATGCCGATCACCGGCCACGACTGCAACATTCCCTCTCTACTGATCGATACCCAGGCGCCGCTGGACGTGCTCCATGAAGCCGCCGCCTTCCGTATCCGCGCCGTGACCCAGGTGCTGGAGCAACTGGCCTTGAGCGATGCCCTGGGCAAGGACCCGGTACTGGCCCAGGAGTTGGCCCAGCTCTGCGCCATTCCCTTGCGCGATGGCTGCGACCTGATGGATGTGCTGGGACGGCGCTTGTGCGCCACACTGATCGCCTGATTGAAAGTGCCTCCCCCCAGAAGAAAAAACGCCGCGTTCTCGGCAAGAGAAGGCGGCGTTTTAAGTGACTGACAGGCTTCAACCCAAAGGCTGACTGTCCTCAGGCAGCGCTGAACAGCTTGTGCGGGTCGATGACGAATTTCTTCGGCACGCCGGCGTCGAACTCGCCATAGCCGCGCGGGGCGTCGTCGAGGCTGATGACTTCAACCCCCACCACGTCGGCGATGTTGATGCGGTCCCACATGATGGCCTGCATCAGTTGGCGGTTGTATTTCATCACCGGGGTCTGGCCGGTGTGGAAGCTGTGGGACTTGGCCCAGCCCAGGCCGAAGCGGATGCTCAGGCTGCCCATCTTCGCCGCGGCGTCCACCGCGCCCGGGTCTTCGGTGACGTACAGGCCGGGAATGCCGATCTTGCCCGCCACCCGCACCACGCCCATCAGCGAGTTGAGCACGGTGGCCGGGGCTTCGTGCTGAGCACCGGCATGGCCGTGGCCACGGGCTTCGAAGCCCACGGCGTCCACTGCGCAGTCGACTTCCGGCTCACCAAGCAAATCGGCGATCTGTTCGTGCAGCGGGGTGTCCTTGGACAGGTCGGCAATTTCAAAACCCTGGGCCTTGGCGTGGGCCAGGCGCACCGGGTTGACGTCGCCGACAATCACCACCGCCGCCCCCAGCAAGCGCGCAGAAGCGGCGGCCGCCAGACCGACCGGACCGGCACCGGCCACATAAACGGTGCTGCCCGGGCCAACGCCAGCAGTGACGGCGCCGTGATAACCAGTGGGTAGGATGTCGGAGAGGCAAGTCAAGTCGCGGATCTTCTCCATGGCCTTGTCGCGATTCGGCAGTTTCAGCAAGTTGAAGTCGGCGTAAGGCACCAGCACGTACTCGGCCTGGCCACCGGTCCAGTCGCCCATGTCGACGTAGCCGTAGGCACCACCGGCGCGAGCCGGGTTGACGGTCAGGCAGACCCCGGTGTGCTGTTCCTTGCAGGAGCGGCAGCGCCCGCACGCGACGTTGAACGGCACCGACACCAGGTCACCGATCTTCAGGTTCTCGACGTCGCTGCCCTTCTCGATGACTTCGCCGGTGATTTCGTGGCCCAGGACCAGGCCGACCTGGGCGGTGGTACGGCCACGGACCATGTGTTGGTCCGAACCGCAGATGTTGGTGGAGACCACGCGCAGGATGACGCCGTGCTCAATCTTCCTGCCACGCGGGTCCTGCATTTTTGGATAGTCGATTTTCCGTACTTCGACCTTGCCGCTGCCGAGATACACGACACCACGATTACCAGACATGCTTTCACCTCGCTGTTGTTGTTATGGAACCGCGTAACCCAAAGGGGAAACACGTGGATTGCTCGGGTACAGATGCTGTTTCGTTTTCAAAATCGCTTTCGCGCGAACAGGCGCAACGCCTGTAGGAGCGAGCTTGCTCGCGAAGGGCTGCGCAGCAGCCCCGGGAATCATCAGAGCACCACCGTGCGGTTGCCGTTCAGGAACACCCGCCGTTCGATGTGATAACCCACCGCCCGGGCCAGGGTCAGGCCCTCGATATCCCGGCCCTTGGCGATCAGGTCCTCGGGGTAATAGCTGTGGTCCACCACCTCCACGCCCTGGGCGATGATCGGGCCTTCGTCCAGGTCGTTGTTGATGTAGTGCGCCGTGGCCCCCACCAGTTTCACCCCCTTGTTGTAGGCCTGGTGATAAGGCTTGGCGCCCTTGAACCCCGGCAGCAGCGAGTGGTGGATGTTGATGGCCTTGCCATCGAGCTTGCGGCACAGCTCCGGCGACAGCACTTGCATGTAGCGGGCAAGGATCACCAGTTCGGCGCCGGAATCCTCGATCACCTGCCACACCTGACGCTCCTGGGACGGCTTGTCGTTGGGGTCTAGGGGGAAGTGGTGGTAGGGAATCTGGTGCCAGTCGGCCAGGGGCTTGAGGTCCGGGTGGTTGGACACCACCGCCACCACGTCCATGGGCAACTGGCCGATGCGCTGGCGGTAGAGCAGGTCGTTGAGGCAGTGGTCGGCCTTGGAGACCATGATCACCACCTTCGGCCGGTAGTGCGGCGCGGTCAGTTCGAAGTTCATCTCGAAGGCCTTGGCCCGCTGCGCCAGACCATCGCGAAAGCCCTGTTCGTCGAGGCCGTCGGGCTGGCGAAACTCCACGCGAATGAAGAAGCGGCCCGAGAGCCGGTCATCGAAGGAGTGGTGCTCGGTGACGTAGCAGCCCTGCTCGAACAGAAAGCGGGTCACCGCGTCCACCGTGCCGAGCACGCTGGGGCAGTCGGCGGTGAGAATCCATGTATCGGGGGCGCGGCTCATGCGGGATAACTCCTGTTCGTTGGGGCAACCGCAGCGCGGTCGATTCTCTGTAGGAGCGAGCTTGCTCGCGAAAAATCCAAGGGCGCTGTGGTCTTCCGGAAAATCCATCCTTCGCGAGCCAGCTCGCTCCTACCAAGCCAAGCTGGGTTCAGGCCTGGACACTCAGGCCATATTCGGCCGCGGCATCCTGCAGCCACATCCACCAGTAATCGGAGAAGCTACGGCGCACCAGCAACTCCCAGGTGTCTTCGCCGGTACGGCGGATCACCAGTTGCGACTTGGCGAACACCGTGCCCACGGCCTTGCCCACCGGGAAGTTGTTGGGGTGCACGTCGTAGCTGGTGGACTTCATCAGCACCTGACGCACGTTGGGGCCGGACAGTTCGAGGATCTGCTGGCCGCCGCTGACGTTGACGATCTGGATATGCAGGTCGCCCAGGGCGGCGCGCAGGTTCTGCTCGGCGGCGAACTCTTCGCCGCTGGGCACAATCAGCAGCCACTCATCCGGACCCAGCCATTGCAGGCTGGATTCACCCTTGACCACCACGCTCAGGGCACCCGGCAACTCGATGCCCAGGGCCTTGTGCACGCCGGCGGCGAAGGCCGGATCGTGGCCGTCGCCACGGATCGTCAGGTGGCCGAGGAGTTTTTTCTCGCGCAGGGTCACCCCGGCGTTCTTGCGGCCCTTGCCCACCAGGCTCGGCAGGTCGGCGTGGTGCAACGACGACTCGGCCTTGGCCCCGGTGGTCGGGCGCTGTTGGTAAACGTTGACTGCGGTCATAGAGCACCTGTCCTGAATTCTGTTGATAACACCCTGTAGGAGCCGGCTTGCCGGCGAAGAGGCCCTTGGGCCTTGTGGCAGCCTTGAGGCCGCCTTCGCTGGCAAGCCAGCTCCTACATGAGCGTGTTGTGCCTTAGATGTTCTGGCGGTCGCCTTTGGGGTCGAAGAACACCGAGGAAACGATTTCCGCCTCGATCACCCGGCCATCGGCCAGCGGTGCGAAGACCCGCTCGCCCAGGCGCTTGAGCCCCCCCTTGACCACACCCAGGGCGAAGGAATAACCCAGGGAGTTGTGGGCATAGCTGGAGGTCACGTGGCCCACCATGCTCATCGGGATCGCCTGCTTGGGGTTGAACACCAGTTGCGCACCTTCCGGCAGCCACTGGGTCGGGTCGATCGGCTTGAGGCCCACCAGTTGCTTGCGCTGCTCGCGCACGCAGTCTTCACGGTTCATGCCGCGCCAGCCGATCCAGGAGAAGGGCTTGGTCCGGCCCACGCACCAGCCCATGTTCAGGTCGTCCGGGGTCATGGAACCGTCGGTGTCCTGGCCGACGATGATGAAGCCCTTCTCGGCCCGCAGCACGTGCATGGTCTCGGTGCCATAGGGGGTCAGGTTGTACTTCTTGCCGGCCTCGACGATCTGCTCCAGCACGCCCATGGCGTAGTCGGCCTGGACGTTGACCTCGTAGGACAGCTCGCCGGTGAACGAGATACGGAACACCCGCGCCGGTACGCCACCCACCAGGCCTTCCTTCCAGGTCATGAACGGGAAGCCGTCCTTGTCCAGGTCGATGTCGGTGACTTCGCTCAGCAGCTTGCGGCTGTTGGGCCCGGACAGGGTCATGGTGGCCCAGTGGTCGGTGACCGAGGTGAAGTACACCTTGAGGTCCGGCCATTCGGTCTGCTGGTAGATCTCCAGCCACTGCAGCACGCGAGCCGCGCCGCCGGTGGTGGTGGTCATCAGGAAGTGGTTGTCGGCCAGACAGGCGGTGACGCCGTCGTCGAAGACCATGCCGTCTTCCTTGCACATCAGGCCGTAGCGGGCCTTGCCCACGTCGAGCTTGGTCCAGGCGTTGGTGTAGATGCGGTTGAGAAACTCCCGGGCGTCCGGGCCCTGGATGTCGATCTTGCCCAGGGTCGAGGCGTCCAGCAGGCCGACGCTGTCGCGCACGGCCTGGCATTCGCGCTTGACCGCGGCATGCAGGTCTTCGCCGTTTTTCGGGAAGTACCAGGGGCGTTTCCACTGGCCGACGTCTTCGAACTCGGCGCCATTCTTCACATGCCAGGCATGCAGCGCGGTGAAGCGCACCGGCTCGAAGATGTGCCCGCAGTGCCGGCCAGCCACGGCGCCGAAGGTGATCGGCGTGTAGTTCGGACGGAACATGGTGGTGCCCATCTGCGGAATGCTGACGTTCAGCGAGCGAGCTGCAATGGCCAGGCCGTTGACGTTGCCCAGCTTGCCCTGGTCGGTGCCGAAGCCCAGGGCGGTGTAGCGCTTGACGTGTTCCACCGACTCGAAGCCCTCGCGGGTCGCCAGTTCGATGGCGGCGGCGGTGACGTCGTTCTGCAGGTCGACGAATTGCTTCGGCGCACGCGCCGTGCCTTTTTCGTGGGGCACCTGGAACAGCGCCAGGGTCGGTTCCTCAAGACGGGCCAGGGCCTTGGGCAGAACGCCCTCCACGGCCTGGAAACCGGCTTCGCTGGCGGCGCGCACACCGCCTTCGAAACCGTCGGCCAGGGTATCGCCGAGGCTGTAGACGCCGTTGATGCCACCGACGCACACACGTTTCTGCGGCGCTTCACCGGGCACGAAACCGAGGATGTCTTCGCGCCACACCGGCTTGCCGCCCAGGTGCGAGGCCAGGTGCACCACCGGGCTGTAGCCGCCGGAGCTGGCGATCAGGTCGCAGTCGAGCCATTCGCCGGGGCTGGTGACCTTGTGTGCCTTGACGTCGATGGCCGCTACACGCGCGCCGGTCACATGCTTGCTGCCACGGGCCTCGATCACCGCGCTGGAGGTGAGGATGCGAATGCCCTTGGCCCGGGCTTCTTCCACCAGGGCGCCGCGCGGGTTGTGCCGCGCATCGGCGATGGCCACCACTTGCAGGCTGGCGTCGAGCCAGTCCAGGGCCACACGGTAGGCGTGGTCGTTATTGGTGGACAGCACCAGTTTCTTGCCCGGGGCCACGCCGTAGCGGCGCACATAGGTGGAGACCGCGCCAGCCAGCATGTTGCCCGGCACGTCGTTGTTGCCGTAGACCAGCGGCCGCTCATGGGCGCCGGTGGCCAGCACCACGCGCTTGGCGCGTACCCGGTGGATGCGCTGGCGTACCTGGCCGATGGGCGCGCGGTCGCCGAGGTGATCGGTGAGGCGCTCGTGAATGGTCAGGAAGTTGTGGTCGTGGTAGCCGTTGACCGTGGCCCGCGGCAGCAGCAACACATCCGGCAGCGACTGGAGTTCGGCAACCACACTGGCCACCCACTCCGCCGCCGGCTTGCCGTCCAGGCTCTCGCGGCTGTCCAGCAGGGTACCGCCGAACTCTTCCTGCTCGTCGGCCAGGATCACCCGGGCGCCACTGCGGGCCGCTGCCAGGGCGGCGGCAAGGCCCGCGGGGCCGGCGCCGACGATCAGCACGTCGCAGTGCTGGTTCATGTTGTCGTAGGTGTCCGGATCGTTCTCGGTGGGCGAACGGCCCAGGCCCGCGGCCTTGCGGATGTACTTCTCGTAGGTCATCCAGAACGATTGCGGGTACATGAAGGTCTTGTAGTAGAAGCCCGGTGGCATCAGCTTGCCGCCGACCTTGCCGAGAATGCCCATCATGTCGTTGTTGACGCTGGGCCAGCCGTTGGTGCTGGTGGCGACCAGGCCCTGGTACAGCGCCTGCTGGGTGGCGCGCACGTTGGGGATCTGGGTGGCTTCGGTGGCGCCGATCTGCAGCACCGCGTTGGGCTCCTCGCAGCCTGCGGCGAAGATGCCCCGGGGCCGGGAGTACTTGAAGCTGCGGCCGATGATGTCCACGCCGTTGGCCAGCAGGGCCGAGGCCAGGGTGTCGCCCTCAAAACCCTTGTAGCTCTGGCCGTTGAAGGTGAAGGTCAGGACCTTGTTGCGGTCGATGCGTCCGCCGTTGGACAGGCGATTGGTCTGGCTCATACCTTCTCTCCAGCAGCCTTGGCGGTGAATTGCGGCTTGGTGCCGATCTTGTAGGTCTCAAGAATTTCGTAGGTGACGGTGTCGCGGGTAGCGTTGAAGTACTGGCGGCAACCGGCGGCGTGGATCCACAACTCGTGGTGCAGGCCGCGAGGGTTGTCGCGGAAGAACATGTAGTCGCCCCACTCCTCGTCGGTGCAGGCGTTGGGGTCCAGGGGCCGTGGAATATGCGCCTGGCCGGACGAATGGAATTCCTCTTCGGAGCGCAGCTCGCCGCAGTGAGGACAGAAGATATGCAACATAGGTAGTTGTCCTTTTAGTGGGCGACCGCAGCAGCGCCGTGTTCGTCGATCAGCGCGCCGTTGTGGAAACGGTCGATGGAGAAAGGGGCGGCCAGAGGATGCATCTCGCCCTTGGCCAGGCTTGCGGCAAACACGTTGCCCGAGCCCGGGGTGGCCTTGAAGCCACCAGTGCCCCACCCGCAGTTGAAGAACATGTTCGGCACCGGGGTCTTGGAAATGATCGGGCAGGCGTCCGGGCTGGTGTCGACGATGCCGCCCCACTGGCGGTTCATGCGCACACGGGAGAGGACCGGGAACATCTCGACGATGGCCTGGATGGTGTGCTCGATCACCGGGTAGGAACCGCGCTGGCCGTAGCCGACCCAGCCGTCGATACCGGCGCCGATCACCAGGTCGCCCTTGTCCGACTGGCTGATGTAGCCGTGCACCGCGTTGGACATGATCACGCTGTCGATGATCGGTTTGATCGGCTCCGACACCAGCGCCTGCAGCGGGTGGGATTCGATCGGCAGGCGGAAGCCCGCGAGCTTGGCCATGTGCCCGGAGTTGCCGGCGGTGACCACCCCGACGCGCTTGGCACCGATAAAGCCCTTGTTGGTCTCGACGCCGATGCACACGCCGTTTTCCTTGCGAAAACCAATGACTTCGGTCTGCTGGATCAGGTCCACGCCCAGGGCGTCGGCGGCCCGGGCAAAGCCCCAGGCCACGGCGTCGTGACGGGCCACACCGCCGCGGCGCTGGACCGTGGCGCCGAGCACCGGGTAGCGAGTGTTCTTCGAGCAGTCCAGGTAGGGGATCTCGTCCGCCACCTGCTGGGTGTTGAGCAGTTCACCGTCGATGCCGTTGAGCCGGTTGGCGCTGACCCGGCGCTCGGAGTCACGGATGTCCTGCAGGGTATGGCACAGGTTGTAGACCCCGCGCTGGGAGAACATCACGTTGTAGTTGAGGTCCTGGGACAGGCCTTCCCACAACTTCATCGCATGCTCGTAGAGCTGCGCCGACTCGTCCCACAGGTAGTTGGAACGCACGATGGTGGTGTTGCGCGCGGTGTTGCCGCCGCCCAGCCAGCCCTTCTCCACCACCGCGACATTGGTGATGCCGTGTTCCTTGGCCAGGTAGTAGGCGGTGGCCAGGCCATGCCCGCCGCCGCCGACTATGACCACGTCATAGACTTTCTTCGGGGTCGGGGTGCGCCACATGCGCTGCCAGTTTTCATGGTGGCTGAGAGAGTGCTTGAAGAGGCCGAAGCCCGAATAGCGTTGCATAGTCATTGCTCCAGTTGCGGCTCTCAGCGGTAAACCGGGAAATCAGCACACAGGGCCGCCACCTGACGGGCGACATTGGCCTCGACGTCGGCATCGCCGAGGTGGTCGAGAATGTCGCAGATCCAGCCCGCCAGTTCGGTGCACTGGGTGACCTTGAAACCGCGGGTGGTGACCGCCGGGGTGCCGATGCGCAGGCCGGACGTGACAAACGGCGACTGCGGGTCATTGGGCACGGCGTTCTTGTTCACGGTGATGTGGGCACGGCCCAGGGCGGCGTCGGCATCCTTGCCGGTCAGGCCCTGGCGAATCAGGCTGACCAGGAACAGATGGTTGTCGGTGCCGCCGGACACTACATCGTAGCCGCGTTTGATAAATACGCCGGCCATGGCCTGGGCGTTGTCGATCACCTGTTGCTGATAGGCCTTGAAGCCGGGCTCAAGCGCTTCCTTGAAGCACACGGCCTTGGCGGCGATCACGTGCATCAACGGGCCGCCCTGGGCGCCGGGGAATACCGCGGCGTTGAGTTTCTTCTCGATCTCTTCGTTGGCCTTGGCCAGGATCAGGCCACCACGGGGACCGCGCAGGGTCTTGTGGGTGGTGGTGGTGACCACGTCGGCATAGGGCAGCGGGTTGGGATACAGACCGGCGGCCACCAAACCGGCCACGTGGGCCATGTCGACGAACAGCAGCGCCCCGACCTTGTCGGCGATCTGCCGGAAGCGCGGGAAATCCAGAGTCTTGGAGTAGGCCGAGAAGCCGGCGACGATCATCTTCGGCTTGTGTTCCACGGCCAGACGCTCGACTTCGTCGTAATCGATCAGCCCGGTGCGGGTATCGATGCCGTACTGCACGGCGTTGTACAGCTTACCCGAGGACGACACTTTGGCGCCGTGAGTCAGGTGACCGCCATGGGCCAGGCTCATGCCGAGGATGGTGTCGCCGGCCTGCAGCAGGGCCAGGTACACCTCGCTGTTGGCCGAAGAACCGGAGTGCGGCTGGACGTTGGCGTAGTCGGCGCCGAACAGCTGCTTGGCGCGCTCGACGGCCAGGGCCTCGACCTTGTCCACATGCTCGCAGCCACCGTAGTAGCGCTTGCCCGGATAGCCTTCGGCGTACTTGTTGGTCAGCCCGCTGCCTTGCGCCTGCATCACCCGCTTGCTGGTGTAGTTCTCCGACGCGATCAGCTCGATGTGATCTTCCTGGCGTTGTTCCTCGGCATTGATCGCCGCCAGCAGTGCATCGTCGTAACCCTGGATCTGGTCTTGCTTGCTGAACATCACGTCTCTCCCAGCGGCGGCGCTGCGCCTTTCGTCTCGGTGAGGCCAGCCTTAAAGCTGCGCCCTTTGGATGCGATGGTATGACCGGGAAGGGGAACTCAAATGCCTATGGACGCCACGCAAAGGTGCATTTACGACATGCCTTGGCGCGCGGAGATAAATGCCTGCCCGCACCACCCGCCAACGGCTCTGGATCGGGCCTGTCCCTCCACCGCAGCGCAACGCCCTCTGCCGTAGGTGCCGGCTTGCCAGCGAAGAGGCCCGCAAGCCGGGCGCAAATCCTCACGGGCGCCTTCGCCGGCAAGCCGGCTCCTACAGGGCTGCGCGCAGGGCCAGCAGCAGGAGAAAGTGCGCCGGGTACAGCAGGTAAGCCCAGCGGCGCATGGCCGGCACCGACCTGCCACGCAGCCCCCGCAGCAGCATCAGCCCCAGCCACGGCGCCAGCAGACAAGCGGCAATACCGCAGGTCGCCACCTGATTGCCCAGGTGCGCCGCCGGGAACAAGGTTTCCCATTGATTGGCCGCCAGGCACAGCGCCCCAGGCAGCAGGCTGAAATACCAGGGCCGGCGCAACACCAGTACCAGGGCCAGCGGCAGCAACACCCCGAAGGCGCCGAACATCAGCCGCTCGCTGAAAACCACCGCCAGCAGCAAGGCCAGCAGGCCAAGCCCCAGGTCCAGGCCTCTGCGCCTCTGCCAGCCGCGAGCCACCAGCAGGCCCAGGGCCAGGGTGGGCAACACATTCAAGGTATCGGGGTCGGGAATGAACAGGCGATAGGGAATCTCGCTCAACAGGCTGAACAGCAGCAACCAGCCCAGGTAGTGCCATGGACCGGGCCGGCGGTCGATTTCATCCCTGGCCCGGGTCAGGTTCACCGCCATGGCCAGGCAGAACCAGGGAAACGCCAGGCGCCCGGGTACGTAAAGCCAGTCCAGGCTCAGGCCCACATAACGCAGGTGATCGAGGACCATGCTCAACAGCGCCAGCCATTTCAGCGCATCCAGCGCCCCGTCGCGCCGGGCAGTGTCGGGTTTCAGCATCGCGTCACGCATAAATCCTTATGGGCCATGCATTATTCCGGCATAAACAGAGCGTGTGCTGGGCCATTATTCTTGGTTAAAGTGCGCACCATCATCGACCACGGAGCCGGCCATGACCGACAAGAGCCAACAATTCGCCAGCGACAACTACTCCGGCATCTGCCCCGAAGCCTGGGCCGCCATGGAGCAGGCCAACCACGGCCACGAGCGCGCTTACGGCGACGACCAGTGGACCGCTCGCGCCTCGGATCATTTCCGCAAACTGTTCGAAACCGACTGCGAAGTGTTCTTCGCCTTCAACGGCACCGCCGCCAACTCCCTGGCCCTGTCGTCGCTGTGCCAGAGTTACCACAGCGTGATCTGCTCGGAAACCGCCCACGTCGAAACCGACGAGTGCGGCGCCCCGGAGTTCTTCTCCAACGGCTCCAAGCTGCTGATCGCCGGCACCCAGAATGGCAAGCTGACCCCGGAATCGATCCGCGAGATCGCCCTCAAGCGCCAGGACATCCACTATCCCAAACCGCGGGTGGTAACCCTGACCCAGGCCACCGAGGTGGGCAGTGTCTACACCCCGGAAGAAGTTCGCGCCATCAGTGCCACCTGCAAGGAACTGGGGCTGAACCTGCACATGGACGGCGCGCGCTTCTCCAACGCCTGCGCCTTCCTCGGCTGTACCCCGGCGGAGCTGACCTGGAAGGCCGGCGTGGACGTGCTGTGCTTTGGCGGCACGAAAAACGGCATGGCGGTGGGTGAAGCGATCCTGTTCTTCAACCACAAGCTGGCGGAAGACTTCGACTACCGCTGCAAGCAGGCTGGCCAGCTGGCCTCGAAAATGCGCTTTCTCTCCGCGCCCTGGGTCGGCCTCCTGGAAAACGACGCCTGGCTCAAGCACGCCCGCCACGCTAATCACTGCGCGCAGCTGCTGGCCCAACTAGTGGCCGACATCCCTGGCGTGGAACTGATGTTCCCGGTGCAGGCCAACGGCGTGTTCCTGCAGCTCTCGGAACCGGCCATTGCCGCGCTGACGGCCAAGGGCTGGCGCTTCTACACCTTCATCGGCAAGGGTGGCGCGCGCTTCATGTGCTCCTGGGATACCGAAGAAGAGCGCGTGCGCGAACTGGCAGCGGACATCCGCACCGTGATGAGCGCCTGACCCACCACCCCCGCCTGTAGGAGCTGGCTTACCAGCGAAGAGGCCTGCAACCCGGGCGCAGCTCTCACGGACGCCTTCGCCGGCAACCCGGCTCCTACAACGGCCAGCGCACCTCCCACCCCGTAGGAGCTGGCTTGCCAGCGAAGAGGCCCGTCAAGCACGCCCCCTTCATCAGTTCACAAATTCCTGAACTGATTATTTGCCCCCACTGATTCAACAACCGCAGCGTTTGTCCGAGACTCCGGGGTCGACCTATAAAAATAAGGCTGTACCCCATGACGACTTCTTCTTGCGTCACCGAGAACGCCCAGCCTCCCGGCCTGAAGATCGAAACCCGTTCCATCGACTACGTGCCGCGCAACGAGCGCCACGGCAAAGTCTGGCACCAGGGCCCCTTCTGGTTCACCGGCAACTTCGTGCTCACCACCATGGTCACCGGTTTCACCGGCGCAGCCCTGGGCCTCGCCCTGCAATACGCCATCCTGGCGATCGTCATCGGCGTCTGCCTGGGCACCTTCTGCATGGCCTTCCACGCCAACCAGGGCCCGCGCATGGGGCTGCCGCAGATGATCCAGTCCCGCGCCCAGTTCGGCCTGCGTGGCGCCATCGTGCCGTTCACCGCCGTGGTGTTCGTCTACATCGGCTTCAACGTGTTCAACGTGATTCTCGCCACCGATGCCATCAACACCGTGATTCCCGGCGCCCGGGCGCCCTGGTACACCCTGATGATCGCCGTGGCGGTGCTGATCGCGGTGATCGGCCATGACCTGCTGCACACCGTGCAGCGCTGGCTGACCTACGTGATGATCAGCGTGTTCGCGGTGCTCACCGTCAGTGCCCTGCTGACCCTGCAGGCCGACTCGGCCCTGGCCGACCCGCAGTTCTCCTGGTCGGCGTTCCTGATCCAGCTGTCGGCCGCCGCCGGCTACCAGATCAGCTATTCGGTGTACGTCTCCGACTACTCACGCTACCTGCCGCACCAGACGCCGTCGCGCCAGGTGATCTTCTGGACCTACCTGGGCGCCGCCGGTTCGGCCCTGTGGCTGATGTCCCTGGGGGCGTTCCTGGCTTCGGCCCTGCCCTCCCCCGATGCCATCGCCAGCGTGCGCGAAGTGGGCAACCGGGTGATCCCCGGCTTCGGCACCTTCACCGTGCTGATCGCAGTGCCGGCGCTGGTGGGCATCATGGCGGTCAACTGCTACGGCGCCATGCTCACCGGCATCAGCGCCATCGACGGCTTCAAGTCGATCAAGCCCAACCTCAAGAGCCGGGTCTGCGGAATCGTGCTGGTGGCGGTGGTGATCTTTCTCATCGCCATGAACATTCCCGAGAGCTACCTGGGCAGCTTCAACACTTTCGTGCTGCTGATGCTGTATTTCCTGGTGCCCTGGACCGCAGTCAACCTGGCGGACTTCTACCTGGTGCGCAAAGGTCGCTACGCCATCAGCGACATCTTCAATCACACCGGGATCTATGGCCGCTGGTCCAGCGCCGGGCTGCTGGCGTATTTCCTCGGCCTGCTGGCGATGGTGCCGTTCATGTCCCTGAGCTTCTTCCAGGGCCCGCTGTCCCAGGCCCTGGGCGGCGCCGACATTGCCTTCGTGGTTGGCCTTGCCGTGGCCGCGCTGGTCTACTGGGCGCTGACCCGCAACCTGGACCTGGACGCGGAGCGCCTGGCCATCCAGGCCAGCGAGCAGCAACTGGAAGGAGGCGCGCAATGATTCCTCAGGCATCCCTCAAGGTGGCCTGCCAGCAAGTGGCCCCGCGCATCGGCGACCTTAAGTACAACCGCGCCCTGGGCGCCGAGGCGATACGCCAGGCCGCCGCCCGCGGCGCCCAGGTGGTGGTGCTGCCGGAACTGGTGCAGAGCGGCTATGTGTTCAGCGACCGCAATGAAGCCCTGGCACTCTCGGAAAGCCTCGACGGGCCGACCCTGAGCCTGTGGAAAACCCTGGCCGAAGAGCTGCAGGTGGTGATCGTCGGCGGCTTCTGCGAGCGCCTGGACCAGGAGCGCGTGGCCAACAGCGCGGCGCTGGTCGAACCCGAAGGCAGGCTGACGCTGTACCGCAAGGCCCACCTGTGGGATCGGGAAAACCTGATCTTCACCCCGGGCGACGAACCGCCGCCGGTGGTGGCGACCCGCTTCGGGCCGATCGCCATGATGATCTGCTACGACCTGGAGTTTCCCGAGTGGGTGCGCCTGCCAGCCCTGGCCGGCGCGGCCCTGCTGTGCGCCCCGGTGAACTGGCCGGATGGCCCGCGCCCGCTGGGCGAGCGGCCGGCGGAGATGGTCCGGGTGCAGGCCAATGCGGCGGTCAACCGGATGTTCATCGCCGCCTGCGACCGCTGCGGCGAGGAACGTGGAGTGAACTGGGTGGGCGGCTCGACCCTTGTCGATGCCGACGGTTATCCACTGGCGGGCAGGGATCGGGAAAGCGCCGAGCAGTTGCTGTTGGCGGAGCTGGACCTGACCCAGGCCTGGCACAAGTCCATCAGTGAACATAACCATGTGCACCTGGATCGGCGCCCGGCGTTGTATCAGTAACCGAAGGATCAGCTTGCACCTGTTCGCTGGCAAGCCGGCTCCTACAGCAAACGGATGCAGGGGCCGGTTTGCCGGCGATCAGAACTCCACGCGCACGTCGCCCTTGGGCACGCTGCAGCAGGACAGGATGTAGCCTTCGGCTTCGTCTTCCTCGGTGATCCCGCCGTTGTGCTCCATCTCCACCTCGCCCCCCAGCTTGAGCACCTTGCAGGTGCCGCAGATGCCCATGCCGCAGGCCTTGGGAATCATCAGGCCAAGCTTGGCCGCCGCCGCGTGCACGGTTTCCCCGGGGGCCACGCGGATGCTCTTGCCCGAAGCGGTGAACTCCACCTGATGCAGGTCCGCCAGGTCCGGCTCCGGCGCCTCGGCCGCCTGTTCGGCGTGTTCCACCGCATCGGCCCGGGCTTCGGCCGGGGTCGCGCCGAAGGATTCCTCGTGGTAGCGCGCCATGTCGAAACCGGCGGCTTCCAGCAGCCGCTTGACCGCGCTCATATAGGGCGTGGGGCCGCAGCAGAACACTTCCCGCTCCAGGAAATCCGGGGCCATCAACTCCAGCATCTTGTGGTTCAGGTAACCGCGATAACCGGCCCAGGGCTCGCCCAGGCCGTGCTTTTCGCAGATCAGGTGCAGGCTGAAGTTGTCGATCCGCGAGGCCATGTGCTCCAGCTCGCGGTGGTAAATGATGTCCTTGGGGGAACGGGCGCTGTGGATGAACACCATGTCGACGTTGGCGTTGGTGTCGTAGAACCAGCGCGCCATGGACATCACCGGGGTAATGCCGACGCCGCCGCTGAGGTAGAGGATCTTCGGCGCCGGAAAGTCGATGGCGTTGAACAGCCCCACCGGCCCGTGCACCGCCAGTTCCTGGCCTTCGTGCAGGGTGTCGTGCAGCCAGTTGGAGACCTTGCCGCCGGGCACGCGCTTGATGGTCACCGAGAAGCTGTAGGGCACCGAGGGCGAGCTGGAGATGGTGTAGGAACGCATCACCGGCTGGCCCTCGATCTCCAGCTCCAGGGTGACGAACTGCCCAGGCTTGAAGAAGAACATGATCGGCTGGTCGGCCATGAAGCAGAAGGTCCGCACGTCCCAGGTTTCCTGGATGACTTTGACGCAACGGACGATGTGACGGCCATTGGCCCAGGTCTGGGTGGTTACCGGGTTGAGGAAGGTGTTGGACATGCTGTTCTCCACGGCCGACGGTCGGCGTCTTGTCAGCGATTCTGCGTAAGGCTTCTCGCGCCCATTTACCTATCTGCGACATTCACATGCTTATCGCGACCAGCCCCCAGCTGCCGGGGCTGGCGCGTCGGGAACAGATTGGGCCATGTCGCCCATGGATAAGGTTCTTGGCGCCTGCGGACCCACACTCGCCTCAACGACAACAGCCGTTTTTTTCGTGACTTGCGTAGCACCCACCGTAGCCACTAATTAATTCGCCGGCCGCACTGAACGGCCATGAGGACTTGAACGATGGACGTCACCGCAACCCTGAGCTTGGGCGATCCGCTGGAACCTGCACGCAAGGCCACTGCACAGATGCTGCAGGAACGTGAGCGGACCTTTTCCCTGCCGCAGCCGTTCTACTGCGATGAAAGGCTGTTCGATATCGACATGCAGGAGATCTTCCAGAAGGAATGGCTGATCGCCGGCATGACCTGCGAGATCCCTACCAAGGGCAACTACATCACCCTGCAGATCGGCGAGAACCCGATCATCGTCATCCGCGGCGCCGACGGCGTGGTCCACGCCTTCCACAACGTCTGCCGCCACCGCGGCTCACGGCTGTGCACCAGCGACAAGGGCAAGGTCGCCAAGCTGGTCTGCCACTACCACCAGTGGACCTACGAACTGGACGGCCGCCTGCTGTTCGCCGGCACCGAGATGGGCGCCGACTTCGACATGAAGCAATACGGCCTGAAACCGGTGAACGTGAAGACCGCCGGCGGCTACATCTTCATCTCCCTGGCCGAGAACCCGCCGGCCATCGACGACTTCCTGGCGACCCTGGCCCATTACATGGAGCCCTACGACATGGAGAACACCAAGGTGGCGGTGCAGACCACCTTGCACGAAAAGGCCAACTGGAAACTGGTGCTGGAGAACAACCGCGAGTGCTACCACTGCGGCGGCTCGCACCCCGAATTGCTGAAAACCCTGCTGGAATGGGACGACGTCACCGACCCGCGGGCCGACCAGGCGTTCAAGGACCACGTGGCCGCCTCCGCTGCCGCCTGGGAAGCCGAGAAGATCCCTTACGCCCACGCCAGCTTCGGCCTGCGCAACCGCATCGTGCGCATGCCGCTGCTCAAGGGCACCGTGTCCATGACCCTGGACGGCAAACAGGGCTGCGCCAAACTCATGGGCCGGATCAAGAACCCGGACCTGGGCTCGATGCGCATCCTGCACCTGCCCCACTCGTGGAACCACTGCATGGGCGACCACATCATCGTGTTCACCGTGTGGCCCATCAGCGCCCAGGAAACCATCGTCACCACCAAGTGGATCGTGCACAAGGACGCCGTGGAAGGCGTGGACTACGACGTCGAGCGCATGCGCCAGGTGTGGGACGCCACCAACGCCCAGGACCGGCGCCTGGCGGAAGAGAACCAGCGCGGCATCAACTCCACCGCCTACCAGCCCGGCCCGTACTCCAAGACCTACGAGTTCGGCGTGGTCAACTTCGTCGACTGGTACAGCGAGCGCATGCTGAGCAACCTGGGGGCGGAACCGGCGCCTTACCTCAAGGGTGTTCCGGTCACCGGCTGACACTGCAAGCACCGCAGCGGCTACAAGGCTTGTGTAGCCGCTACCGCAGGCTGCGAACGGCTTGGGCGGCATTCCGACGCAGCAGGCGCAGCGATCTTGAGAGCGCCTGAGGTCCGGCGGAAAACCGTCAAGCAAGGTCCTGCGGACCTTGTCGCAGCCTCGCGGGCTCGGCAGCGGCTACAGGGCCTTCGGGGCCGCGACCAGCTGACCGCGCCGGTCTCGCCGATGAAGGTCTCGCTGATCTGCGGGCCGTCCAGCCTCACCTTCACATAGCCATTGCGCACCCGTAGCGGGTAGTTCGGGTCGTCTGCCGAAAGGGTTTCCGACCATTGCACCTGGGTGTTGCCCTTCAGTTCGCTGGTAACGCCATAGGGAATCGCCCCATGGCCGATGCAGCGCCCATACATGCCGTCCCTGGGCGCTGTCCAGGTACTGGAAGCGCACGATCCAGCCGTCGCCGTCACGCTCCAGATGGCGCACCTGGGCCTGGCAGAAAATCTGCGCACCGTGATTGCGGTGGTGTTCTTGGCCTTGTTGTTACAGCCCCAGACGCAGTCGCCACAGTGGTTGCACGGCAGTTGCTCGACCCCGACGTGGTTGAGGTTGTTGGGTAACTTGGCGAAGGTCACGTTGATCGGCGGCTTGTAGAAATGCGCCTCCTGCTTGAGAAAGTCCGCGGACTTCTGGTTGGCCTGGAGCTTGGCCAGGGAAACACAAACTGTGGAAAAAGTGCCAACCGGCGGCAGCCCGGGGGTGCAGCTATAGGCGGGCACGCTGGTTGGTGGCGCGGCGGCGGGTGCGTCGAGGGAGAAAGGCGCGGATCGCGGAAGCCTGTGATGAACGACAGTCCATTGCCTGAGCTCCCGGGAACCGGATGTGGATAAGTAACTGCCAGGTCCTTGTGGCATCCGTGAAGACAGGCCACTTGCCAGTGTCAAGGCAGCCATTAGAACTGTATGAAATTTGATCTATTGCCGTGCAAGCCATGGATTACAAGGGGTGCAGCCTTCGACGAACACCTTATCCACACCTTGGCCCACAGCAACTGTGGGCAAGTTCCTCTGGCTTGGGGATATTTCGCCGGGCAATGGCAATAAAATCCGTAACTTATGTAGAAAGTGCTGTTTTACAAGACATTGATCATTTTTTGAACACATCCATCAAAGCCATGTATTCAGAAGGCTACAGAGGAAGGCGAACACCTTATCCACAGAACGGCCAACAGACTTTGGGGGCAACTCGGGTGCACGAGTCATGCACTGTGGAAAACCGCCAAACGCCGCGCATTATCAGGGCCACGCCAGGATATTCTGCGGAAAAACCAGCATTTGGTCGTTTTTTGAACAAAATCTTGAAAGCCCCGTTCTGCAAGGGATACAGCGCTAAGCGAACATCTTATCCACAGAAGCGCCAACAGACTTTGGGGGCAACTGCTGTGCAAAAGTCTACCCGAGGGTTTTCCCATCATGGAAAAAACGCCATAAAAAACGCCGACTTAGCCTGATCAAAAATCGTACAGGCGGCGCCAGGGCCCGCTGCACAAGGGCTGGAGCGAGGCGCGAACACCTTATCCACAGGTCCGCACACAGGGATTGTGAGTAACCCTACCCCCCTGTCGCGAAAGACGGCCGGGAATTGTGCAAAACCGCGCCGGCCTCTTCGCCGGCAAGCCGGCTCCTACAAGGCATGGGTACATTTCCCTCCCGTAGGAGCTGGCTTGCCAGCGAACAGCGGTGCCAGGGGTTGTGCATAACCCTGAGGTCAGCGCACTACGCCTTCTTCGATGAGCAATTTGAGAATGGCTTCGGCACCCGCCTCAGGGCTGACGCCCTTGAGTACCTGGCCGGTGCCGCCGCTGGCCTTGGCGGTAGCGGCTTTCATGCGGTCGGCGCCGCTCTTGGCCTTGATCACTTTCAGGCGCTTGGGGCGCGGCTTGGCCGGTTGCAGGCTGGAGCCTGTGAACAACTCGTCCTCCACCACCAGCACCTGGTCGGTTTCGAGCACGCCCCGGCGCGCCGGGCCGTAGGCGCTCTGGCGCGGCTTGGGTGCGGCGTTATCCACAGTGGCGAGGAATGGCAGGCGCACCTTGAGCCGGCGTCGCTGGCCGCGAGGCAAGGCTTGCAGGACATGGGCCACGCCATCGCCCAGGGACTCGACCTGGGCCAGCCCCACCACCAGCGGCCAGCCGAGGTTTTCCGCCAGCAGGAATGGCAGCATCCCCGAGCCCTCGCCGGTTTCCGCCTGGCTGCCGGTGAGCACCACCTGGGCGCCGGCATGACGCAGGTACTGGGTCAGTGCCGGCAGGGCATCGGCGCCCGCCGGCTGCTCCAGCACATGCAGCTGTTCCAGGCCCATGCCCAGGTAGGCGCGCAGGGCCGGTTCGGCTACATCGCCGGCATGCAGCACCTGCAACTGCGCACCGGCCAGTTGCAGGCCCAGTTCCACTGCCCGGGCATCCTGTTCGGCACGCCGCGGGCGGCCGGAGGTGGGGTGGGCGCCAATCGAAATCAGGCTGATTACATTGCTGTGCATAACATCCCCTTAAGCCGCATCGCGCTTGGCGTCGTTGCGGTAGGCCGCTACCGCCGCGATCAAGGCCTTGAGAATCTCCGCGCTGTCGCCAATCACCGACAGGTCGGCACGCTTGATCATGTCGCAACCCGGGTCGAGGTTGATCGCCACCACCTTGTCGCAGGCACCAATGCCTTGCAGGTGCTGGATCGCTCCGGAAATCCCCACCGCCACATAGACCCGCGCGGTGACCCAGATACCACTGGCCCCCACTTGCCGGTCGCGGGCCATGAAGCCGTCGTCCACCGCCACCCGCGAAGCGCCTTCGGTGGCCCCCAGGGCGGCGGCGGTCTGGTGAAACAGCGGCCAGTCCTTGACCCCGTTGCCCCCGGAAAAGATGAATTCGGCCTCGGCCATGGGAATCGCCGCCGGGTCCACCGCCACTGCGCCCAGGTCTTCGATCCGCGCCAGGCTGCGGGCCACGCTTGTGGATAACTCCACCGGCAAGGCTTCGTGGCGGGTTTCGCTGACCGGCTCCGCGCATTCGGCGGCGGCCAGGATCAAGCGCGCCACCGGCCGCGCCAGGTCCTGCAGGCCGGCGCCGGCACGGCCGATGCACTGCCCGTCCTTGACCTGCCAGACCCGGGTCGCCGGGCGTTCGCCCAGGGCCGCGGCAAAGCGCCGGCCCAGTTCGCCGCCGCCGGTGCGGCTGTCGGGCAGCAGCCAGTGACGCGGGCTGAACTGGTTATCCACAGCCCGCAGGCCCTGCACCCGTTGCTCCGGTGCATAACCTTCGAACTCGCTGCCTTGCAGCACCAGCAGGCGGTCGACACCCGCGGTGGCGAAGGCCGATTCCTTGTGCTCGCCGAACACCACCGCCAGCACCGCGCCGTCCTGGCCCGCCAGCTGATGGGCCAGGCCCAGAAGGTCGCGGTCGTGGCTGCTCAGGCGGCCACCGACCATGTCCGGCACCACGCTGATGTAGAACGCCGGCTGCGCCACTTGATGCAGCGGCAACTGCACCTCGGCCGCTGCCGTGCGCTTGGCGCTGCCGCCCTGCTGGGCGCCACTGCGGTCGATGCGCTTGAGGCCGTTGGGGCCGATGAAACCGATGCCGTGGGGGTTCTTGCGGATCAGGCCATTGGGCCCCATCCAGCTGTGTTGCGCCGGCTGCATGGCCGCGTGCAGCGGGTGCAGGCGGTTGCGGGCGATCCACTCGGCCCGGGGATCGCGGCGGATAATGTCGCTCATCAGTGCACCTCCGCAGGTTCAGGTTTCACCGACGCCGGCGCTTTGCTCGGGGCGGCGTCTTCGAGCAAGGCATCGGCTACCAGTTCGGCGATGTCCTTGATCATCGGCCGCGGCTCCACCACCCCTTCGAGCATCGCCGTGCACTGTGGACAACCCACGGCCACCAGCTCGGCGCCGGTTTCGCGGATGTCCTGCATGCGCATGTCGGGAATCCGTTGCTTGCCCGGAATGTCGGTGATCGGCGCGCCGCCGCCACCGCCGCAGCAACGGGAACGGAAGCCCGAGCGCTGCATTTCCTTGATCTCGATGCCCAGGGCCCGCAGTACCTCGCGCGGCGCTTCGTATTCACCGTTGTAACGGCCCAGGTAGCACGGGTCGTGGTAGGTCACGCTATTGCCTTTGTGCTGGCCCAGATTGAGGGCACCAGCACCAATCAACTCGGCCAGGTAGGTGCTGTGGTGCTGCACCAGGTAGTTGCCATCGAAGGCGCCGTACTCGTTCTTCAGCACATGGAAACTGTGGGGATCGCAGGTGACGATGCGCTTGAAGCGGTACTTGGCCAGGGTCTGGATGTTGCGCTTGGCCAGCAGCTGGAAAGTCGCTTCGTCGCCCAGGCGCCGGGCCACGTCACCGCTGTCGCGCTCTTCCAGGCCGAGCACGGCGAAGTCCACCTTGGCCGCCTTGAGCACTTTGACGAAGGCCCGCAGGGTGCGCTGGTTGCGCATGTCGAAGGCGCCGTCGCCGACCCAGAACAGCACGTCGGTGCTTTGTTTGTCGCTGAGCAGGGACAGGTTCAGGTCCGCCGCCCAGTTCATCCGCCCGCCGGGGTTGAAGCCGCCGGGGTTGTCGGTGGCAATGAGGTTTTCCAGGACCTCGGCGCCCTTGTTCGGCGTGGCGCCCTTCTCCAGGGTCAGGTGGCGACGCATGTCGACGATGGCATCGACGTGTTCGATCATCATCGGGCATTCCTCGACACAGGCCCGGCAGGTGGTGCAGGACCACAGGGTCTCGGCGTCCACCAGGCCGTTGACGATGGGCTGGTGCGGGTTGCCGCCGTGTTCGCCGATGGCCTTGCCAGGGTACGGGCTGCCAGCGAACTGCGCGTCGGTACCGCCGGCCAGGCCGACCACCATGTCCTGGATCAGTTTCTTCGGGTTCAGCGGCTGGCCGGCGGCGAAGGCCGGGCACGCCGCCTCGCACTTGCCGCACTGCACGCAGGCGTCGAAGCCCAGCAACTGGTTCCAGGTGAAGTCCTTGGGCTTTTCCACCCCCAAAGGCGCGTTCGGGTCTTCCAGGTCCAACGGTTTGAGGCCGGTGGAGCGTCCGCCACCAAAGCGCTCGGCGCGCCGGTGCCAGGCCAGGTGCAGGGCACCAGCGAAGGCGTGCTTCATCGGCCCGCCCCAGGTCATGCCGAAGAACAGCTCGGACACGCCCCAGAGCACACCCAGCGCAAGCAGCGCCGCCAGCAGCCAGCCACCGAAGTTTTCCGGAAGGATCCCGGCCACCGGCAGGGTCGCCACGAAGAAGCTCACGGAGAATGCCAGCAGGCTTTTGGGCAGGCGCATCCACGGCCCTTTGGACAGCCGCGCCGGCGGGTTGCGCCGACGCTTGGCGACGAACAGCGCGCCGACGAACATCAGCGTGGCGGCCAGCAGCAAGGCATAACCCAGGATGCGGTTGTGCAGGCCGAAACCGTGCACCAGGATCGCCAGCACGGCGGCCAGGACAAAGCCCCCCGCCGTGGCCACGTGGGTGTTGGCCATGTATTTGTCCCGGGCCACCACGTGGTGCAGATCCACCATGTAGCGCTTGGGCATGGCCAGCAGGCCGCCAATCAGATCGACCTTGGAGGCTCGCCCCCGGCGCCACATGGCCACGCGTCGCAGCGCGCCAAGGACCGCAAGGCCGATGGCGGCGAACAACAGAATGGGAAGAAGGGTGTTCAACATGGTGGAGCTCCCAAAGACCTGGGGCCTTGTAGGAGCTGGCTTGCCAGCGATCAGGCAGCACGCGGTATCTCGCCAGTGCCGATCGCCGGCAAGCCGGCTCCTACAGGAAGTGGCTTAGAAATCCTTGCACAGGCGCAGTGCGTCGTAGATCGCGGCATGGGTGTTGCGCTGGGATACGCAGTCGCCGATGCGGAACAACAGGTAGCCCTCCCCCGTCTCGCTCAGGCACGGCTGCGGCTTGATCGCGAACAGCGCCTCGACGTCCATCTGGCCCTTGTTGCGCGAACCTTCCTTGAGCCCGTAGTAGAGCTCTTCGTCGGGACGCACGCCGTTTTCCACCACCACCTGGTCCACCACCCGTTCTTCCCGGGCGCCGGTGTATTCGTTTTCCAGCACCGCCACCAGCTTGTCGCCCTCGCGGTAGACCTTCTCCAGGGTCAGGTCCCCGGTCATGATCACTTCCTTGGGGTACAGGCTGCGGTAGTAGGTAGGGAACGAGGTGCCGCCCACGGCGATGCCCGGCTTGATGTCGTCGGTGACGATTTCCACTTGCGAACCCTTGTCGGCGATGAAGTCGGTGACCGACATGCCGGTGAACTCGCAGATGGTGTCGTACACCAGCACGTTCTTGCCCGGCGCCACCTTGCCGTCGAGGATGTCCCAACTGCTGACCACCAACCCTTCGGCGGCGCCCCAGTGCTCGTTCTGCTCGATGAACGGATGGCCGCCCACGGCCAGCACCACCACGTCGGGGCGCAGGTCGAGAATGGTCGCGGTGTCCGCCGCGGTGCCCAGGCGCAGGTCGACCTTCAGGCGCGCCAGTTCCAGCTGGTACCAGCGGGTGATACCGGCGATCTGGTCCCGTTGCGGGGCCTTGGAAGCGGTGGTGATCTGCCCGCCAATGGCTTCCTTCTTCTCGAACAGGGTCACGTCGTGGCCGCGTTCGGCGGCGACGCGAGCGGCTTCCATACCGGCAGGACCGGCACCGACCACCACCACCTTGCGCTTGATGCCGGTGGTTTTCTCAATGATGTGCGGCACGCCCATGTATTCACGGGACGTGGCGGCGTTCTGGATGCACAGCACGTCCAGGCCCTGGTACTGGCGGTCGATGCAGTAGTTGGCGCCGACGCACTGTTTGATCTGGTCGATCTGGCCCATCTTGATCTTGGCGATCAGGTGCGGGTCGGCCATGTGCGCGCGGGTCATGCCCACCATGTCGACGTAACCGCCTTCGAGAATCCGCGTGGCCTGGTTCGGGTCCTTGATGTTCTGTGCGTGCAGCACCGGCACCTTGACCACTTCCTTGATGCCCGCCGCCAGGTGCAGGAACGGCTCCGGCGGGAAGCTCATGTTGGGGATCACGTTGGCCAGGGTGTTGTGGGTGTCGCAGCCCGAACCCACCACGCCGATGAAGTCCAGCATGCCGGTGTCGTCGTAATACTTGGCGATCTGCTTCATGTCCTCATGGGACAGGCCGTCCGGGTGGAACTCGTCGCCGCACAGGCGCATGCCCACGCAGAAATCGTCGCCCACTTCAGCGCGTACCGCCTTGAGCACTTCCAGGCCGAAACGCATGCGTTTCTCGAAGGTGCCGCCCCATTCGTCGGTGCGTTTGTTGACCCGTGGGCTCCAGAACTGGTCGATCATGTGCTGGTGCACCGCCGACAGCTCGACACCGTCCAGGCCACCGGCCTTGGCCCGGCGCGCGGCCTGGGCGTAGTTGCCGATCACCCGCCAGATCTCCTCCGGCTCGATGGTCTTGCAGGTGGCGCGGTGCACTGGCTCGCGCACCCCGGACGGCGACATCAGGGTCGGCCAGTTGAAACCGTCCCAGCGCGAGCGCCGGCCCATGTGGGTAATCTGGATCATGATCTTGGCGCCATGCTTGTGCATGGCGTCGGCCAGGTTCTGGAAATGCGGGATGATGCGGTCGGTGGACAGGTTCACCGAGCTCCACCACTCCTGGGGGCTGTCGATGGCCACCACCGAGGAACCACCACAGATCGCCAGGCCGATGCCGCCCTTGGCCTTTTCTTCGTAGTACTTCACATACCGTTCAGTCGTCATGCCGCCGTCAGTCGCATAGACCTCGGCGTGCGCGGTGCTCAGCACACGGTTGCGGATGGTCAGTTTGCCGATCTGGATCGGCTGGAACATCGCTTCGAAAGCCATTTTTCTTAACTCCGCTTACAACGGTTTGACGACGAACAGGCCATCGTCGTGGCCTTCTTCGGAACCACCGTAAACCTGCTCTGCCACGGTGCGGATCTTGCTGCCACGGGCCGCCAGGATCTGGTCCATGGCACCGGCGAACCAGCCGGTGAACATGTAGTCCACCTTGCGCCCGACCTTGCCGTACACGTAGACGAAGGCCGAGTGTTCGAGCTTGACGCTGGCGGTGCCTTTATCCAGGTCGATGTCCTGGATCTTGAACAGGCCCCAGCCGCGCTGGGACAGGCGCTTCATGTAGTGCTCGAACACCGCGACGCCTTCCAGGCCGTGGCATTCGGCTTCTTTTTCGCACCAGTGCCAGGCGGACTTGTAGCCGGCCTTGTAGAGGATCTCGGCGTAGGCATCGGCGCCCAACACCTCCTCGATGCCCATGTGGTTGTTGACGAAGAAATGCCGTGGCACGTAGAGCATCGGCAGGGCGTCGGAGGTCCAGACACCGGTTTCGCTGTCGACTTCGATAGGCAATTGCGGGGCGATCTTGGCCATGTTTCAAAACTCCGGAATTCTGTGGATAAGTACGTCTGTAGCCGCTGCCGCAGGCTGCGAAAGGCTCGAAGAGCCTTCCGAAGGCCGCAAGAGCGCGTCTCCTTCGGAGCCGATCGCAGCCTGCGGCAGCGGCTACAGGAATGTGCTGTGGGGGGTGGCCTTATTCGCCCCAGACGTCCTTCAGGACGCTGACCCAGTTCTCGCCCATGATCTTGCGCACCACGCGCTCGCTGTGGCCGCGCTTGAGTAGGGTCTCGGTGAGGTTGGGGAACTCGCCCACGGTGCGGATGCCCAGGGGATTGATGATCTTGCCGAAGTTGGTCAGGCGCCGGGCGTAGCCCTTGTCGTGGGTCAGGTATTCGAAGAAGTCCTGGCCATGGCCCTGGGTGAAGTCGGTGCCGATGCCAATCGAATCTTCACCGACGATGTTCATGGTGTATTCGATGGCTTCGGCGTAGTCGTCGATAGTGGAGTCGATGCCCTTGGCCAGGAACGGCGCGAACATGGTCACGCCGACGAAACCGCCGTGGTCGGCGATGAATTTCAGTTCGGCATCGGACTTGTTGCGCGGGTGCTCCTTGAGCCCCGACGGCAGGCAGTGGGAGTAGCAGACCGGCTTCTTGGATTCGAGGATCACTTCCTCGCTCGTCTTGGAACCAACGTGAGACAGGTCGCACATGACCCCGACGCGGTTCATCTCGGCGACGATCTCGCGGCCGAACCCGGAGAGCCCGCCATCACGCTCGTAGCAGCCGGTGCCCACCAGGTTCTGGGTGTTGTAGCACATCTGCACGATGCCCACGCCCAGCTGCTTGAACACCTCGACGTAGCCGATCTGGTCTTCGAAGGCATGGGCATTCTGGAAGCCGAAGAGGATGCCGGTCTTGCCCAGCTCCTTGGCCTTGCGAATGTCCGCGGTGGTGCGCACGGGCATCACCAGGTCGCTGTTTTCGCGTATCAGCTTCTGGCTGGAGGCAATGTTGTTGACCGTGGCCTGGAAACCTTCCCAGACCGACACGGTGCAGTTGGCTGCGGTCAGGCCGCCCTTGCGCATGTCCTCGAACAGCTCGCGGTTCCACTTGGCAATGATCAGCCCGTCGATAACGATGCTGTCGGCGTGTAGTTCGGCTGGGCTCATCAGGCTGTCCCCTTATTGGCGATTCTTGCGCCGAATCGTCTGCCGGCGCTTTGGGGTCAGCATATGCTTGAGGGCCGGGGCGCCTGGGTGCAAAAACGACAGGGGAATTGCCGAAAGCGTCAAGCGCCGACAAAGGGCCGGACGGAGGGCATGGGTGGCCTCTGTTCTTTGCCCGGGGCTTGCGCCAGAATTCGCCGCTTCAACGAAAGCGTCACTGGATGAGGGCAGCGCTGCAATGAAACCGATCTTCCTGGCCTTGTTACTGATAACGACAGGCGTACAGGCGGCCGAAGAGGCCGACAACACGCCCTGCGACGGCGTGGAAAACAACGTGCAGACCCTGGAATGCGCGACCTACAACAGGACCACCGCCGAACAGTTGCTGGGCGACAACGTGCAGAGCCTGCTGGAACGCCTGGGTACCCTCTATGGCAGCGACAAAGGGCAACTGGCCGACATCAGCGCCAAGGTCAAAAATGCCCAGCAACTGTGGCAGAAGCAGCGCGACGCCGACTGCGCGATGGAGTCCTTTCCGGCCAAGCCCGGCACCAAGGCCTACACCATCGCCACCAATGACTGCCTGGCGCGCATGAGCGACGAACGCTCGGAGTTCATCGAATCCATCGCCCAGGAATGACCCGCCACCGCTAGGAGCGGGCCGGCCCGCGAAAAGCGCTCTGCCGAACCGGTTGTGGTGGCTGCGAGCGTTTCGCGAGCAAGCTCGCTCCTACAGGTCAGCGCCGGGTCAGGCGCCACCGCGAAAGCACGAGACGCCCCAGGCGGTGAGTTTGAACGGCAGGTGGTAGTGCTGGCGCGGATCATCCAGGCCGAAGCGGTACGCCAGCACCTCGAGGAAGGGCACCGGCGGCAGCGCCTGGCCTTGCTCGCGATAGAACGCCGCCACGTCCAGCTCCACTTCGTAGACGCCCTGGCCGAAGCTCGCCGACCGCTCGGCAAGCTCGCTCAGCAAGCCGTTGCCGGCAATTCGCCCTGCGCAGAGCAGCTCGCCGCCCAGGCGGCGCACCCGCACCGCCATGCCTTCGGCCACCTTGCCGCTGGCGACGTCCACCACATGGATGGATAGGCCGCCGTTCATTTCCAGAAGCCCTTGTGCGCCAGGGCGGCCTCGCTCTCAAGCATCGGCCCGAACACCGGGATCTGCCGCTGCCCACGGGCGAACACTTCGCGGCACGGCAGGGAAAAGGTCGGGTTTTCCGGGTGGTCGCCGGTCAACTCCAGCAGCTCATGTTCGGACAAGGCGTAGACCACCCGACCAATGCCGGTCCAGTAGATGGCCCCGGCGCACATGCAGCAGGGCTCGGCGCTGGTGTACAGGGTGCACTCGGCCAGGGCCTGGGGGCTGAGGCGCTTGGCCGCCAGCGCCGCTGCCGCCAGTTCGGCGTGCTGGGTCGGGTCGCCTTCGGGGGGCATCGAGTTGTTGCCGGCGCTGGCGATGACCTTGCCGTCGCGATCGGCCACCAGGGCGGCGAACGGATGACGGCCGCGGGCCTTGGCCTCTTCGGCGAGCTGGATGCTCTGGCGCAGCAGGTGCAGGTCCAGTTCGGTGACGCCGGCAGGGATGGAAGAAAGAATCTGGGTCATCTTGACCTCCTTTTCATGGGCAGGAGCCGCCACAGCAATGGCGGCGAGAAAAACGTCAGTCATTGAGCTCGACATGGGCTGCCAGCACCTGGGCGGCGGCCTCACGGGGGTTGAGCAGCAGGTTGAGAACGATGGCGGTGATGGCGCCAAGGAAGATGCCGCTTTCCAGCACCAGCCTGAGGGGACCGTGCAGATGGGCGAACAGCGCCGGGAAGGACATCGGCAGCACCCCGACGCTGACCGACACCGCCACCACGATGGCGTTGCGCGTACCTTCGAACGGCACCCGCGACAGTTCCTGGATGCCGGCCACTGTAGTCATGCCGAACATCACGATGGCGCAACCGCCAAGCACCGGGGTCGGCACCGCGGCCACCAGGGCACCCAGCTTGGGAAACAGCCCCATGAGCACCATGATTGCCCCGGCCGCGGCCACCACGAAGCGGCTCTTGACCCTGGACAGCGCGATCAGCCCGGTGTTCTGGGTAAAGGCGTTGTAGGGAAAGCTGTTGAACAGCCCGCCGAGCAGGGTCGACAGGCCATCGGCGCGGAACGCATCGCCCAGGGTGCGCTGGGTGGTCGGTTTGCCGGTGAGCTTGCCGATGGCCAGGCAGTTGCCGGTGGTCTCGGCCATGATCACCAGCATCGCCAGAGTCATGATCAGGATCGGCACCAGGGAAAACTGTGGAGCCCCAAACGCCATGGGCCGGCTCAGTTCGAACCAGGCCGCCTGGCTCACCTGGGCAAAGTCGGTCATGCCGAACGCCGCGGCGATCAGGCTGCCCACCAGCAAGCCGATGAGCACGCTGAGGTTGCCGATAAAGCCCGAGAACTTGCCGTAGATCACCAGCGTCACCGCTACCGTGGCCAGCCCCAGCAGCAGGTTGGCCGGCGCGCCGAAATCGTCCGCCGCGGGGTTGCCGCCGCCGAGCCAGATCGCCGCTGCCGGCATCAGGGAAATGCCGATGATGGTGATCAGGCTGCCGATCACTACGGGCGGGAAAAACCGCAGCAAACGGCTGAACAGCGGCGCCAGGGCAATGGTGATGACGCCTGCGGCGATCACCGCGCCGAACACCTCGGTCAGGCCGAACTGCTTGCCGATCATGATCATCGGTGCCAGGGCGATGAACGAACAGCCCTGGATCAACGGCAGCCGCGCGCCAAAACGCCAGAACCCCAGGGTCTGGACCAGGGTGGCGATGCCCGAGGTCAGCAGGTTGGCGTTGATCAATAGCACCACCTGCGCCGGGGTCAGGCCCAGGGCATTGCCTAGAATCAACGGCACCGCCACTGCACCGGCATACATCACCAGCACATGCTGCAGGCCGAAGGTGAACAGCTGGCGGACGGGCAGTACCTCGTCCACGGGATGCACGCGGGAAATTGTCATGTCGCAGGTCTCCTGAAGGTGCAGCTTTTGCTTTTGTTTTGGCAGGCATCCGGGGCAAGCGCCGCCGGCAGGAAGTACGGACGTCGGGGCCATGATCTGTGCTTGAATACGATGAAACAAATGAGCAGCCATCGTTTTTAACGATGGATCAGACAGCCCTCTTCCAGGGCCGGGAGCCGCGATGCGCTTTTCGCTGGATCAACTGCAGATGTTCGTACAGGCCGCGCAAAGCGGCTCGTTCTCGGCCGCCGCACGCAAGCTGGGCAAGACCCAGTCCACGGTCAGCGTGGCCATCGGCAACCTGGAGGCGGACCTGGGGGTCGAGCTGTTCGACCGCAGCGCTCGCAGCCCGGTGCTAACGGCCACCGGGCAGAAGATGCTGCTGCAGGCCGAGGCGGTGCTGGAACGCTGCCTGACCCTGCAGGCCAACGCCGACTGCCTGTCGCAGGTGGTGGAGCCACACCTGTCGATCGTCATCGAAACCCCCTATGGCCCGCTGATGCCGGCCCTGCGGGAGTTCGAACAGGCCTTTCCCTATGTCGACCTGCTGATCCGCCACCCGCTGTCCGGGGACGCCAGCGAGCTGGTGGCCCGGGGTGAGGCGGTGCTGGGCATCGCCTTCTCGCAACCGGGCTACCCCCAGGAGCTGGAGTTCCAGCAATTGGGCAAGCTGATCATGTTGCACGTCTGCCACCCGGACCACCCGCTGGCGCAGCTCGACAGCGTGACCTTCGACGACCTGCATGTGCACCGGCGCCTGGCCTTCAGCGCCCACGCCAACAAGCTGCCTAGCAGCGAATACCTGCGCTCCACCCAGCTGTGGCAGGCGGAAAACTACCTGGCGCTGCTGGAAATGGTCCGCGCCGGCCTGGGCTGGGCCACCCTGCCGCGGCAACTGATCCAGCGTGAACTGGCCAAGGGCGAGCTGGTGGAACTGCAACTGGGGGCCTACCCCCATACCGACTGGCTGATCGGCGTCGACCTGCTCTGGGCCCGACAACGGGTGATGGGCAAGGCCGAGCGCTGGCTCAAGGAGCGGCTGCTGCGCCAGAAGGTGTACGAGGTGGACCGGCGCGGGCAGTCCACGACCTGGTAATGCTGGCGCGGGCAACAAAGGGACAAGGTTCTGCACTTGGCCGGGCAGAAAATATAAGCAAGGATTCGCATTCCTTATAAAAGACTTATATAGTCCGCCATGAACGAGATCCTCTGGAGTAGAAAAGCGGTCAAGCAGTTGATGCGACTGCACCACGAGCATCAGGTCCAGGTTCGCGATGCGATTGCCCTGCTGGCCGACATGCCCGCCAGTGGCAACGTCAAAGCCCTGTCCGGCCACACTTATGCCTATCGTCTTCGGGTCGGGCAGTACCGGGTCCTGTTCGACTGGGACGGAGCCATACACATCGTCAGTGTTCAAGAGGTCAAGAAACGTGATGAACGTACCTACTGACATCCAGATCATCCACGGCCCGGACGGCAGCCCGGCATTCGTGGTGATTCCCTACGCGCAGTACATGGCGCAGTACAAGGAAGCCGATCTGATACCCCATGACGTGGTCAGCCGCATGGTCGACGGCGCCACGCCGATCCGCGCCTGGCGCGAGCACCTGCACCTCACCCAGGACGAAGTAGCCAGGCGCCTGGGGATCTCCCAGCCGGCCTTTGCCCAGCAGGAAAGCGTCGCCCGGCCGCGCCGGGCCACCCGGGAAAAGATCGCCGCCGCCTTCGGCATACGCGCCGACCAGCTGGAGCTGTAAGCTGCGCCTCACTCACTGATTGAAAGGGTTCCCCATGAGCATCTGCGGTATCGAGATCAAAGGCAGCGAAGCCATCTTCGCCCTCGCCACTCTGCAAGACGGCGCGGTGCAACACCAGCCGCTGGCCACCAAGAAAATCGCCCTGGAAGACGATGACGAGGCCGCCAACGTCAGGGCCTTCGCCAGCCAGGTCGGGGCCTTCGTGCGCGAACACGGGATCACCCGCATCGCCATCAAGAAGCGCAGCAAGAAAGGCGAGTTCGCCGGCGGCCCCACCACCTTCAAGATCGAAGGCGTGTTTCAGTTGCTGGAGAATTGCGAGGTGACCCTGCTGTCGCCCCAGACCATCAACGCCCAGTACAAGAAGCACGGCTTCGCTCTGGCCGCGAGCCTCAACAAATACCAGCACGAAGCCTACAAAGCCGCCTGCGCCGCCCTGCTGAAAAAGTAACCGTAGGAGCCGGCTGGCCGGCGCTACCGAGCCCGAGTCAAGCCAGCTCGCGGCCGCCGCCCGACGGGCGCCGGTCTTCCCGCGGGCACCGCACGAACCGCGCGCGGTAACTGCGGGTGAAGTAGGACGGCGATTCAAACCCGCAGGCAATGCTCACCTCCAGCACGCTCATGTCGGTCTGGCGCAGCAGTTTGCGGGCTTTCTCCAGGCGCAGGCCCAGGTAGAAATTGCTCGGGGTATCGTTGAGGTGCAGGCGGAACAGGCGCTCCAGCTGGCGCCGGGTGACCTTGATCGACTCGGCCAGGGCCAGGGTGCTCAGGGGCGGTTCGCTGTGCTGTTCCATTTCGCCGATCACCTGCACCAGCTTCTTGTTGCTGATGCCGTAGCGGCTGGCGACTTCCATGCGCTGGTGATCCTTGCGCGGGCGGATGCGCCCCAGCACGAACTGCTCGCTGACCTGGACCGCCAGTTGCGGGCCGTGGGCCTGGGCGATCAGGTCGAGCATCATGTCGATGGACGCCGTGCCGCCGGCACAGGTGATGCGCCGTCGATCGATCTCGAACAGCTCCTGGGTCACGCTCAGTTGCGGGTAGGACTCCTTGAAGGCCTCGATGGCCTCCCAGTGCAAGGTCACCCGGTGCCCCTCCAGCAAACCGCTCTCGGCAAGGATCACGCTACCTGTGTCGATCCCGCCCAGGGTCACGCCCTCCACCTCCAGCCGCCGCAACCAGTGCTCCAGGGCCGGGGTGAGAAACTTCAGCGGCTCGAAACCGGCCACCACCCACAAGGTCGCGCCTTTCTTCAGCGGCTCCAGGGCCGCATCGACATTCACCGACATGCCATTGCTGGCCAGCACCGCGCCGCCGTCGGCGCTCAGCACATGCCAGCGGTACAGCTCGCCACGAAAGCGGTTGGCCACCCGTAGCGGCTCGATGGCCGAGATGAAACCGATGGCGGAAAACCCCGGCATCAGCAGGAAATAGAAGTCCTGGGACATGCAACGCACTCCGGTGACGGCCAGCGTGGGCCTTGTGATACGCCAAATGCCCCCGTGCCACAAGGGGGCAGGTCGCTGCAGTGCAAGAGTCGGTCGCCGCTGTGCGCTTGCCACCGGCGGCGCCTGCGTACCTTGGCAACACCTGCGCACAAAGACGCCGGGACCGACAATAACGACCTGCCGAGGAAAGCATCATGAAACGACTGATCAGCAGCTGTGTGCTTGCGCTTAGTGGTAGCGTTTTTCTGAGCAGCGGGGCCCTGGCCGCCGATGCCGCCAGTTGCCAGAACGTGCGCCTGGGCGTGGTCAACTGGACCGACGTGATCGCCACCAGCGCCCTGACCCAGGTCCTGCTCGACGGCCTCGGCTACAAGACCAAGCAGACCAGTGCTTCCCAGCAGATCATCTTCGCCGGCATCCGTGACCAGCGCCTGGACCTGTTCCTGGGCTACTGGAACCCGCTGATGACCCAGACCATCACCCCCTTCGTCGACGCCAACCAGGTCAAGGTCCTGGCCGAACCGAGCCTCAAGGACGCCCGCGCCACCCTGGCCGTGCCGGCCTACCTGGCGGACAAGGGGCTGAAGACCTTTGCCGACATCGCCAGGTTCCAGAAGGAACTGGGGGGCAAGATCTACGGCATCGAACCGGGTTCGGGAGCCAATACCCAGATCAAGGAAATGATCGCCAAGAACCAGTTCGGCCTGGGCAAGTTCCAGTTGGTGGAGTCCAGTGAGGCGGGCATGTTGTCGGCGGTGGCCCGAGCGGTGAAACGCAACGAGGCCATCGTGTTCTTCGGCTGGGCGCCGCACCCGATGAACGTCAACTTCAAGATGACCTACCTCAGCGGCAGCGAAAACGCCCTGGGGCCCAACGAAGGCCAGGCCACGGTGTGGACCGTCACCGCGCCTAACTACGCCGAGCAGTGCCCGAACGTGCACCGGCTGTTGACCAACCTGACCTTCAGCGCCGAAGACGAGAGCCGCATGATGCAGCCGCTGCTGGATCACAAGGATGCCCTGGAATCCGCGCGGCAATGGCTCAAGGACCACCCGCAGGACCAGCAGCGCTGGCTGGAAGGGGTCACCACCTTCGATGGCAAGCCGGCCGCCGAGCACCTGCAACTGACCAGCAAATAAGCCACCGCCACTGCCGCCCCGCAGCCCGCCCTGGGCTGCGCACGGCCACCTCACGCCCTCAGCAAACACGCCTGTAAGGAACCGCACCATGAACCACGACGTCATCATCACCTGCGCACTCACCGGTGCTGGCGACACGACCGCCAAGAGCCCGCACGTGCCGGTCACCCCGAAACAGATCGCCGCGGCCGCCGTAGAAGCCGCCAAGGCCGGCGCCACCGTGGTGCACTGCCATGTGCGCGACCCCGCCACCGGCAAGTTCAGCCGCGATGTGGCGCTGTACCGCGAAGTGATGGAGCGGATCCGCGAGGCCGACATCGACATCATCGTCAACCTCACCGCCGGCATGGGCGGCGACCTGGAGATCGGCGGCGGCGAGAACCCCATGGAGTTCGGCCCCCACACCGACCTGGTCGGCCCCTTGACCCGCCTGGCCCATGTCGAGGAACTGCTGCCGGAGATCTGCACCCTGGACTGCGGCACCCTGAACTTCGGCGACGGCGACACCATCTACGTCTCCACCCCGGCCCAGCTGCGGGCCGGCGCCAAGCGTATCCAGGAGCTGGGAGTGAAGGCCGAGCTGGAAATCTTCGACACCGGGCACCTGTGGTTCGCCAAGCAGATGATCAAGGAAGGCCTGCTGGACAACCCGCTGTTCCAGCTGTGCCTGGGCATTCCCTGGGGCGCCCCGGCGGACACCACCACCATGAAGGCCATGGTCGACAACCTGCCGGCGGACGCGGTCTGGGCCGGCTTCGGGATTGGCCGCATGCAGATGCCCATGGCTGCGCAAGCGGTGCTGCTGGGGGGCAACGTGCGGGTCGGCCTGGAAGACAACCTGTGGCTGGATCGCGGCGTGCTCGCCACCAACGGCCAACTGGTGGAACGGGCCACGGAAATCCTCAGCCGCCTCGGCGCCCGGGTCCTGACCCCGGCCGAAGGTCGGCAGAAAATGGGCCTGAAGCAACGCGGCTGACCCCAATCCACCTCTCCCACCGTAGGAGCGAGCTTGCTCGCGAAGAGGCCGTCACATCCGAGCTCGTAGCAGCCGGCGTGCCGGCGAAGAGGCCCGCAAGGCCGCCAATAGCTTCGCTGGCAAGCCAGCTCCTACGAACTTTTTATCCAGGAAGACGCGATGACTTTTATCACCAACATCAAAACTTTCGCCGCCCTGGGCAGTGGCGTGATCGGCAGCGGCTGGGTGGCCCGTGCCCTGGCCCACGGCCTCGACGTAGTGGCCTGGGACCCGGCGCCCGGCGCCGAAGCGGCCCTGCGCAAGCGCGTCGCCAACGCCTGGGGCGCGCTGGAAAAACAAGGGCTGGCCCCCGGAGCATCACAACAGCGCCTGCGCTTCGTCGACACCATCGAGGAATGCGTGAAGGATGCCGACTTCATCCAGGAAAGCGCTCCCGAACGCCTGGAGCTCAAGCTGGAACTGCACAGCAGAATCAGCGCCGCGGCCAAGCCTGAGGCGCTGATCGGCTCCAGCACCTCGGGCCTTTTGCCCAGCGAATTCTACGAGGGCTCGACCCACCCGGAACGCTGCGTGGTGGGCCACCCGTTCAACCCGGTGTACCTGCTGCCACTGGTGGAGGTGGTGGGCGGCAAGCGCACCGCGCCCGAAGCGGTCCAGGCCGCGATCAAGGTCTATGAATCCCTGGGGATGCGCGCCCTTCACGTGCGCAAGGAAGTCCCGGGGTTCATCGCCGACCGTCTTCTCGAAGCGCTGTGGCGCGAGGCCCTGCACCTGGTCAACGACGGCGTGGCGACCACCGGGGAAATCGACGATGCGATCCGCTTTGGCGCCGGCCTGCGCTGGTCGTTCATGGGCACCTTCCTCACCTACACCCTGGCGGGCGGCGACGCCGGCATGCGCCACTTCATGGCCCAGTTCGGCCCGGCGCTGCAACTGCCCTGGACCTACCTGCCGGCCCCGGAGCTGACCGACAAGCTGATCGACGACGTGGTCGAAGGCACCGCCGAGCAACTGGGCACCCACAGCATTGCGGCCCTGGAGCGCTATCGTGATGACTGCCTGCTGGCGGTGCTGGAGGCGGTGAAAACCACCAAGGCCAAGCACGGCATGCACTTTCACGACTAACCCAACCCCGTAGGAACTGGCTTGCCGGCGAACGGGCCGCCAAGCCAGGCGCAAACCCAACGGACGCCTTCGCCGGCAAGCCGGCTCCTACCGTTATCCGGTGACCTTATGCCTGCCCTGACCACCTACAGCACCCGCATCATCAGCGACTGGGTCGATTACAACGGCCATCTGCGCGATGCCTTCTACCTGCTGATCTTCAGCTATGCCACTGACGCCCTGATGGATCGCCTGGGGCTCGACAGCGACAACCGCGAAGCCAGCGGCCACTCGCTGTTCACCCTGGAACTGCACCTGAACTACCTGCATGAGGTGAAGCTCGACACCGAGGTCGAAGTGCGCACCCAGATCATCGGCCACGATCGCAAGCGCCTGCACCTCTACCACAGCCTGCACAGACTCGATGATCCCCGGGAGCTGGCAGGCAACGAGCAAATGCTGCTCCACGTCGACCTGGCCGGGCCGCGTTCGGCGCCGTTCAGCGAGCCGGTGCTGCAACGCCTGCAAACCCTGGCCGCCGAGCAGGCGGACCTGCCGCGCCCGGCCTGCCTCGGCCGGGTGATCGCCCTGCCCGCGGAAAAATAGCCCTCAGAATAAAAGGAGATCGCCGTGAACACCGCCGCCCTTGCCGACTACCGCAGTTACCCGTTGATCAGCGCACTGGCCACTGTCCAGGTCCTGCCGGACCGGCTCCAGGTGCACTGGGCCGACGGCCGTCTCAGCCCTTTTCACCATCAATGGCTGCGGGACAACTGCCCTTGCCCGCAATGCGTCTACAGCGTGACCCGCGAACAGGTGCTGGAAATCGTCGATGTTGCCGAAGACCTCGAGTGCAACGCCGCACGCATTGATGCCGACGGCTGCCTGAACCTCGACTGGGCGGACGGCCACCGCAGCCGCTTCGACCCCGGCTGGCTGCGGGCCCATGCCTATGATCGACAGTCGCGCGAAGAACGGCAGGCCGCCAAGGCCCGGCACTCGCTGTGGGACGCCAGCCTCCAACTGCCCGAGTTCCAGTACCAGCCGCTGATGGAGGACCCCCAGGTGCTGCTGCAATGGCTGCTGGCCCTGCGCGATACCGGCCTGACCCAGGTCCGTGGCGCGCCCACCGAACCCGGCTCGCTGGCCCTGATTGCGCGGCGTATTTCGTTTATCCGCGAAAGCAATTTCGGCGTACTGTTCAACGTGCAGTCCAAGGCCGATGCCGACAGCAACGCCTACACCGCCTTCAATCTGCCGCTGCACAGCGACCTGCCGACCCGCGAGCTGCAACCGGGGCTGCAATTCCTGCATTGCCTGGTGAATGACGCGGTAGGCGGCGAAAGCATTTTCGTCGACGGCTTCGCCATTGCCGACGCCCTGCGCCGGGAAGACCCCGAGGCGTTCCGCGCCCTGTGCGAAATCCCCGTGGAGTTTCGCAACAAGGACCGCCACAGCGACTACCGCTGCCTGGCGCCGATCATCGCCCTGGATGCCCGGGGCCAGGTCGCGGAAATCCGCATGGCCAATTTCCTGCGTGGCCCCTTCGACACCACGGAAGAACAGATGCCCCGGCTGTACCGCGCCTACCGGCGCTTTATCGCCCTGACCCGCGAAGCCCGGTTCCGGGTCATTCGCCGCCTGGACCCGGGCCAGCTCTGGTGCTTCGACAACCGCCGCACCCTGCACGCGCGCAACGCCTTCGACCCGGCCAGCGGCGCCCGGCACTTCCAGGGCTGCTACATCGACCGCGACGAACTGCTCTCCAGAATCCTGGTGCTGCAGCGCTGATCCTCACCCCTCCCGCCCCCGGCTCCCCTGTAGGAGCCGGCTTGCCGGCGAAACTTGCCGGAGAGCTTTGCACAGGCAAAAAAAAGCCCCGATCAAGCCGTGACAGGATCGAGGCAGGGACTACTTCTGAGGAGCTGCGGTGAGAAGGTGACCAAACCGACACGACGCGAGCTGGTTTCAGTCTGCCCACTCTGCCTTCCCGCGAGTTAGCCGAGAGCGACCTGCTCATAGGTAATAGGGCCACTGCCACGCCTTCAGATGTCCTCGGTATACAGCACCACCGTCACATAGAAATAGCCGATCTTGTGCCAATCCTGGCGCTGGTTGTAGGGCGTCTCTTCAGAGCCCATGCCAATCTGGTAATTACGCCCGGTCTTTTTATCCCTATAGGAAATGAAACCCTTCGTTTCCCAGCCGCAGCAGACAAACCTGAGCCCCTCCTGAACCCCCAACTCCCGCTGCAGATAGCGCTCTACCTCATGGGCATCCTGACCTTTGACCCGGTAACTGGCAGTCAGCGGTGCGCCCTGATCCTGGGGCTTCGACTCACAACGGAAAAACTCCAGGGACTTCGGTGGATCGGTCATGGCCTTCAGAAAATCGCCGCACTCGGGAGCTGCCAGAGCGGCGCCGGAAACCATCAACAACAAACAGGCGAACCCCATTCTGAACATCACTTTCATCCACTCCAGCTCCATGGTTTACCACTCGGCGGCCATCCTACCGAACACCCAGCGCTTGCACAGAGTGTCTTTGCGCGGCAGGAGCGCTCATTACCCCACCCTTCAGGCAAGCCCGAGGCCTCACAAGCAGGCGCCGCAAGACTTGATTGCGCCGCCTTTTCCCAACGCTGTGGCAACCGGCCATGGCCATCGACTTAGCCGAAAACGACCTGTTCATAGGTAAACGGGCCATCGCGACAATCTGCCCTTGCCGCCACCCGGACGCCCTACCAGAATCGGCTCACGACCACGCTCCCTGAACAAGGATAAGAGTCATGATGCACGCGGATCTGATTGACCAGGACGACCTGCTGGGACAACTCCGGGCACTGGGTTTCGAAATGCCCGCAGGCGCCAGCGCCGAGCAGGCCTGCGAATGTGCGGTAAGGGGCTTGAGCGATGCACGGGCCAAGGCGCTCAAGGGCATGGTCGAGCAGATGCTCACCGGCAATGCGACCATCCTGCCTGCCGTACGCCAGGCCATCGACCGCCAACTACTGCCGGCCCTGGCCGAGTACCAGCAGCAAAAACGCGCGTGAACGCCCCCGGGGCCCGGGCGGGTTGCTAAAGTGGGTTTCCTCCACAAACCACAGGCCCGCTCATAACCCCCATTGAACCTGGTTCATCCGCCAACGCTGGCGGGTGGCTGCAATTGCGCCAGGGCCTATGGCCCGATTGCCCGCAGGATGAACACCAGGCCGAAATCCAGCAGATTCTGGCCGAGCCCCAGCGCTACGGCTGCTGGCTGGCCTGCACCGAGAACGGTGAGGCCGTGGGCCTGGCCGAGGCTGCATTGCGCCACGACTACGTCAACGGCACCGACAGCTCCCCCGTGGTCTTTCTTCAAGGCATCTATGTGGCCCCCGGGCATCGTCGCCAGGGCATTGCCCAGCGCCTGATCGAGCAGGTCGCCTATTGGGGGCAACAACGGGGATGCGTGGAAATGGCCTCGGACACCAGCCTCGACAACCTGGCCAGCCAGGATCTGCACCACGCGCTGGGTTTCGAGGAAACCGAGCGCGTGGTGTATTTCAAGAAACGCCTGTGACTACAGGCGCACGCTGGCGAAGGTCGATTCGTTGCGTGCCTGGCTCAGGGCCGACAATGGCCCGGACAGCGGCGCCAAAACCATGGCTTGCGGCAACGGCATCATCGCCACCTGCTGGGTGGTGTTGGAACCGATGCGCTCGTCACGCGGTGGAATGCCGAAGTACTCGCGGTAGCACTTGGAGAAGTGCGGCGTGGAGACGAAACCACAGACCGACGCCACTTCGATGATCGACATGGGAGTCTGCTTGAGCAGTTGCCGGGCGCGGATCAGCCGCAGCTTGAGGTAGTAGCGCGACGGCGAGCAATGCAGGTACTTCTGAAACAGCCGCTCCAGCTGTCGCCGGGACACGGCGACGTATACCGCCAGTTCGTCGAGGTCGATCGGCTCTTCGAGGTTGGCTTCCATCAGGGCGACGATTTCCTGCAGCTTGGGCTGGTTGGTGCCCAGCATGTGCTTGAGGGGTACGCGCTGGTGATCCTGCTCGTTGCGGATGCGCTCGTAGACGAACATTTCCGAGATCGCCGCCGACAGCTCGCGGCCATGATCGCGGCTGATCAGGTGCAGCATCATGTCCAGCGGCGCGGTGCCGCCGGAGCTGGTGAAGCGGTTGCGGTCGAGGGTGAACAGGCGGGTGCTCATGGCCACCCGGGGAAAGGCTTCCTGCATCGACGCCAGGCATTCCCAGTGCACGCTGCAATCGAAGCCGTCCAGCAGGCCGGCGCAGGCCAGGGCCCAGCTGCCGGTACACACCGCGCCCAGACGGCGCGACTGGCGGGCCTGGCTCTGCAGCCAGGACACATGTTCGCGGGTGACGGTGCGCTGAATGCCGATACCGCCGCAGACAATCACGGTATCGAGGCTGGGGGCTTTGTGCATCGCGGCATCGGGGGTGATCTGCAGACCGTCACTGGCCCAGACCTGGCCACCATCGACGCTGAGGGTGGTCCAGCGATACAGCTCGCGACCGGACAGTTGGTTGGCCATGCGCAGGGGTTCGACTGCGGAGGCCAGGGAAATCAGCGTGAAATTGTCCAGCAGCAGAAAGCCGATGGATTGAGGCGCACGGTTCTGGGGTTGGGCCCCGGAGTTGAACGACGTCATCGCGATATCTCCTCACACAAAGCGGGTGATGGCCTCAGGCGGAGGCTCTTTTTATGTGCCCTGTTCCTCAAGGGAGACGGGCTTGATATTCACAGAGCAATTGCCATGCCTAAAGTTGAATGGGCATTCAATAACTCCTGAAAACGACGTCGCGACGTGTCTACATAGCCCTTGTCAATGTGCGGATAAGAAGCGCCGCCGTCGGCGTGCGGTGGCCAGGCCCAGAGAGCTGTGAGCAGTTAGGTAGCACTTGCGCGGCAGGCACTTCGCACAGGGGCGGGCGAGTGTCACTCAAAGCACAACCGGGCCACGGGCACGGGGGCTGCCCGGCCCGGTTGGCGACTTGTCTATTCACGACGCGCTAAAAGGTGGCGCGCCCCTGGGCATGTGAGCGATTTGTGCGCGCCGGCAATCAGCACTCCACGGCGCTGACCGCCAGGCCGCCACGGGAGGTTTCCTTGTATTTGTCGTGCATGTCGGCGCCGGTATCACGCATGGTGCGAATCACCCGGTCCAGGGAAATGAAATGCTGGCCATCGCCGCGCAAGGCCATTTGCGCGGCATTGATCGCCTTCACCGCGGCAATCGCATTGCGCTCGATGCACGGCACCTGCACCAGCCCGCCCACCGGATCACAGGTCAGGCCGAGGTTGTGCTCCAGGCCGATTTCCGCGGCGTTGCACAACTGCTCCGGGGTCGCCCCGAGAATTTCCGCCAGCCCGGCCGCCGCCATGGCGCAGGCCGAACCCACTTCACCTTGGCAGCCGACTTCGGCACCGGAGATGGAGGCGTTCTTCTTGCACAGGATGCCGATGGCCGCCGCGCCGAGAAAGAAATCCACCACGTTGGCGTCGGTGACGTCTTCGCTGAATTTCATGAAGTAATGCAGCACCGCCGGAATGATCCCCGCCGCGCCGTTGGTGGGGGCGGTGACCATGCGTCCGCCGGCGGCGTTCTCTTCGTTCACCGCCAGGGCAAACAGGTTGACCCACTCCATGGCGCTGAGGGTGGAGCCGATCACATTGGGCTTGTTCAGTTCCTGCAAGCTACGGTGCAACTTGGCCGCGCGGCGACGCACGTTGAGCCCGCCAGGCAGGATGCCCTCGTGCTTGAGCCCCTGTTCCACGCAGTCCTGCATGGCACGCCAGAGCGCCATCAGGCCGCTGCGGATTTCCTCTTCCGAACGCCAGACCTTCTCGTTGGCCAGCATCAGTTCGGCGACCCGCAGGTTGTGCTTCTGGCACAGGCCCAGCAGTTCCACCGCACTGGAAAAATCGTAAGGCAGCTCGCTGCGGTCCAGGTCCGCCACACCGCTGTCGGCCTGGGCCTGGTCGACGACAAAACCGCCGCCCACCGAATAGTAGGTATCGCGGTGCAGCTCACCCTCTTCGCCCGCGGCCACCAGGGTCATGGCGTTGGGATGGAATGGCAGGTTGCGGTCCACCAGCTGCATGTCCCGGGCCCAGATGAAAGGCACTGGCAGCCGCCCGTCCAGCAACAGAGTGTCGGTTTCCCGCAGCAGCTCGATGCGCGTGCCGATCAGCGACGGGTCGATCGCGTCCGGCCACTCCCCCATCAGGCCCATGATCACCGCGTTATCGCTGCCATGGCCGATGCCGGTGGCGGACAGCGAACCGAAGAGCTGCACCTCGACCCGGCGTACCTGCTCCAACAGTTGCCTTTCCTTTAACACCTGGACGAACAAAGCCGCTGCGCGCATGGGCCCGACCGTGTGGGAACTGGAGGGGCCGATGCCGATCTTGAACAGGTCGAAAACACTGATAGCCATTGCTGCGTAACTCCTGGTTGAGCACTGTCCGGGCGCCGGAAACGCCCTCTGACGGAGCTGCTACGCTCAAGCTGCAATCCGCCGAGAAGGGCGCATCATCAGGCTTTTGCCAAGGCCCGCGACGTCTGACACCGACTCACTCATGCCCACTAACGCCGCCAGGCGCAACGCAGGGGTTTTGGGCGTTTTTTGCGGCTCAGTTGTAGGAAAAATCGCTCGAAAACACTGTAAGCGACCTCACCGACACTGGATGCGACCCTCCCTGTACTGGATACGACGCACCCTGTAGGCGACAGATTTTCACTGGTACATGATCAGTCTCGACTCGATTGCAAGGCACGGTGGTAGAGCTGTTCCCGACACACCAACCGCCACACTTATAAGCGCGGTCCAAACGCCGCCAAAAAAACATCCAGGAGTCCCCCCTATGAAAGGTTCCCCGTCGTTGTTGTTGGCCGCCATGCTGAGTCTGCCGCTTCTGGCACAAGCCGCAGAACCGGCACAATGCAGCACCGTAAACTTCTCCGATGTCGGCTGGACCGATATCACCGTGACCACCGCCACCACCAGCGTCGTGCTCAACGCCCTGGGCTACAAGACCAAGACCACCATGATTTCCGTGCCCGTGACCTACAAGTCCCTGGCCGACGGCAAGAACATGGACGTGTTCCTCGGCAACTGGATGCCGACCATGGAAAACGACATCAAGCCCTACCGCGACGCCGGGACCGTGGCCACCCTGCGGGCCAACCTGGAAAACGCCAAATACACCCTGGCGGTGCCCGAGTCGCTGTACGACAAGGGCCTGAAGGACTTCGCCGACATCGTCAAATTCAAGAAGGAACTGGACGGCAAGATCTACGGCATCGAGCCGGGCAACGACGGCAACCGCACCATCCAGACCATGATCGACAAGAATGCCTTCGGCCTGAAGGACGCCGGCTTCAAGGTGGTGGAATCCAGCGAGGCAGGCATGCTGTCCCAGGTCGAGCGCGCACAGCGCCGTGACACCGCGGTGGTGTTCCTGGGCTGGGAACCGCACCCGATGAACACCCGTTTCAAGATGAAGTACCTGACCGGCGGCGACGAGTTCTTCGGCCCCAACTTCGGCCAGGCCACCATCTACACCAACACCCGCAAGGGCTATGCCGAAGAGTGCAGCAACGTCGGCCAGTTGCTGAAGAACCTGTCGTTCACCCTGAACATGGAAAGCACCCTGATGGGCAACGTGCTGGACGACAAGATGAAGCCTGAGGCGGCCGCCAAGGCCTGGTTGAAGCAGAACCCTCAGGTGCTCGATACCTGGCTCGCCGGCGTGACCACCATTGACGGTAAACCTGGCCTGGAGGCCGTGAAAGCCAAGCTTGCACAAGCTTCAAATTAAGTAGTGCGCTTACGCCGGGCGGGCTCGCCCGCCCGGGCTGTTTTTCCCTTGCATGCGGACGTTCAATACCATGCTCACTGATCAGAAAATCCCCCTGGGCCAGTACATCGCGGCTTTCGTCGAGTGGTTGACGAAGCACGGCGCCAGCACCTTCGACGCGATCGCTACCACCCTGGAAACCATGATCCACGGCGTGACGTTCGCGCTGACCTGGTTCAACCCCCTGGCCCTGATCGGCCTGATTGCCCTGCTGGCGCACCTGATCCAGCGCAAATGGGGCCTGACCGCCTTTGTCGTGCTGTCCTTCCTGTTGATCCTCAACCTGGGGTACTGGCAGGAAACCATGGAAACCCTGGCCCAGGTGCTGTTCGCCACCCTGGTCTGCGTGCTCATCGGCGTACCGCTGGGCATAGTCGCGGCGCACAAGCCGCTGTTCTACACCATGATGCGGCCGGTGCTGGACCTGATGCAGACCGTGCCCACCTTCGTCTACCTGATCCCGACCCTGACCCTGTTCGGCCTGGGGGTGGTACCCGGCTTGATTTCCACGGTGGTGTTCGCCATCGCCGCGCCGATCCGCCTGACCTACCTGGGCATTCGCGATGTTCCACAAGAGTTGATGGACGCCGGCAAGGCCTTTGGCTGCTCGCGCCGTCAGTTGTTGTCGCGCATTGAACTGCCCCACGCCATGCCGAGCATCGCCGCCGGCATTACCCAATGCATCATGCTGTCGCTGTCGATGGTGGTGATCGCCGCCCTGGTGGGCGCCGATGGCCTGGGCAAGCCGGTGGTCAACGCCCTCAATACCGCGGATATCGCCCTGGGCTTCGAAGCCGGCCTGGCCATTGTGCTGCTGGCGATCATGCTCGACCGCATCTGCAAGCAACCTGAAGCCAAAGTAGGAGGTGACGCATGAGCATTATCCGCTTCGACAAGGTCGACGTGATTTTCTCCAAGGACCCGCGCGAGCCCCTCAAGCTGCTGGACCAGGGCATGACCCGCAACGAGATCCTGAAGAAGACCGGGCAGATCGTCGGCGTCGAGAATGCCAGCCTGGACATCGAGAAAGGCGAGATCTGCGTGCTGATGGGCCTCTCCGGTTCCGGCAAGTCGAGCCTGCTGCGCTGCATCAACGGCCTGAACACCGTGAGCCGCGGCAAGCTGTTCGTCGAGCATGAAGGCAAGCAGATCGACATCGCCTCCTGCAGCCCCGCCGAGCTGAAGATGATGCGCACCAAGCGCATCGCCATGGTGTTCCAGAAGTTCGCCCTGATGCCCTGGCTGACCGTGCGCGAAAACATCAGCTTCGGCCTGGAAATGCAGGGCCGCCCGGAAAAGGAACGGCGCAAGCTGGTGGACGAGAAGCTTGAGCTGGTGGGCCTGACCCAGTGGCGCAACAAGAAGCCCGACGAACTCTCCGGAGGCATGCAGCAGCGCGTGGGCCTGGCCCGTGCCCTGGCCATGGACGCCGATATCCTGCTGATGGACGAACCCTTCTCGGCCCTCGACCCGCTGATCCGCCAGGGCCTGCAGGACGAACTGCTGGAGCTGCAACGCAAGCTGAGCAAGACCATCGTCTTCGTCAGCCACGACCTGGATGAGGCCCTGAAGCTGGGCAGCCGCATCGCCATCATGAAAGACGGACGGATCATCCAGTACAGCAACCCGGAAGAGATCGTGCTCAACCCGGCGGACGACTATGTACGGACTTTCGTTGCCCACACCAACCCACTGAACGTGCTGTGCGGGCGCAGCCTGATGCGCAGCCTGGACAACTGCAAGCGGGTCAACGGCTCGGTATGCCTGGACCCGGGTGGCGATTCCTGGCTCGACCTGGCCGAAGGCAACACCATCAAGGGCGCACGCCGCAACGGCTCGCAGCTGGACCTGCAGAACTGGGTTCCGGGGCAAGCCGTGGAAGAACTGGGCCGACGCCCGACCCTGGTGGACTCCAGCATCGGCATGCGCGATGCCCTGCAGATCCGCTACCAGACCGGCAACAAACTGGTGCTCCACGACAACCAGAAAGTGGTGGGTATCCTTGGCGACAGCGAGCTCTACCACGCGCTGCTCGGCAAGAACCTGGGTTAAGCAGCAGACACAAAAACGCCGCGAGCAATCGCGGCGTTTTGCTTTAACCACCCACCCCCTTCTGTAGGAGCTGGCTTGCCAACGAACAGGCCCTGAAGCCTTGCAGCGCCCTTGAGGACGTCTTCGCCGGCAAGCCGGCTCCTACAAGGATGGGGCCGTTTTCACTCAGCTATAGACACGGCCAAGGAGCTGCCGATGGCTTTCGAACTGATCGAGCACATCCCGGGTGATCTGCTCCTGGGTGAAGCCCATCAAGTCGTATTCCTGGCTGCCGTTGTGCAGATACACCTCGGCGCGGTAGAAACGGCTGCGCACTTCGCTGTCGGCCCCTTCCGGCTGGGTCGATTCGCTAGGCGTCGCCAGGTAGCCGTCCAGGCTCACTTCATAGACGAAGGGATTGCCTTCATCCATTTCCACGCGCAGGCCCAGCAGGTTCTTCGACTTGCCCAGGTTGGTCTGCACTTCCAGGCTCAAGTTGCGCAGTTGCGCCGCCGCTTCCTGCAAGGCCGGGCTGACGTGCTTGTCCATGTAGCGCTGCACCACCGACTGGGTCGGCTGCAGGTCCAGCTGGCTCAGGCGCTCGCTGAAGCCACGACGACCACGCTCGGCCAGTTGCGCCTGCTCCTGCTCGATCTGCACGTCCTGGCGCATGGCCTTGTGCAAGCCGAACATGAAGCAGATCAGCACCACCGAGAACGGCAGGCCGGCCAGCACCACCATGGTCTGCATGGCTTCGAAGTTGCCGGCGAACAGCAGGCCGATGGTCACCAGGGTGATCACCACCGACCAGAAGATCCGCAGCCAGTGCGGGGCGTCTTCGTCGACGTTGCCGCCCTTGCACGAAAGGTTGGCCATCATCACCGCCCCGGAGTCGGCGGGGGTCAGGAACAGCACGAAGCCGACGAAGATCGACACACCGATGACAATCTTCGAGGCCGGGTAGTGCTCGAGCAGTTGGTAGATCGCCATGGACGGCTGTTCCAACGCCGTCTTGCCCAACTCCACGGCTCCCTGATTGACCACCAGATCCAGAGCCGAGTTACCGAAGATCGACAGCCAGGCCAGGGTGAAGCCCAGGGGAATCAGCAATACGCCGGCCACCAGTTCACGCACGGTGCGACCACGGGAAATACGCGCGATGAACATGCCTACAAATGGCGCCCAGGAAATCCACCAGGCCCAGTAGAACAGGGTCCACAGGCCCAGCCAGCGATCGGACTTGGCGCTGTCGCCCTCATACACATAGAGGTCGAAGGTCTTGAGCACTACACCGTTCAGGTAGTCGCCGATGTTCTGCACGAAGCCGTTGAGCAGGTGCAGGGTCGGGCCAAACAGCAGGACGAAGATCAACAGGCCGCTGAACAGCACGATGTTCAGGTTGGACAGGCGGCGGATGCCGTTTTCCACACCGGACACCGCAGCGATGGTGGCCACCGTGCTCATGACGATGATCACGATCAGCAGGTTGGTGTTGCTGTGCTCCATGCCGAACAGGTTTTCCAGGCCAGAAGACACCTGCATCGAACCAATCCCGAGGTTGGTCACCAGGCCCAGCAGGGTCACGAACATGCCGAAACCGTCCACCGCATGGCCGGCCGCACCCTTGACCCAGCGCTCGCCCACCAGCGGGTACAACGCCGAACGCAGTGCCAGTGGCTGGTTATGCCGATAGGCGAAGTACGCCACCGCCAGGCCCACCAGGGCATAGATGGCCCAGCCGTGCAGGCCCCAGTGCAGGAACGTCAGCTGCAGCGCCTGGCGTGCGGCCAGGTTGCTGCCCGGTACGCCTTCCGGCGGGTTGAAGTAGTGGTCCAGGGGCTCGGAAGCACCGAAGTACAGCAGCGAGATGCCGATGCCGGAGGAAAACAGCATCCCCGCCCAGGCGCCGTAGCTGAAGTCCGGGGTGTCCTGCTTGGTCCCCAGCTTGAGCTTGCCGTAGGAGGAGAACGCCAGGCCCACCACGAACACCAGGTAAGCGGCGATCACCACCATGTAGTACCAGCCGAAGCTGCGGGACAACCAGGCCTGGGCAATGCCCAGCAGTCGGCCGGCCTCTTGCGGGGCGATGATCAGAATGGCGGTCAACAACAGGATCAGCGCGGTGGAGGTGTAGAACACCCAACCGTTGACCCGCACCTTCTCCGGTGGGGTCTTTATAAGAGAGGCAGAACTCATTGCGCAGATGCTCCGGGCAGTGCGAGAGAAGGACACAAGGCAACACGGCACCCGACCAATCGGTTAGTTGGCAGCCGATCATCGGGTGTTATAAAGACACCCCGAAAACACCCGAAACCGCAAAAGCCGCGTTGCGCAACCGCATCCGGGGCCGGTGACGAACCTGCAGTTCGTCGCCTGGAACCCGGAGCGTCCTGCCCCTTCAACACGTGTGCTCTCTTGCCGGTCCACGCTATGCCGCGTGTAAGTTTCGGGCATTTTCGGAGGTCGTTTTTCCGCCATCTGCGAGCAGGAGAAACTCCCCAGGCAGCGACGATTTGTCGCAGATCTTATTCTTTGTTGATTGAACGTTCAATCAAAACAAAATAGACTGGCCCACAAGTCGACGGGCGTCATACGCCAATCGACAGGCCTAAGGAGAGGTATCAGATGCCCAAGGTCGGTATGCAACCCATACGCCGCCAGCAATTGATCGAAGCCACGCTGCAAGCGGTCGATCAGGTCGGAATGGGGGACGCCAGCATTGCGCTGATCGCCCGTTTGGCCGGTGTCTCGAACGGCATCATCAGTCACTACTTTCGGGACAAGAACGGCCTGATCGCAGCGACGATGGGTTACATCATGAGCATGCTCAACGAAGGCGTCAGAGCACGCCGCCAGGCCCTGACGGACGACAGCCCGCGCGCTCATCTGAAAGTGATCATCGAGGGCAACTTCGATGCCAGCCAGGTGAACGGCCCGGCAATGAAAACCTGGTTGGCCTTCTGGGCTTCCAGCATGCACCAGCCCGATTTGCACAGGTTGCAGCGGATCAACGACCACCGCTTGTATTCCAACCTGTGTTGCCAGTTCCGCCGTGCCCTGCCGCTCTACCATGCGCGCAAGGCAGCCCGCGGCCTGGCGGCCTTGATCGACGGTTTGTGGCTGCGTGGTGCCTTGTCGGGTGATGCATTCGACACCGACCAGGCGATACGGATCGCTTACGAATACATGGATCTACAACTGGCTAAGCAGGAGCGCTAGAGCACAAAAGAGACGCTCGGCCCCTGAACCGCCACTGATCAGCGCGCCCCGAACTTAGGGGCATGCCCGGTGGTCAAGCCCACTACTTAATGCACTTGCGAGGACACTATGGCCCGTTTCGAACTGCAAAAACTCTACATCGACGGCGGCTACACCGATGCCGGCAGCGACGCCACTTTCGATGCCATCAACCCGGCCAACGGTGAAGTTCTCGCACAAGTGCAGCGTGCGACCAAGGAAGACGTTGAACGCGCCGTGGTCAGCGCCGAGAAAGGCCAGAAGATCTGGGCCGCCATGACCGCCATGGAGCGTTCGCGCATCCTGCGCCGCGCCGTGGAAATCCTCCGCGAGCGCAACGACGAACTGGCCGCCCTGGAAACCCTGGACACCGGTAAGGCGTTCTCCGAAACCAAGTACGTGGACATCGTCACCGGCGCCGACGTGCTGGAATACTACGCAGGCCTGGTACCGGCCATCGAAGGCGAGCAGATCCCGCTGCGCACCACTTCCTTCGTCTACACCCGTCGCGAGCCCCTGGGCGTAGTGGCCGGTATCGGCGCGTGGAACTACCCGATCCAGATCGCCCTGTGGAAATCCGCACCGGCCCTGGCGGCCGGTAACGCGATGATCTTCAAGCCGAGCGAAGTGACCTCGCTGACCACCCTGAAACTAGCCGAGATCTACACCGAAGCCGGCCTGCCGGATGGCGTGTTCAACGTCCTGACCGGCAGCGGCCGCGAAGTCGGCACCTGGCTGACCGAGCACCCGCGCATCGAGAAGGTCTCCTTCACCGGCGGCACCGACACTGGCAAGAAGGTCATGGCCAGCGCTTCCAGCTCCTCGCTGAAAGACGTGACCATGGAACTGGGCGGCAAGTCGCCACTGATCATCTTCGACGACGCCGACCTGGATCGCGCCGCCGACACCGCCATGATGGCCAACTTCTACAGCTCCGGTCAGGTCTGCACCAACGGCACTCGCGTGTTCGTGCCGAGCCACCTGAAAGCCGCTTTCGAAGCCAAGATCGCCGAGCGCGTTGCACGCATCCGCATCGGCAACCCGGAAGACGAAAACACCAACTTCGGCCCGCTGGTCAGCTTCCCGCACATGGAAAGCGTGCTGGGCTACATCGCCAAGGGTAAAGAAGAAGGTGCCCGTGTACTGTGCGGCGGCGAGCGCCTGACCGACGGCGAATTCGCCAAGGGAGCCTTCGTTGCACCGACCGTGTTCACCGACTGCACCGACGACATGACCATCGTCCGTGAAGAAATCTTCGGCCCAGTGATGGCGATCCTGACTTACGAAACCGAAGAAGAAGTGATCCGCCGCGCCAACGACACCGACTTCGGCCTGGCTGCCGGCCTGGTCACCAAGGATCTGAACCGCGCTCACCGCGTGATTCATCAGCTCGAAGCCGGTATCTGCTGGATCAACGCCTGGGGCGAGTCCGACGCCAAGATGCCGGTTGGCGGCTACAAGCAGTCGGGCGTGGGCCGTGAGAACGGCATCAGCTCGCTGAACAACTTCACCCGCATCAAGTCGGTGCAGGTCGAGCTGGGCGACTACGCCTCGGTGTTCTAAGCAGCTGTCAGCTACAAGCGGCAGGCCCAGGCAACAGCCTGGCTTGCCGCCTGCTCCCCATTCAATGCCAAGCCCGCTTCGCTGCCTTCCCTGCAGCTTGAAGCTTGAGGCTTGCAGCTCTCCACGGAGGCTCCAATGGCCCAAGAATTCGATTACATCATCATCGGTGCCGGCTCTGCCGGTAACACCCTGGCGACCCGTCTGACTGAAGACGAAGGCGTCACCGTCCTGCTGCTGGAAGCCGGCGGCCCGGACTACCGTTTCGACTTCCGCACCCAGATGCCGGCGGCACTGGCGTTCCCCCTGCAAGGCCGGCGCTACAACTGGGCCTACGAGACCGATCCTGAGCCACACATGGACGGTCGTCGCATGGAATGCGGTCGCGGCAAGGGCCTGGGCGGCTCGTCGCTGATCAACGGCATGTGCTACATCCGCGGCAACGCCATGGACTACGACGGCTGGGCCAAGCTGCCGGGCCTGGAAGACTGGACCTACCTGGATTGCCTGCCGTATTTCCGCAAGGCGGAAACCCGTGACATCGGCCCCAACGACTACCACGGCGGCGAAGGCCCGGTCAGCGTGACCACGCCCAAGGCCGGCAACAACCCGTTGTTCCACGCCATGGTCGAAGCCGGCGTGCAGGCCGGTTACCCGCGTACCGAAGACCTGAACGGCTACCAGCAGGAAGGCTTCGGCCCGATGGACCGCACCGTGACCCCCAAAGGTCGTCGCGCCAGCACCGCCCGCGGTTACCTGGACACCGCGAAAAAGCGTTCGACCCTGACCATCGTCACCCACGCCCTGACCGACAAGATCCTCTTCGAAGGCAAGCGCGCCGTGGGCGTGAGCTACCTGCAAGGCAGCACTGAAGAGCGCGTGGAGGCCCGTGCGCGCAAGGAAGTCATCGTCAGCTCCGGCGCCATCGCCTCGCCGCAATTGCTGCAACGTTCCGGCGTAGGCCCCCGCGCCCTCCTGGAAAGCCTGGACATCCCGGTGGTTCACGACCTGCCGGGCGTGGGCGAGAACCTTCAGGACCACCTGGAACTGTACCTGCAGTACGCCTGCACCCAGCCGGTGTCGCTGTATCCATCGCTGCTGTGGTGGAACCAGCCGGCCATCGGTGCCGAGTGGCTATTCAACGGCACCGGCATCGGCGCCAGCAACCAGTTCGAAGCCGGCGGCTTCATCCGTACCCGCGAAGAGTTCGAATGGCCGAACATCCAGTACCACTTCCTGCCGGTAGCGATTAACTACAACGGCAGCAATGGTGTGAAAGAGCACGGCTTCCAGGCGCACATGGGCTCCATGCGCTCGCCGAGCCGTGGCCGCGTGCAGCTCAAGTCCAAGGACCCGCGCCAACACCCGAGCATCCTCTTCAACTACATGGCCACCGAGCAGGACTGGCAGGAATTCCGCGACGGCATCCGCCTGACCCGTGAAATCATGCAGCAGCCGGCCCTGGATCCTTTCCGCGGCCGCGAGATCAGCCCGGGCATCGAGGTGCAGACCGACGAGCAACTGGACAAGTTCGTCCGCGAGCACGCCGAGACCGCCTTCCACCCATCCTGCTCGTGCAAGATGGGCACCGACGACATGGCTGTAGTGGATGGCCAGGGTCGCGTGCATGGCATGCAAGGCCTGCGCGTGGTGGATGCCTCGATCATGCCGATCATCACCACCGGCAACCTCAACGCGCCGACGATCATGATGGCCGAGAAAATCGCCGACAAGATCCGTGGCCGCCAGCCACTGCCACGCAGCACCGCGGCCTACTACGTAGCCGGTGAAGCCCCGGTACGTGGCAAGCCGATGCGCGATGTGACTCCCGCCGCGCAGTAAGCCTGACGGGCGCCGACCGCAAGGGTCGGCGCCCTTTTTCTCTTCCCTTCATTCCCTCAGAACTACTTCCTTGATCGCAGCCTTCGGCAGCGGCTACAGTTCTGCAACTTGCACATCCCCTTTCGCCCCCGCGCCCATCAGCACCTATACCTGTAGGAACCGCCGGGCGGTGTTCCGTTTGCTGGCGAAACGCGTCGACCCGCTATCGCGCCTCACAAGGAGGTCCTCCATGTTCGACTTTCACCCCCAGCTCAAGCAGCGCTTCGCTGCCTTGCGCACGGGCGCCGAATTCTTTTCCCTGCGTTATGTCCGCGAGTCGGACCAGTACCTGTCGGTGCGCAAGAACGTCGCCGAGCCGCCGAGCCTGGGCCGAGACGAAGGGGCGATGCTGACCGTGCGGGTGCGCGGCGTGGAAGCCTACGCCGCCACCAACGACCTGTCGCAAAGCGGCCTGCAGGCCGCCCTGGAGCGCGCCGAGCAGCAGGCCCGGGTCATCGCCGCCCATGCCCTGCTGGACCTGCGTGAGCAACCGGTCTCCAGCCACCGCGCGGACTATTTCTCGCCCAACCTGGAGCAGCCCTTCCCCTCCCTCAGCGACTGCTATCAGCTGCTGGGCGATGAGTCGGCCTCGGTGCCCAAGGATGAACGCCTGGTGAACTGGCAGGTGGGCATCGGCGTGACCCAGGTCGAACAGATCTACCTCAACAGCGCCGGCGCCGAGCTGCGCCAGGCCCAGCGTTTCGTCTACCCGGGCCTGGACGTGACCGCCTACGACGGCAGCGACAGCCAGACCCGCAGCCTCGGCCGGGAGAACTTCGGCCAGCAGGGCGCCGGCGATGTGATCAGCCGCTGCGGCCTGCTGGGGGCCGCGCCGCGGGTCGCCGACCAGGCCCTGCAACTGCTGCTGGCGCCCAATACCCCCCAGGGCCCGCGGGACCTGCTGCTGATGCCGGACCAGATGATGCTGCAGATCCACGAATCCATCGGCCATCCCCTGGAGCTGGACCGCATTCTCGGCGACGAGCGCAATTACGCCGGCACCAGCTTCGTCAAACAGCAGGATTTCGGCCGTCTGCAATACGGCTCCTCGCTGCTCAACGTGACTTTCGACCCGCAGATCCCCGAGGAACTGGCCAGCTACAGTCACGACGACGACGGCACCGCGGCCAGCAAGCAGTTCCTGATTCGCGAGGGCCTGCTGGTACGCCCCCTGGGCAGCGCCCTTTCGCAATACCGCAGCGGCCTCGACGGCGTTGCCAACAGCCGCGCCAGCAGTTGGAACCGTGCACCGATCGACCGCATGGCCAACCTCAACATCGAGCCCGGCGACCAGCCGCTGGAGCAAATGATCGGGCACATCGAGCACGGCATCCTGATGTCCACCAACCGTTCCTGGTCCATCGACGATGCGCGCAACAAGTTCCAGTTCGGCTGCGAATGGGGCCAGTTGATCGAGAACGGCGAACTCCGGGGCGTGGTCAAGAACCCCAATTACCGGGGGATTTCCGCGCAGTTCTGGCGCAACCTCAGCGCGGTCGGCGACCGCAGCACCTTCCAGGTGCTGGGCACACCCAACTGCGGCAAGGGCGAGCCCAACCAGGTGATTCGCGTCGGCCATGCTTCGCCGGCCTGCGTATTCAGCAAGATTGATGTATTTGGAGGAGACGCCTGATGACCAGGACAGCCGATCAGGCCCAGCCATTCAAGGCCTTGGTGCAGTGGCTCAAAGACGCGCTGCGCGAGACCGAGCAGTTCACCCTGAGCTACGCCGCCGAAGCCTCGGAGTTCATTCGCTTCAACCACGCCAAGGTGCGCCAGGCCGGGCAGGTGCAACAGGCCAGCGTGCATTTCAAGCTGATCGACAATGGCCGCCACGCCGACCTCAGCATCACCCTGAGCAATGACCCCGAGGTGGATCGCCAGCGCCTGGCCGATGGCCTGCAACAACTGCGCGAGACCCTGCCGCTGCTGCCGGCCGACCCGTACCTGATGCTCAACCACACCCATTGGCAAAGCCATCACGTGCAGGACCAGCCGCTGCCCGGCAGTGAGCAGGTGGTGGAAGAAATCGGTCGCGCCGGCGCCGGCCTGGACCTGGTGGGCATCTACGCTGCCGGCCCCATCAGCCGTGGCTTCGCCAGTTCCGGCGGGGCCTTCGGCTGGCACCAGGCCAACAGCTTCAACTTCGATTTCAGCCTGTTCCACGAAAACGGCGAGGCGGTGAAGGCCAGCTACGCTGGGCACGCTTGGGACAGCCAGGCCTTCGCCCTGCGCTTCCAGCAGGCCCGGGAGCAGCTGGAGTTCCTTGGCCGGCCACTGCGCACCCTGGCGCCCGGGCAGTACCGGGCCTACCTGGCGCCGGCGGCCCTGGAGGAGATCATGGGCATGCTGGCCTGGGGCGGCTTCTCGGCCCAGTCGATCGCCAGCAAGCACAGCCCGCTGCAGAAGCTCTATGCCGGTGATGCCGCGCTGAACCCGCTGGTGTCGCTCGACGAACAGGTCAGCGGTTCCCTGAGCCCGGCGTTTTCCGACGAAGGCTACCCGCGCAGCGACCTGTCACTGATCGCCGCGGGCAGCGCCAATGCCCAACTGATCAACTCCCGCAGCGCCGCCGAATACGGCCTGACCACCAATGGTGCCGGCAGCGGCGAGTACCCCAGTGCACTGAACATGGCCGCGGGGCGGTTGTCCCAGCAGGAGATCCTCAAGCAGCTGGGCACCGGGCTGTACATCAGCAACCTGTGGTACCTGAACTACTCGGACCTGCCCGCGGCGCGCCTGACCGGCATGACCCGCTTCGCCACCTTCTGGGTGGAGAACGGCGAGATCCAGGCGCCGGTGAGCACCATGCGCTTCGATGACAGCGTCTACAGCCTGCTGGGCTCGCAGCTGGAGGCCCTGACCGAGCAACGCGAGCTGCTGCTGTCGGCCAGTACCTACAGCCAGCGCCAGACCGCTTCGATGCACTTGCCCGGAGCGCTGGTCAGCCGCCTGACCCTGACCCTGTAGAAACCGCCTTCAAACCTGAACTCACCCAGAGGTCCCATGCCCGAACGCGCGCCACTCGATGCCACCACCGCCCGCTGGCTGCCCTGGGTGGTGGCCATCGCCTTCTTCATGCAGTCCCTGGACGGCACCATCCTCAATACCGCCCTGCCGGCCATGGCCCAGGACCTGGCGGAAAACCCGCTGCGCATGCAGGGGGTGATCATCGCCTACATGCTCACTGTGGCCCTCTTGATCCCGGCCTCGGGCTGGATCGCCGACCGCTTCGGCACCAAGCGGATCTTCTTCGGCGCCATCTTGCTGTTCAGCATCGGTTCCCTGCTCTGCGCCCTGTCCAACACCCTGACCCAGCTGATTGGCGCCCGGGTGATCCAGGGCCTGGGCGGTGCGCTGATGCTGCCGGTGGGACGGCTGGTGGTGCTGCGTGCCTACCCGCGTTCGGAACTGGTGCGGATCATGGGCTTCATCACCATTCCCGGGCTTCTGGGGCCGCTGATCGGCCCGACCATGGGCGGCTGGATGGTGCAGTACCTGACCTGGCACTGGATCTTCCTGATCAACCTGCCGGTAGGCGCCGTTGGCTGCTATGCGGTGTGGCGTTTCATTCCCGACCTGCGCGGCAGCGAGCGCACACGCTTCGACAGCCTGGGCTTTGTGCTGTTCGGCGCGGCGATGGTGCTGATCACCATCGCCATGGAAGGCCTGGGGGAACTGCACCTGCCGCACTTGCGGGTGATGTTGCTGCTGTTCGGCGGGCTGGCCTGCCTGGCGGCCTACTGGCTGCGGGCCGTGCACACCGACAACCCGCTGTTCGCCCCGTCACTGTTCAAGGTGCGGACCTTTGCCGTGGGCATTCTGGGTAACCTGTTCGCCCGCCTGGGCAGCGGCGCCCTGCCGTTCCTGGTGCCCCTGCTGCTGCAAGTGGCCCTGGGCTATTCACCGTCCCAGGCGGGGATGAGCATGCTGCCCCTGGCGGCCGCGGCAATGCTGGCCAAATCCATCGCCCGGCCACTGATCGAGCGCCTGGGCTACCGCATCGTGCTCACCGGCAACACCCTGGCCCTGGGCATCATGCTGGCCAGTATGGGGCTGGTCAGCGAACAGACGCCCTACCCGCTGCTGCTGGGCATGCTGGCGGTGCTGGGGGCGATCAACTCGCTGCAGTTCACGGCGATGAACACCGTGACCCTGATCGACCTCGACGATGCCGCCGCCAGCAGCGGCAACAGCCTGCTGTCGGTGGTGGCGCAACTGTCCCTGAGCCTTGGGGTGGCCTGTGCCGGCGCGCTGCTGGGCGGCTTTACCGCTGAGTTGGGCAACGATGGCGTGGACACCGTGCTCGGCGCCTTCCAACTGACCTTCCTCACGGTAGGCATCATGGCGATGCTGGCGGCGGCGATCTTCCTCCAGCTGTCGCCCACCGATGGCCGGCGCGCGCGCAAGCTCGAGGAGCAGCACATCGAACACTGAACCCACGCACCTCCCCCCGTAGGAACCGGCTTGCCGGCGAAGAGGCCCCCGGGCCCTGCGCCAACCTCGCGGCCGCTTTCGCTGGCAAGCCAGCGCCTACACAAAACCGCCCCTGCACGGCTGCTCGTCCAGAATTTGCAGGTTGTGGGAGCGGGACTGATACACTGCGCGACATTTTGTTTTGCAGGCCAGTCCCGTGACCACCATTGCCACCGCTTTTAATACTTTGCCCCTGTCTCCCGCCATGCTGGCTAACCTCGACTCCCTCGGTTATGCCCAGATGACGCCGATCCAGGCGCAGAGCTTGCCGGTGATCCTCAAGGGCATGGACCTGATCGCCCAGGCCAAGACCGGCAGCGGCAAGACCGCGGCCTTCGGCATCGGCCTGCTGAACCCGATCAACCCGCGCTACTTCGGCTGCCAGGCCCTGGTGATCTGCCCGACTCGCGAGCTGGCCGACCAGGTGGCCAAGGAAGTGCGCCGGCTGGCTCGCGCCGAAGACAACATCAAGGTCCTGACCCTGTGCGGCGGCGTGTCGTTCGGGCCACAGATCGCCTCCCTGGAGCACGGTGCGCATATCATCGTCGGCACCCCAGGGCGTATCCAGCAGCATCTGCGCAAGGGTTCGCTGGTGCTCGACGGCCTGAACACGCTGGTGCTCGACGAAGCCGACCGCATGCTCGACATGGGCTTCTACGACGCCATCGAAGACATCATCGAAAAGACCCCGTCGCGCCGCCAGACCCTGCTGTTCTCCGCCACGTACCCGGTGGGCATCAAGCAACTGGCGTCGAAATTCATGCGCGATCCGCAAACGGTGAAAGCCGAAGCGTTCCACGACGATACGCAGATCGAGCAGCGCTTCTACGAGATTTCACCGGAAGAGCGCATGAGCGCAGTGACCAAAGTCCTGCACCACTTCCGCCCGGCCTCCTGTGTGGCGTTCTGCTTCACCAAGCAGCAAGTGCAGGAAACCGTCGATCACCTGACCGCCAAAGGCATCTCCGCTGTCGGCCTGCACGGCGACCTGGAGCAGCGTGACCGCGATCAGGTGCTGGCGATGTTTGCCAACCGCAGCACATCGGTACTGGTCGCCACCGACGTTGCCGCCCGTGGCCTGGACATCGATGCGCTGGACATGGTGATCAACGTCGAGCTGGCCCGCGATTCGGAAATCCACATTCACCGCGTTGGCCGTACCGGTCGCGCTGGCGAGAAAGGCATCGCGGTCAGCCTCGTCGCACCGTCCGAAGCCCATCGCGCGCAAGCCATCGAACAACTGCAGAAAGCCCCGTTGAACTGGGATCAGGTCGATAACCTCAAGTCCCAGGGCGGCGCCCCGCTGCAGCCACCGATGAGCACGTTGTGCATCGCCGGCGGGCGCAAGGACAAGGTACGTCCGGGGGATATTCTCGGCGCACTGACCGGCGACGCCGGCATCCCGGGCGCCCAGGTCGGCAAGATCGCGATCTTCGACTTCCAGTCGTATGTGGCGGTTGAGCGCACCGTGGTCATGCAGGCGCTGCAGCGCCTGAACAACGGCAAGATCAAGGGCCGTTCGCTGCGCGTGCGCGTCCTCTAACCCCACTGCTTGACCTGTAGCCTCTGCCGCAGGGTCGTTCGCTCCTAATGAGGACACCGTTTTGCGTTCTACCGAAGTCGTGATCATTGGCGCCGGCGCCGCCGGCCTGATGTGCGCCCTGACCGCGGCCGGCCGGGGCCGCCAGGTATTGCTGCTGGACCACGCCAACAAGGCCGGCAAGAAAATCCTGATGTCCGGCGGTGGCCGCTGCAATTTCACCAACATGTACACCGAACCGGCCAACTTCCTGTCGCAGAACCCGCACTTCTGCAAATCGGCCCTGGCGCGCTACACCCAGTGGGACTTCATCGGCCTGGTGGCCAAGCACGGCGTGCCCTACCACGAGAAGAAACTCGGTCAGCTGTTCTGCGATAACAAGTCCAGCGACATCCTCGGCATGCTGCTCGACGAGTGCGATCAGGTCGGCGTGGAGCTGCGCCTGGACACCTCGATCCAGACCATCGAAAAGGTCGAAAGCGGCTACCTGCTCGACACCACCCTCGGCCAGGTTCAGTGCCAATCGCTGGTGATCGCCACCGGCGGGCTGTCGATCCCGACGCTGGGCGCCACCGGCTTCGGTTATCAGGTGGCCAAACAGTTCGGCCACGAACTGCTGCCGACCCGTGCCGGCCTGGTGCCGTTCACCATCACCGACCAGCTCAAGGAACTGTGCAGCGAGCTGTCGGGGACCTCGGTGGATTGCCTGGTGAGCTGCAACGACCAGAGCTTTCGCGAGAACATCCTGTTCACCCACCGCGGCCTCAGCGGCCCGGCGATCCTGCAGATTTCCTCCTACTGGCAGCCCGGCGACAGCGTCGAGATCAACCTGCTGCCGGACCACGACGCCCTGGGCTGGCTGCAACAGCAGCAGGCCGAGCGCCCCAACAGCGAGCTCAAGACCCTCCTGGGGGAGATCTTCACCAAGAAGATGGCCGGCCTGCTGGCCGACCACTGGTTCGTCTCCAAGCCGATGAAGCAGTACACCCCGGCGGAGCTGGCGGACGTGGCGCAGAAACTCGGCAGCTGGCAACTGGTACCGGCGGGCACCGAGGGCTACCGCACCGCCGAAGTGACCCTGGGCGGCGTCGACACCCGGGAAGTTTCGTCCAAGACCATGGAATCGCTGAAGAGCCCGGGGCTGTATTTCATCGGTGAAGTGCTAGACGTCACCGGCCACCTGGGCGGCTTCAACTTCCAGTGGGCCTGGGCCTCGGGCTACGCGGCGGCCCAATACGTCTGAGCCGCTGCGTGTCCCTGTAGCCGCTGCCGCAGGCTGCGAACGACCCGAAGGGGCGCGGCGATCCAATGTCCGCTGAGGTCCTGCGGACCTGTCGCAGCCTGCGGCAGCGGCTACAGGTGTCCGACCGGCAACGGCAACAGAATTTGCCGGCCGATGTGACGACGGCATTGCGCCGTCGTCAATACTGGCTCAATTTAGCTGCATCGCCCCGGAAGGCCTGCCCTACTCCATGTCCTCGACCTCTTTTCGCCAATCCCTGCGCCGCCTCTGGGCGCTGGATAAATTCAGCTACAGCGTGCGGGTGTTCATCGCCCTGACCGGCAGCATGGCGCTGTGCTGGTATCAGGATGAAATGGCCCTGCTGATCCCGCTGTTCCTCGGCATCATCGCCAGCGCCCTGGCGGAAACCGACGACAGCTGGCAAGGCCGGCTCAATTCCCTGGCCGTAACCCTGGTGTGCTTCAGCATTGCCGCGCTGTCGGTGGAACTGCTGTTCCCCTACCCCTGGATCTTCGCCATCGCCCTGGCCCTGGCCAGCTTCGGCCTGACCATGCTGGGGGCGCTGGGCGAACGCTATGGCGCCATCGCCTCGGCGACCCTGATCCTCTCGGTCTACACCATGATCGGCGTCGACCAGCGCGGCGGCGCGGTGATCGATTTCTGGCACGAGCCGCTGCTGCTGGTGGCCGGCGCCGCCTGGTACGGCCTGCTGTCGGTGCTGTGGCAGGCGCTGTTTTCCAACCAGCCGGTGCAGCAGAGCCTGGCCCGGCTGTTTCGCGAACTGGGTTACTACCTCAAGCTCAAGTCCTCTCTGTTCGAGCCCATCCGCCAGCTGGACGTGGAGGCCCGGCGCCTGGAACTGGCCAAGCAGAACGGCAAGGTGGTGGCGGCCCTCAACGTCGCCAAGGAAATCATCCTGCACCGGGTGGGCAACGGCCGGCCGGGGTCGAAGGTCAGCCGCTACCTGAAGCTGTACTTCCTGGCCCAGGACATTCACGAGCGCGCCAGCTCTTCCCACTACCCGTACAACGCCCTGACCGAGGCGTTTTTCCACAGCGACGTGCTGTTCCGCTGCCAGCGCCTGCTGCGCCAGCAGGGCAAGGCCTGCCGTGCCCTGGCCGAATCCATCCAGTTGCGCCAGCCGTTCGTCTATGACGCCACCTTCGCCGAGGCCCTGGGCGACCTGCACGCTTCCCTGGAACACCTGCGGATCCAGAGCAACCCGGCCTGGCGCGGGCTGTTGCGCTCATTGCGAGCCCTAGCGGCCAACCTCGGCACCCTCGACCGCCTGCTCAGCGACGCCAGCAACCCCGACGCCCTGGCGGACGCCACCGACAGCAGCTTGCTGGACCGTTCGCCACGCAACTTCAAGGATGTCTGGACCCGCCTGCGCACCCAGCTGACGCCAACCTCGCTGCTGTTCCGCCATGCCCTGCGCCTGCCCCTGGCGCTGAGCATCGGCTACGGCATGGTGCATTTGATCCACCCTTCCCAGGGTTACTGGATCATCCTCACCACCCTGTTCGTCTGCCAGCCCAACTACGGCGCTACCCGGCGCAAGCTGGGCCAGCGGATCATCGGCACCGCTATCGGCCTGACCATTGCCTGGGCGCTGTTCGACCTGTTCCCCAGCCCCTTGGTGCAGTCGCTGTTCGCCATTGCCGCCGGGGTGGTGTTCTTCACCAACCGCACCACCCGCTACACCCTGGCCACGGCGGCCATCACCCTGATGGTGCTGTTCTGCTTCAACCAGGTGGGCGACGGTTATGGGCTGTTCCTGCCGCGGCTGTTCGATACCCTGCTGGGCAGCCTGATCGCCGGGCTGGCGGTGTTCCTGTTCCTGCCGGACTGGCAGGGCCGGCGCCTGAACAAGGTGCTGGCCAACACCCTGACCTGCAACAGCATCTACCTGCGCCAGATCATGCAGCAGTACGCCGCCGGCAAGAGCGACGACCTGGCCTACCGCCTGGCCCGGCGCAACGCCCACAACGCCGACGCCGCGCTGTCCACCACCCTGGCCAACATGCTCATGGAACCCGGGCATTTCCGTAAGGAAGCGGACGTGGGCTTTCGCTTCCTGGTGCTGTCCCACACCTTGCTCAGCTACCTCTCGGGCCTGGGCGCACACCGCGAAACCCGGCTGCCGGACGAGGTTCGCGAGCACTTGATCGAAGGCGCCGGGGTCAGCCTGGCGGCCAGCATCGACGAGATTGCCCAGGGTCTGGCCAACAAGATCCCGATCGATATCCAGAGCGATGCCGAAGAAGCCCTGGCCAATGAGCTGGAGCAGATGCCCGACGAGGTCGACGAAGGCCAGCGCCTGGTGCAGACCCAACTGGCGCTGATCTGCCGTCAGCTGGGCCCGTTGCGGACCCTGGCGGCGCATCTGATCAAGGACACCAGCGACAACGCAAAACCGTAGGAGCCGGCTTGCCGGCGAAAGGGGCCGCAAGACTCATGCACGGTCCGGAGTCGCTTTCGCTGGCAAGCCAGCTCCTGCATCTTCGGTTACATGCCGTGCTGGCGCAGCAGGCGGTCGTAGCTGCCGTCAGCTTTCATGGCAGCGATTTCCTTGTCGAACCTGGCCACGATCTGCGCATGCTCGGGGTTCTTCAGGCTGACCAGGATATGCAGGCTGTTCTCGCTCAGGGGCTTGGGCAGGAACTCCACCGCATTGCGTACCCGCGGTGACTCCCGGGCCAAGTAGTAGCGGGCCACGTATTCGTCTTCCAGGGTCAGCTTGACCCGATCCGCCGCCAGCATGCGCACCGCCATGGCGAAGTTGTGCACCGGCACCTTCTGCAGGTCGGGGTCATTGTCGAATTCGGGGGAATAGGCGTAGCCACGCACCACTGCCACCGGGTACTCATGCAGCTGCTTGAGGTTGCTGTATTCCAGCGGCGCGTCCTTGCGCTTGATGAAGCGCACGCGGTTGACCATGTATTCCGCGGAGAACTGCCCCAACTGGGTGCGCTCTTCGTTGTACCAGGCATTCACCAGCACGTCGTAGCGCCCCTCGCCGATGCCCAGCAGGGCCCGGGCCCAGGGCACCTGCTCGAATTCGCTGGAATAGCCGGCGCGGGACAGCGCGGTGCTGACAATGTCGGTGGCCACGCCGCCATTGACCAGGGTCGCGTCGGTAAAGGGTGGCCAGGCATCGGCGACCAGCCGCAGCCTTTCGGCAAAAGCGCTCTGGCCCAGCAACAGCAATCCGATCAAAGCCAAAGCTCGATGCAGTCGCAGCATGCTAATAGATCCTTAGCGGGCCCTGGGCCCAGCGCGTTCCAGCCCATACTCCAGGGTCGCGGCCTGTGCGGCACAGGTCGGCCCAGCTCCTAACATTAGCTCATCAGAACCCATGCACAGGTCTTGAAAACAGATTACACAAAGAAGACAAATACCAGTGATCTCAGTAGTGGCATTTTGACCCATCTCACAGAAACAATTTCTGCGTGACAACCGGCAAGACATCCCGTGGCGATGTGCTTACTATTTCGCGCAGCACTCAATACAGGATATGAAGATGACCATCGAATGGGTCTGCAAACACCACACCGACCTGGGCAAGGAACAGTTGTACGCGATTCTGCAATTGCGCACCGAAGTCTTCGTGGTGGAACAGAAATGCCCTTATCAGGAAGTCGACGGCCGCGACCTTGAAGGCGATACCTGCCACCTGATGGCCTGGGACGGCGACCGGTTGCTGGCCTACCTGCGCCTGCTGGACCCGACTTCCCAGGGCGGCGATGTGGTCATCGGCCGCGTGGTCATCGCTGAACAGGCCCGTGGCCAGGGCCTGGGCCACACCCTGATGGAGCAGGCGCTGAAGCAGGCCGAGCGGCACTGGCCGCAAACGCCGATCTACCTCTCGGCCCAGGCTCATCTGCAGGCCTATTACGGCCGCTACGGTTTCGTGGTGGCGGGCGAAGCATACCTGGAGGACGATATTCCTCACATCGGCATGCGTCGCTCCTGAGCCTCAGGGATAGCCCAGCACGGCCTTGATCTGCCGCAGGTTGGGCTCGATCCAGCCCTTGTCGATGGCGCCCCAGTTGTGGATCCGGTAACGCCCGGCATGGTTGCGCGCGCCGTCCTGCTGCTCGAACTCGCAGAGGATGTCCAGGTCCGCCAGGGCCGCGATGGTGTCCTGGGCGGTGCGCCGTGGCATGCCGGTGACCTCGGTCAGCGCCGGCACGCTGCTGGCCAGGCCGCTGTCGATCAGGTACGCCACATACAGGCGGCGGTAGAAACTGCTCTTGGTCTTGCTCACATCCATCGCCCACTCCTTGCCTTCAGGGGTTAATCCGGCGCTCCCGCCTTGCCTTGCAGGTCGCGCCAGGTCAGGTAGACCCGCAGGTCGAACTCCAGCTGGTGATAGCCCGGCAGCATATGCTCGCAGAGCTTGTAGAACGCCTTGTTGTGATCCGACTCCTTGAAGTGGGCCAGCTCGTGCACCACGATCATCTGCAGGAATTCCGGCGCCGCCTCCTTGAACAGCGAAGCGATGCGGATCTCTTTCTTGGCCTTGAGCTTGCCGCCCTGCACCCGGGAAACCGTGGTATGCAGGCCCAGGGCACGGTGGGTCAGGTCCAGACGGTTGTCGAACAGCACCTTGTCGATGGCCGGCGCATTGCGCAGGTATTCCTGCTTGAGCTCCAGAGCGTAGCTGTACAGCGCCTTGTCGCTCTGTACAGCGTGCCGGCCCGGGTAACGCTGGCTCAGGTAGTCGCCCAGGCGCTGTTCATCGATCAACTGGCGCACTTGCTGCTGCAAGGCAACGGGATAGGCCTGGAGGTATTTGAGTGCGGTCATGAAGGGGCAACGCAGGGCATAAAAGGCGCCAGTGTAGCGAATTCAGGCCTGTAGCGCGCTCCAGTCAAAGGGCTGGGCAAACTGGCTGGCGATACTGGCGGTCAGCGGCCGAGCCACCAGGAAACCTTGCACATACTCGCAGCCATTGGCCTTGAGCCACTGGTATTGCTCGAGGGTTTCCACGCCCTCGGCGATCACCAGCAGGTCGAACTGCTTGCACAGGTCGATCACGCACCGGGCAATGGCGGCATCCCTTGGCGAGGTCAGCAGGCGGGCGATCAGGTGGCGATCGAGCTTGAGGGTGTCCAGTTGCAGGTCACGCAGGTAGGCCAGGCAACAACTGCCCGAGCCGAAATCGTCCAGGGCCACCCGCACCCCCAGCTGACGCAGGAGCTGCAACTGTTTGCGGGTGTCATCCAGGTTCTGGGTCAAGGCGGCCTCGGTAACCTCCACCTCCAGTTGGCGCGGTTGCAGGCCATGGCGCGACAGCACCTGACGCAGCTCGGCCACCAGGTTGGGCATGTTGAACTGGGTGGCACTGAGGCTGACGCCCAGCACCAGGTCGGGGCTGAACACCTGCTCCCAGTCCTTGCGCTGGGCCGCGCCCTGTTGATAGATCCAACTGCCCAGGCGGCTGATCAGCCGTGCCTCCTCAAGCAGGGGCAGGAACAGCCCCGGAGGCACGTCGCCCACACTCGGATGACGCCAGCGCAGCAAGGCTTCGAAACCGCGCAGGCGCCCGTCGGCAATGGCCACCTGGGGCTGGTACACCAGGGTGAATTCCTTGCGCTCCACGGCGCTGCGCACGCTTTCCTCGAGCATCAGCCGCGAACGGGCGCGGCCATTCATCTCGTGATCGTAGTAGCGGTACTGCTGGCGGCCGGCGCGCTTGGCTTCGTACATGGCGATGTCCGCCGCCCGCAACAGGCCGTCCAGGTTGGAGCCGCAGTCGGGGTAGATGGCGATGCCGATACTCGCCCCCAGCACCACCTCCAGGCCATCGATCTGCTGGTTGATGGACAGGCGTTCGATCAGCTTCTCGGCGATCTTCGCCGCCTGCTCGGGGAAGCTCAGCTCCAGCAGCGCGGTGAATTCGTCGCCGCCCATGCGCCCGAGAATGTCGAAGGAGTGCAGGCAGTCCTTCAGTTGTTCGGAAACCCAGCGCAGCACCCGGTCGCCGGCGTCGTGCCCCAGGGAGTCGTTGACCCGCTTGAAGCCGTCGAGGTCCAGGTAGAGCAGGACCAGGGACTTTCCCGAGCGGTCGCTGCGCAGCAGGATGTTTTCCACCGTCTGATAGAAGCCGCGGCGGTTGAGCAGGCCAGTCAGCGGGTCGGTCACGGCCTGGTATTCCAGTTGCTGGTGCAGGTGACGCACTTCGGACATGTCCAGCAGGGTGACCACCATTGCTTTCTGGTCACTGGGCAAGGGCGCACAGGACAAGGCCACGCTGATCAACTGGCCGGGCACGGTGCGCATCTGAGCGTCGTGCAGGCGATAGGTTTCGCCCCGGCGATAACAGGCGTAGAGCTCGGAGCCGCTCCAGTCGGGAACGTGGGGCTTTTGCAGGTAGTCGAGAAAGGGCGAGCCTTCCAGTTCCTTGACCTGGGCATTGAGCAGGCGCGAGACCGCCGGATTGGCGAAACGCACGCACCCGCCCTCGTCCACCACCAGGATGCCCTCGGCAGCGTTGTCCAGCACCGAGGCATTGAAGGCCCGTGCCACCTCCAGGTCGTGGCTGAGGTGCTGCAGGGCCCGGCGGTTGCGCTGATGCTCCAGCAGGGCCTGGACCTTGGGCTTGAGAATCTGTGGGTCGAACGGCTTGAACAGGTAGTCCACGGCGCCACTGGCATAGCCCTTGATCACAGCGTCCTGAGACTGTTCGTTGGCGGTGAGAAAGATGATCGGGGTCAGCCGGGTACGTTGGCTGCCACGCATCAGGCGGGCGACTTCGAAGCCATCCATGCCGGGCATCTGTACATCCAGCAACACCAGGTCCACTTCATGTTCGAGCAGCAGGCCCAGGGCCTCGACCCCCGAGGCGGCGGTCATCACCTGCCAGTCCTGGCGCTGCAACAGAGCACGCATGCTGAGGAGGTTTTCAGGATAGTCATCGACGATCAGAAGAGTGGAGTGGCCTTCGGCTGCCTCTGGTTGCACGCATTCCATGCTGCTTCTCTTGTCTGTAATAAGACTGAACGGATTTAAAAACCCGGTAAAACCTGAGGTTTCACTCTAGACCCGGATCCTCAAAAGCAGAAGCAGTCAGCACGCCATCACTTCGCCAATGGCCGCAGCTCCCGACTAACGGTCACAGAGTTGCCGCATAAGAACCGGGATAGATGGCATTTCGACATTTTGCTGACGCCATATATCCGCCATACGGGCCTCGCCAAGCGCCGCTTCTGCGCTATAAAGACCCCCTAAGAAGCGCAGGCTAAAGCCTTCGGCCACCTGCATCAGTCATGCCTTGCGGAAAACCACCATGATCGACCTGGCAACCTGGAACCTCAGCGTTCCCGTCGGCAGCCCGCCGGCGACCATCGACACCCCGACACTGGTCAAGGGGTTCAAGGACCAGTATTTCCACTCCGATACCGGCACCCTGTTCTTCTGGTCGCCGGTGACCGGCTCGAAAACCGAGAACGCCATCTACCCGCGCACCGAGCTGCGCGAGACCTACTCCAACGGCACCTTGCGCAACTGGACCTACCCCGAAGCGGACAACCTGCTGTACGCGACCCTGGCGGTGAACCAGGTGCCCTCCTCGGGCAAGATCGTCATCGGCCAGATCCACGCCTACAACAGCACCAAGCCGCTGGTGAAGGTCGAGTACCAGTACAAGACCAGCAAGGGCAGCGGCAACATCGTGGCCAAGGTGCGCCTGCACCCGGACGACGAGGAAGGCCGTGTCATCACCATTGCCGAGAACGTGCCCATGGACCGGGAGTTTTCCTACCTGATCCACCTGAGCCCGGGCGGCGCCCTGGGCGTCAGCGCTGCCGGCTATCAGTGGGACAGCCAGTTGAGCGCGACCTGGCGCGACAAGCCGCTGTACTTCAAGGCCGGGGTTTATGTGCAGGACAACACCGGCTATACCAGCGAAGGCGGCAAGGTGACCTTTTCCAAGCTGGACATCGACCACAACAAGACCTGACCCCCCTCCCTGCGTAGGAGCCGGCTTGCCGGCGAAGGCGCCCTTGAGCCCGGCATCCGCCCAAAGGCGCTCTTCGCGGGCAAGCCAGCGCCTACGAAGGCAAGAGCTTCGAATACAAAAAAGCCCGCATCGCTGCGGGCTTCTTCGTTCGACGCTTAGGCTCAGTTGACCTTGGCGTTCAGCTCACCCTTGAGGTAACGCTGGAACATGGCTTCCAGGGAGATCGGCTTGATCTTCGAGGCGTTGCCGGCGGTGCCGAAGGCTTCGTAACGGGCGATGCAGACATCGCGCATGGCGGTCACGGTGGCGCCGAAGAACTTGCGCGGGTCGAACTCGCTGGGGTTGGTGGCCATCAGGCGGCGCATGGCACCAGTGGACGCCAGGCGCAGGTCGGTGTCGATGTTGACCTTGCGCACGCCGTACTTGATGCCTTCGACGATTTCTTCAACCGGCACGCCGTAGGTTTCCTTGATGTCGCCACCGTACTGGTTGATGATCGCCAGCCACTCTTGCGGCACCGAAGAGGAACCGTGCATCACCAGGTGAGTGTTGGGGATGCGCTTGTGGATTTCCTTGATACGGTCGATGGCCAGTACGTCGCCGGTAGGCGGCTTGGTGAACTTGTAGGCGCCGTGGCTGGTACCGATGGCGATGGCCAGGGCATCCACCTGGGTCTTCTTGACGAAGTCCGCGGCTTCTTCCGGGTCGGTCAGCATCTGGCTGTGGTCCAGCACGCCCTCGGCGCCAATACCGTCTTCTTCACCGGCCATGCCGGTTTCCAACGAACCCAGGCAGCCCAGTTCGCCTTCTACCGACACGCCGCAGGCGTGAGCCATGGCTACGGTTTGCTGGGTAACACGGACGTTGTATTCGTAGTCGGTCGGGGTCTTGCCGTCTTCACCGAGGGAGCCGTCCATCATGACCGAGGAAAAGCCCAGTTGGATGGAGCGCTGGCAGACGTCAGGGCTGGTGCCGTGGTCCTGGTGCATGCACACCGGGATATGCGGAAACTCTTCGATGGCAGCCAGAATCAGGTGACGCAGGAAAGGCGCGCCGGCGTATTTGCGGGCGCCGGCCGAAGCCTGGACGATCACCGGGGAGTCAGTCTTGTCAGCGGCTTCCATGATGGCGCGCATCTGCTCAAGGTTGTTGACGTTGAAAGCTGGAACGCCGTAGCCGAACTCGGCTGCGTGGTCCAGCATCTGGCGCATGCTGATGAGTGCCATTGTGTGTGTGTCTCCCGGTCGAGGGTCGTTAATCGTGCAAGCCTGCCGTAGCGGCGACTGCTATTCAAGTGATTGCAGATCGGGGGTCAACCCGCTCTGTTCCATTCGTTAAAACCAAATTTCTACAGCCATGCAGGAGCCGGCTCGCCGGTGAAAGGGGCCTTGAACCTTGCACAGGTCTGGAGGCCGCCTCCGCTGGCAAGCCAGCCCCTACATGGCCTTGCAGCCGCGGCCGATCAGGTCATTGGTGGCGACCCAGTAGACCAGGCCCTCCTCGCCCTTGACGTGAAACGCCAGCATGTCGTCGCTGTACAGCGAGCCCGAACCGCTGGGCTCAAGCTTCAGGCGGCGTACCTGGTCGTCGCCCCCCAGGCGCACGTCGACGGCCTTGCGGCTGTCGTCGGTGTAGCGCCAGAGCACCTGGGCCTGGCTGTCGCAGGTCCAGGTGGTCCAGTTGTCAGTGGTCGGCGACTTGAGCAGGTTCAGGTTGGCACAACCTGCCAACAAGCCCAGCATCGCCACGGCGATCAAACCTTTCATCAATGTTCCTCGGCAGGCGGCCAACAGGCCCCGGCGCGTTGCGTTAACCCATCTGACCCGTCAAGGGCAACCCTGTTCCCTGGCCTTTGACGGCGTCTCGTACTTCTCCAGGCCCTCAGGGCCCAGGCGCTTGTTGATCACCGGAGCCGTCTCGGCCTGCCAGTCAGCCTGGTAGCAGCCTTTCTGCACCTCGCCGGCATCCTCCGCAGGCGTTGCCTTGGGGGCACTGGAGCAGCCCGCCAGCAACGCCACGGCGACCAACAGTGGCAACGTCTTGACCATCAGAACACTCCTTTGCCCGGCCAATCGAGGCCTCAGGCCTTGGCCCGGGCTTCCAGGACTTCAACCGCCGGCAGCACCTTGCCCTCGACGAACTCGAGGAAGGCGCCGCCACCGGTAGAAATGTAGGAGATCTGCTGGGCTACGCCATATTTGTCGATGGCTGCCAGGGTGTCGCCGCCGCCGGCAATGGAGAACGCGGCGCTGTCAGCGATGGCCTGGGCCAGGACCTTGGTGCCATTGCCGAACTGGTCGAATTCGAACACGCCCACCGGACCGTTCCAGAGGATGGTCCTGGAGGATTTCAGCAGTTCGGCGAACTGCGCGGCAGTCTGCGGGCCGATGTCGAGAATCATGTCGTCATCGGCCACATCGGCGATCAGCTTGACGGTGGCCGCAGCGCTCTCGGCAAATTCCTTGGCCACCACCACGTCCACCGGCAGCGGTACGCTGACCTTGGCGGCGATGGCGCGAGCGGTGTCCAGCAGGTCCGGCTCGTACAGCGACTTGCCCACCGGATGCCCGGCAGCGGCGAGGAAGGTATTGGCGATGCCGCCACCGACGATCAACTGGTCGCAGATCTGGCTCAGGCTATTGAGCACGTCCAGCTTGGTCGACACCTTGGAGCCGGCAACGATGGCCGCCATCGGCTTGGCCGGGTTGCCCAGGGCCTTGCCCAGCGCGTCCAGCTCAGCGGCCAGCAAAGGACCAGCAGCAGCCACTTTGGCGAACTTGGCCACGCCATGGGTCGAACCCTCGGCGCGGTGCGCGGTGCCGAAGGCGTCCATCACGAACACGTCGCACAGGGCGGCGTATTGCTGGGCCAGCTCGTCGGCGTTCTTTTTCTCGCCCTTGTTGAAGCGCACGTTCTCGAACAGCACGATGTCGCCGGCCTTGACCTCGACACCACCCAGGTAGTCGGCCACCAGCGGTACTTCGCGACCCAGGGCGCGGCTCAGGTAGTCGGCTACCGGCTTGAGGCTGTTCTCGGCGGAAAACTCGCCTTCGGTCGGGCGGCCCAGGTGCGAGCAGACCATCACTGCCGCGCCTTTTTCCAGGGCCAGCTTGATGGTCGGCAGCGAAGCCAGGATTCGCGCATCGCTGGTGACAACACCGTCCTTGACTGGGACGTTGAGGTCTTCACGGATCAGCACGCGCTTACCTTGCAGATCGAGGTCGGTCATCTTCAACACGGTCATGGGTCGCAATTCCTGGGTTACTGTTCTTCAGAAACAGAGAGTTGAGTGTCAGTGCGTGGAGCGGCTGTGTGCAGGTAGTGCCCAGCTACGTCCAGCATTCGGTTGGCAAAGCCCCATTCGTTGTCGAACCAGGCCAGGATGTTCACCAGCCGGGGGCCGGAAACACGGGTCTGACTGGCATCGACGATCGCCGAATGGGGATCATGATTGAAATCACAGCTGGCATGCGGCAGCTCGGTGTAGGCCAGCAGGCCCTTGAGCGGACCGCTGGTGGCGGCCTCGCGCAGGATCCGGTTGACCTCGGTGGCGTCGGTATCGCTCACGGTCTGCATGGTGATGTCCAGGCAGGACACGTTCACCGTCGGCACCCGCACTGCTTTGGCCTGAATTCGCCCGGCAAGTTCCGGCAACAGGCGCTCGATACCCCGCGCCAGACCGGTGGACACCGGGATCACCGACTGGAAGGCCGAACGGGTACGCCGCAGGTCTTCATGGTGATAGGCGTCGATCACCGGCTGGTCGTTCATCGCCGAGTGAATGGTGGTGATCGATACGTACTCCAGGCCAATGGCCTGATCCAGCAGGCGCAACAGCGGCACGCCGCAGTTGGTGGTGCAGGAGGCGTTGGACACCAGCCGTTCGTCGCCGCTCAGGCAGTCCTGGTTCACCCCATAGACGATGGTGGCGTCGACATCCGCCTCGCTGGCCATCGGCTGGGAGAACAGCACCCGCGGCGCGCCGGCGTCGAGGAAACGCTGGCCGTCTTCGCGGGTGTGGTAGGCACCGGAGCATTCCAGCACCAGATCGACGCCCAGGGACGCCCAATCGATGCCTTCGGGGGTGGCACTGCGCAACACTTTCACGCAGTTGCCATTGATATGCAGACAATCGCCATCGACCTTCACCTCACCGGGAAAACGCCCGTGGGTGGAATCGAAGCGTGTCAGGTATTCAACGCTGGCCATGTCGGCCAGATCGTTGATGGCAACGATCTCGAACCCGGCCGCAGCCCCTCGCTCGAACAGAGCACGCAAGACGCAACGACCAATCCGGCCGTAGCCGTTGAGTGCAACTTTGTAGGGACGCGGTTGAGGCATGGGGTTCTCAATGACCGGTGGTGAAACCATCAGCTTCGTGCTGCCTGCGCCATCGTCATCGCGAGCAAGCTCGCCCCCACAAGGACGGTATACATCCCTGCAGGAGCGAGCTTGCTCGCGATTGCGTCAGTACAGACAACCCGGCTTCCGGGTTTAGTCTTCCAGCAACTCTTCGGCCTGGCCCAGGATGTTGTCCAGGGTGAAGCCGAACTCTTCGAACAGTGCCGAAGCCGGAGCCGATTCGCCGTAGGTGGTCATGCCGATCACGCGACCTTCCAGACCCACGTACTTGAACCAGAAGTCGGCATGAGCCGCTTCGATCGCGATACGTGCGCTGACCTGCAGCGGCAGAACCGATTGCTTGTAGCCAGCGTCCTGAGCATCGAACACGCTGGTGCAAGGCATGGAAACCACGCGCACCTTGCGGCCTTGCTCGGTCAGTTTGTCGTAGGCCTGAACGGCCAGGCCGACTTCCGAACCGGTGGAGATCAGGATCAGTTCAGGCTCGCCTGCGCAGTCCTTCAACACATAGCCACCGCGGCTGATGTCGGCGATCTGGCCGGCATCGCGGGTTTGGTGCTGCAGGTTCTGACGCGAGAAGATCAGCGCCGAAGGGCCGTCTTTACGCTCCAGCGCGTTCTTCCAGGCCACCGCCGATTCAACGGCATCGGCCGGGCGCCAGGTGTCCAGGTTCGGCGTGGTACGCAGGCTGGTCAGTTGCTCGATCGGCTGGTGCGTCGGGCCGTCTTCGCCCAGACCGATGGAGTCGTGGGTGTAGACATGGATCACACGCTTCTTCATCAGCGCCGACATGCGCACTGCGTTGCGGGCGTATTCCATGAACATCAGGAAGGTCGCGCCGTAAGGCACCAGGCCGCCGTGCAGGGCAACGCCGTTCATGATGGCGGTCATGCCGAACTCGCGCACGCCGTAGTACATGTAGTTGCCGCTGGCATCTTCAGCGCTGACACCCTTGCAACCTTTCCACAGGGTCAGGTTGGAACCGGCCAGGTCGGCCGACCCACCAAGCACTTCCGGCAGCAGGGGGCCGAAAGCATTCAGGGTGTTCTGGCTGGCTTTGCGGCTGGCGATGGTTTCGCCCTTGGCGGCCACTTCGGCGATGTAGGCGTCGGCCTTCTCGGCGAAGTCGGCAGGCAGGTCACCGCTCAGGCGACGTACCAGTTCGTTGGCTTCGGTTGGGAAGGCAGCGGAATAGGCCGCGAAACGCTGGTCCCACTCGGCTTCGGCAGCGCGACCTTTTTCCTTGGCATCCCACTCGGCATAAATGTCGGCCGGGATTTCGAACGGACCGTAGTTCCAGTTCAGCGCCTGGCGGGTCAGGGCGATTTCCGCGTCGCCCAGTGGGGCGCCGTGGCAATCTTCCTTACCCTGCTTGTTCGGCGAACCGAAACCGATGGTGGTCTTGCAGCAGATCAGGGTCGGCAGCGGGCTCTTGCGCGCGGTGTCGATGGCGGTCTTGATCTCTTCCGGATCGTGGCCGTCGACGTTGCGGATCACTTGCCAGTTATAGGCTTCGAAACGCTTGGGCGTGTCGTCGGTGAACCAGCCTTCGACTTCGCCGTCGATGGAGATGCCGTTGTCATCGTAGAAGGCGATCAGCTTGCCCAGGCCCAGGGTGCCGGCCAGGGAAGCGACTTCGTGGGAAATGCCTTCCATCATGCAGCCATCACCCAGGAACACGTAGGTGTGATGGTCGACAATGTTGTGGCCTGGACGGTTGAACTGCGCCGCCAGGACTTTCTCCGCCAGGGCAAATCCCACAGCGTTGGCCAGGCCCTGGCCCAGCGGGCCAGTGGTGGTTTCCACGCCTGGGGTGTAACCGAACTCCGGGTGGCCCGGGGTGCGGCTGTGCAGCTGGCGGAAGTTCTTCAGGTCATCGATCGACAGGTCGTAGCCGGTCAGGTGCAGCAGCGAGTAGATCAACATCGAGCCGTGGCCATTGGACAGCACGAAGCGGTCGCGGTCGGCGAAGGATGGGTTGCTCGGGTTGTGCTTCAGGTAGTCACGCCAAAGTACTTCGGCGATATCCGCCATACCCATAGGGGCACCTGGATGGCCGCTGTTGGCTTTTTGCACGGCATCCATGCTGAGGGCACGAATGGCGTTGGCACGCTCACGACGGCTTGGCATCGCTGATCTCCTGGGGATTGAATAAAACGAAACGGAAAAAAGGCCTGCATTTTCCCTCAGGCGTCAGGCGGGGGCAATGACAGATAGTCACTCAGGCATGTTTTTCCCCTGTTGAAGACACAATCCATTGATGAAACCCCTTCGCCGCTCGTTGACTGTAGAAGCAGAGGCTCTGGAAAAGCCCCTACAGGCACCAATATCAAAACTTTTTGATATTGGCCTTGCGAGCATTTGCGGGCATCTCTAGACTGCTGCCCCATGAACCTGCCCGCGCCTGCCATCAGCCATGACAATTGCGACGAACTGGCGGCCCTGTGCAAGGCCGGCGGCGACCCCCTGCGGCTGAATGTATTGCGCGCGCTGAGCAACGATTCGTTTGGTGTGCTGGAGCTGGCGCAGATCTTCGCCATCGGCCAGTCGGGCATGAGCCACCACCTGAAGGTCCTGGCCCAGGCCAGCCTGGTGGCGACCCGCCGTGAAGGCAATGCGATTTTCTATCGCCGCGCCCTGCCCCATACCGGGCTCCTGGGCGGCAAACTGCACGCAGCCTTGCTGGAAGAGGTCGACCAGCTGAACCTGCCGGGCGAGGTACAGGCCCGGATCAGCCTGGTGCACCGGCAGCGGGCTGCAGCCAGCCAGGACTTCTTTTCCCGGGTGGCGGAAAAATTCCGCGCCCAGCAGGACCTGATCGCAGGACTGCCCCAGTATCGCGACAGTGTGCTGGCGCTGCTGGACAAACTGAGTTTCGACCCAGTGGCCACGGCCATTGAAGTCGGCCCCGGCGACGGTGGATTTCTCCCCGAGCTGGCCCGACGCTTTGCCCGGGTTACCGCGCTGGACAACAGCCCGGCGATGCTGGAGCTGGCACGCCAGCTGTGCGAACGCGAAACATTGGCTAACGTCAGCCTGCAATTGGCCGATGCACTGAACGGTGTACAGCTGCAGGCCGATTGCGTGGTGCTGAACATGGTCCTGCACCATTTCGCCGCGCCGGCCGAGGCCCTCAAGCAGATGGCCCAATTGCTGCAACCAGGCGGCAGCCTGTTAGTGACAGACTTGTGCAGCCACAACCAGAGTTGGGCCAAAGAGGCTTGCGGCGATCTCTGGCTAGGGTTCGAACAAGATGATTTGGCCCGTTGGGCCACCGCTGCGGGACTGACTCCCGGGGAAAGCCTGTATGTAGGCTTACGTAATGGTTTCCAGATCCAGGTTCGCCATTTTCAGCGACCGGCTGGCGACACTCACCATCGGTAAATTTAGGAAACCTTCAAGATGAGCGAATACTCCCTTTTCACCTCCGAGTCCGTGTCTGAAGGGCATCCGGATAAAATCGCTGACCAGATTTCCGATGCGGTGCTGGACGCCATCATTGCCCAGGACAAGCACGCCCGCGTAGCGGTCGAGACCCTGGTCAAGACTGGCGTGGCCATTGTTGCCGGCGAAGTCACCACCAGCGCCTGGGTCGACCTGGAACAGATCGTTCGCGATGTGATCTGCGATATCGGCTACACCAGCTCCGACGTCGGCTTCGACGGTGCTACCTGCGGCGTGATGAACATCATTGGCAAGCAGTCCCCCGACATCAACCAGGGCGTCGACCGCGCCAAGCCGGAAGATCAGGGCGCTGGCGACCAGGGCCTGATGTTCGGCTACGCCAGCAACGAAACCGAGGTGCTGATGCCGGCGCCGATCACCTTCTCGCACCAACTGGTCCAGCGCCAGGCCGAAGCCCGCAAATCGGGCCTGCTGCCTTGGCTGCGCCCGGACGCCAAATCCCAGGTCACCTGCCGCTACGAAGGCGGCAAGGTGGTCGGTATCGATGCCGTGGTGCTGTCGACCCAGCACAACCCCGAGGTGTCCTACAACGACCTGCGCGAAGGCGTGATGGAGCTGATCGTCAAGCACGTGCTGCCTGCCGAGTTGCTGAGCAAGGACACCCAGTTCCACATCAACCCGACCGGCCAGTTCATCATCGGTGGCCCGGTAGGTGACTGCGGCCTGACCGGCCGCAAGATCATCGTCGACAGCTACGGCGGCATGGCCCGTCACGGCGGTGGCGCGTTCTCCGGCAAGGATCCATCCAAGGTCGACCGTTCCGCCGCTTACGCCGGTCGCTACGTGGCCAAGAACATCGTTGCCGCCGGCCTGGCCGAGCGCTGCGAGATCCAGGTGTCCTACGCCATCGGCGTGGCCCAACCGACCTCGATCTCGCTGAACACCTTCGGCACCGGCAAGATCAGCGACGACAAGATCATCAAGCTGGTACGCGAAGTGTTCGACCTGCGCCCCTACGCAATCACCACCATGCTCGACCTGCTGCACCCGATGTACCAGGAAACCGCCGCCTACGGTCACTTCGGCCGGGCTCCGCAAACCAAGACCGTGGGTGACGACACCTTCACCACCTTCACTTGGGAAAAGACCGACCGCGCCGACACCCTGCGCGCCGCTGCCGGCCTGTAAGCTTCACCTGGCAACATCCAAAGCCCCGCCCGGCTCGCCCGGCGGGGCTTTTTTGTCGCCTGGGGTTTCTTGCTCATCCCGCAAACCGCTGCTGGTACGGGGCCGAGCGAGCAAGGACACAGGTGTTCCCTGACGGGGAAACACCTCGCAACCACCTTCATCCCGGCCGTCAGCCAATCCCCTCTAGCCTTTAGCGCATGACCCATAGAGCAAGGATGCTCCCCATGCTGCCAAGAGCCGTTGTGCTGCTGAGCCTCACTCCATTCTTCGCCCAGGCCGCCTGCCCCGACTGGCCGGTTCCCCGTGCCACCGATGAAATCACCGCCCTGCAGCAGCAACTGCAGCGCTGGGATAGCAGCTACTACCGTGACGGCCGATCACTGGTGGCGGATGAGCTCTACGATCAGGCCCGCCAGCGCCTGCTCACCTGGCGCCAGTGCTTCCCTCAGGCTCCCCGGGCAATGGACCAGCCCCTGCTCGGCGCCGGGGGCAGCATCCGCCACCCCATCCCCCACACAGGAGTGGAAAAACTCGCCGATGCCAATGCCGTGACGGGGTGGCTCAAGGGCCGCGACGACATCTGGGCGCAACCCAAGGTCGACGGCGTAGCGGTGACCCTGATCTACCACCAGGGGCAGTTCCAGCAAGCACTCAGCCGTGGCGACGGCGTGCATGGCCATGACTGGACCCGTGCAGCCTGGCAAATCGAGGCCATACCCAAACGACTGTCACGGCCCGTCGACCTGTTGCTGCAAGGAGAGCTCTATCTGCGCCTGGAGCAGCATGTCCAGGCTCGCTCCGGCAGCCTCAAGGCGCGCAACCGGGTGGCAGGCTGGATGGCTCGCAAACAGCTGACAGCGGCGGAGGCCGCGCAGATCGGGCTGTTTGTCTGGGACTGGCCCCAGGGCCCGGCTACATTGAGCGAACGCCTGGAACAACTGGCAGCCCTGGGTTTTGCCGAACCCCGCGAGTACAGCCGACCCATAGGCGGCTTCGCCGATGCACAACAGTGGCGGGCCCGCTGGTATCGCTCGCCACTGCCCTTTGCCAGTGACGGCATCATCCTGCGGCAAAGCCGGCGTCCCGCCGCCGAACGCTGGCAGGCCAAGGCCCCATACTGGATTGCCGCCTGGAAGTACCCCTACGCCCAGGTGCTGGCCAGCGTTCGTCAAGTCGATTTTCGTATCGGCCGCACGGGGCGCATCACGCCCCTGCTGGAGATCGAGCCGGTGACCCTGGACGACCGGCAGATCCGCCGTGTCAGTCTCGGCTCACTGCAACGCTGGCGATCCCTGGATATCGTTCCCGGCGATCAGGTAGCCATCAGTCTCGCCGGGTTGAGCATCCCGCGCCTGGATGAAGTGGTACTCAGAAGCACCCTGCGCCAAAGCATCCAGCCCCCGCGAGAAGCCGACTTTCACTTCCTGAGTTGCTGGCAGCCATCACCCGGCTGCGAGGAACAATTTCTGGCCCGACTGACCTGGCTCAGCAGCAAACAAGGCCTGAACCTGCAGAATATCGGCAGCCGGACCTGGGCCCGGCTGGTTGAAACAGGCCGTATCAAAGGCCTGCTGGATTGGCTGACCCTGGATCAGGCAGAGCTTGCTAACATTGCCGGCTTTGGTGATCGCAGCAGCAAGCGTTTGCTCGAGAGCCTGCACAGCGCCAGGCAACAGCCCTTCCCACGCTGGCTCAAAGCCCTCGGCATCCCGCCCAGTGGCTCGGCCGACCTGAGCGGGCCATGGCAGGCCCTGGCCATGAAAAGCAGCCTGGACTGGCAGAATGAAGCCGGTATCGGAGCGGAGCGGGCCGCACAACTGGTGGCGTTTTTTCGCGCTCCAGAGGTCCTGGCCTTGCAAGGCGCCCTGAACAGCGCCGGTATCGAAGGTTTTTAGCCCGATGGCACGTGGAACCACCCAAGCCGGAATACGCTCCAACAGCCCATTCCCGGTACAACAGTCAGTATTTTTATTGGTTATTTCTTGATCTTTTTCACCTGGAGCCTTCAATGAAACTTTTTCCATCGCTCGCCACCCTGACCCTCTGCAGCCTGATGAGCGCGCCACTGCTGGCCGCCGAGCAGGCCCCCGAGCTGACCGGCTGCGCCGCCAAGCGCCAGGCCATCATGAACCAGATCGAACAGGCCAAGGCCCACGGCAACAGCAATCAGCAGGCCGGCCTGGAGCGCGCCCTGAGCGAAGTGACCGCCCACTGCACCGACGCCTCGCTGAAGAAAGAGCGGGAAAACAAAGTGCTTGAGGCCAAGCATGAGGTCAGCCGACGCCAGGCCGACCTGGAAAAAGCCATGAAGAAAGGTGACTCGGAGAAGATCAACAAGCGCAAGGACAAGCTTGCCGAGTCGCGCAAGGAACTGCAGCAAGCCCTGGACGAACTGGACAAGTAAGCAACCTGATGCCGCGGCCCTGCTCAGCAGAGCCGCCAATCAGTGATTGCGGAACTCTTTGTGGCAGGCGCTGCAAGCATCCTCGACCTTCTGCACCGCCGGCCCCAGATTGCTGGCCTTGTAGGGCTGGACCTGGCTGATCGTCACCAGCTCACCGGTGGCGGCTTCCAGGGTGCGGGCCAACTCCTGGAAACGCGCCTGCTTGCGCCAGACGTCATCGGTGGCGCTGCTGTGATCCTCTTCCTTGACCTCGGGGAAGTGCTTCCACGGCTCATGGGACAGGCTGTCGAGTTTCACCGCGCCTTCGGCAAAGCGCGCGCCGTCGAAAGGAATCCGCCCACGCAACATGCCCCCCAGGTCCTCGCCGGTCTTGAGCATCTGCTTGAAGATCGCCTTGCGCTGGCCCAGGGGAGAATTGGGATCGACACCGCCACAGGCGGAAAGCGTCAGGCAGGCCAGCAATACAACAGAAAGTCTTTTTAGCGTCATGGTGGCTTCAGGTCTGGTCACGGAAACGGCGGCCAGTATCCTCGCCTCCCCGGCAAAGACCAATAGCCCTATTAATAATATGGGTTGTCCCCCATCACCAATGCGGCGGGCAGCCTCTCAAGGAAATACAGCATGAACCCGAGCCCGCTCCGCTGGCCTCGCCATCTGCTCTGGGCCCTGCCGGCCCTGGCGCTGCTCGCTGGCTGCAACGGCGGCGACAATACCAAGCCAGCCCCCACCCACGCCCTGGCCACCTACAACAGCGCCACCTGGGACGCCCTGCCCAACGTCGCCGACAACGACCTGCTGGCCGGTTTCGGCTCCTGGCGCAGCGCCTGCACCCGCCTCAAGGCCGACCCGGTGTGGGGCGCCACCTGCGCCGCAGCCGCGACGGTGCCGCAAACCCCCGAGGCCATCCGCGGCTTTCTCAAGGAGCACCTGCAGGTCTACGGCCTGCGCTCGGGCAACGGCAGCAGTACCGGCCTGATCACCGGCTACTACGAACCGGTCTATCCCGGCAGCCTGACCCAGACCCAGGTGGCCAATGTGCCGGTATACGGCGTGCCGGAGGACATGATCATCGTCGCCCTGGACAGCCTCTACCCGGAGCTCAAGGGCAAGCGCCTGCGTGGCCGGCTCGAAGGCCGGGTACTCAAGCCCTATGACGATGCGGCGACCATCGAAAGCAAGGGAACCAAGGCCCCGGTGATTGCCTGGCTGACCGACCCCATGGACCTGCAATTCCTGCAGATCCAGGGGTCCGGGCGAATCCAGCTGGATGACGGGCGCCAATTGCGGATCGGCTATGCCGACCAGAACGGCCACCCCTACCGTCCCATCGGCCGCTGGCTGGTGGACCAGGGCGAGCTGAAGAAAGAGGACGTGACCATGGGCACCATTGCCGCCTGGGCCAAGGCCCACCCGGCACGGATTCCCGAGCTGCTGGGCAGCAACCCCAGCTACGTGTTCTTCAACCGCAACCCGGATAGCAATGAAGGCCCGCGGGGCTCGTTGAACGTACCGCTGACGTCAGGCTATAGCGTGGCCGTGGACCGCAAGGTGATCCCCCTGGGCAGCCTGCTGTGGTTGTCCACCACCCGCCCGGATGGCAGCAGCCTGGTACGGCCGGTAGCCGCCCAGGACACGGGCGGCGCAATCACCGGTGAGGTGCGCGCCGATCTGTTCTGGGGCACGGGCGATGCCGCGGGGCAACTGGCCGGAGACATGAAGCAGCAGGGCCAGATCTGGATGCTCTGGCCCAAGGGCGTAGCGCTGCCCAAGGTGCCGGAAGTGCCCGACGCCCCTTGAGCCCCTGCAGGAGCCGGCTTGCCGGCTCCTGCAAAAGGGTGTCTCAGACTGAAACGAAGAAGAAACTGGCGATCAGGCCCATGCCCACGAACCACACCAGGGACCGCAGGATCGCCCAGTCCGCCAGGTAGCAGATCATGTACAGCAGGCGGCTGGTGATAAACAGCACCGCCAGCACGTTGATCGTCACCAGCTCGGCGTTACCTGCTACATGGGCGATGATCACCGCCGCAGCGAATGCCGGGGTCACCTCGAAACCGTTGAGCTGCGCGTTGTGGGCACGCTTGGGCAAACCCTCCAGAGTACTCAGGAACGCCCGTGGGTCATGGTTGTAGCGAAGCCCGTATTTGCCGGCGCCCTTGGCGATGGCAGTACAGAGATAGGGCAGGATGATTGCAATCAACACACACCAGAAAGCGACAGTCATGGAGCAAATCCTTTTTTAGAGTTTTTAGGGAGCCTTCAGAACTTCATCACCAACATGCCAATCAGCACCAGTCCACAGGCTAAGAGCCGTGGCCGGCCGAAAGGTTCTTTCAGGTAGCGCATGCCGAACAGCACCACCAGGATCACACTGATTTCACGCAACGCAGCCGCTTCGGCGATCGATCCCAGTTGCATGGCCCAAAGCACCAGAGCGTAGCTGAACAACACGCAAAACCCGACGCTCAGCCCCAGGCGCCACTGCTCGCGCCAGAACAGGGCAAAGGCCGGGCGCTTCCAGACCACCGCCACCAGCGGAAAGGGCCAGGCGCTGAGCAGCGTGACCCAGGTCAGATAATCCAGCGGGTGCGACCAGCGGCGCAGCGCCTGGCCGTCAATATAGGTGTAGCAACCGATGCACAGGCCGATCAGCGCCACCACCGGCAGCATCGACCAGGGCAACCGTGCCCCGCCGCCGCCCTGCCAGAGCAGGCAGAGCATGCCGAAGGGAATCAGCAGAATGCCTAGGACCTGCTGAGTGCTCAGCGCCTCGCCGGCGAAGACCAGGGTCAACGCCAGCACCACCAATGGCGAAAGTCCGCGCATCAACGGGTACACCAGCCCGAGATCCCCCACGCGATAGGCCTGGATCAGCAGATATCGATACAAGAGCTCGAATGCCGCCGAGGCGATGATCCAGGGCCAGATCTCCAGTGGTGGGGATTCGAGAAAAAACAGCATGATGGCCACGAACAGCAGGGCCACGGTGTCCATGCAGGCCACCACCAGCAAGCGCTCGCCACTGAACTTGATCAGGGTGTTCCAGGCTGCGTGCAACAACGCCGCCACCAAAACCAGACTTGTCGCCAGCACCTTGCACTCCCTGGTTGCCTGAAAAAGCCGGATACCGCACATCCGGGCAGAAGCCGGGAATCCTCGCATGCCTGCGGCCCTGCTTGCACGGGCTACCGGCGCATTTGGCAGTGCCAGCAGCCAATTCGGCAACATGGGCATGTTCGAGGTACTTTTCCCCAAGTGCCTGCAACGTCGGGTCGAGGCTGTGGTCAATGGCTGCGGTCAGGCGACGATGGCGAAAACTGTGTCCCTCGCCGACGCCGGTACATCAAACCCTTAGCCTGAAAGCATTCAGGTCGCTTTTTCTGTAATCATCCAAAGGAGTCCGGATGCTTGAACTTGTCGCTGCCTTTATCTGCCTGACGACGCTGCTCACCTACGTCAACTTCCGCTTTATCGGCTTGCCACCGACCATCGGCGTGATGGTCACCGCCCTGCTGTTCTCGCTGCTGCTGCAAGGCCTGAGCTACCTGGGCTACCCCGGCCTGGAAGAACATGTGGAAGAATTGATTGGCAAGATCGACTTCGGCGATCTGCTGATGAACTGGATGCTGTCGTTCCTGCTGTTCGCCGGCGCCCTGCACGTCAACCTCAACGACCTGCGCAGCTACCGCTGGCCCATCGGCCTGCTGGCCACGGTCGGCGTGCTGATCGCCACCTTCGTCATCGGCAGCCTGGCCTACTGGATCTTCGGCCTGTTCGGCTGGCACGTGAGCTTTCTCTACTGCCTGCTGTTCGGCGCGCTGATTTCCCCCACCGACCCGATTGCCGTGCTGGGTGTGCTGCGTACCGCCAACGCTTCCAAGCCGCTGAAAACCACCATCGTCGGCGAATCGCTGTTCAACGACGGCACCGCGGTAGTGGTGTTCACCGTGCTGCTGGGCATCGCTCAACTGGGGGAAACCCCGACCGTGGCTGCCACGGCCTGGCTGTTCGTGCATGAGGCCATTGGCGGCGTACTGTTCGGCGGGCTGATCGGCTACCTGGTGTATCTGATGATCAAGAGCATCGAGCAGCACCAGATCGAAGTGATGCTGACCCTGGCCCTAGTCATCGGTGGTTCGGCGATGGCCAGCGAGCTGCATGTCTCGGCGCCGATTGCCATGGTGGTGGCCGGCCTGATCATCGGCAACCTGGGACGCAACCTGGCGATGAACGACATGACCCGGCGCTACCTGGACGGTTTCTGGGAGTTGCTCGACGACATGCTCAATGCCCTGCTGTTCGCCCTGATCGGCCTGGAGCTGTTGCTGCTGCCATTCAACTGGCTGCACCTGGCGGCTGCCAGCCTGCTGGCCGTGGCCATCGTGCTCTCTCGCGTGCTCACCGTGGCTCCGGCAATCCTCCTGTTGCGGCGCTGGCGCAGCGTGCCCCGGGGCACTATCCGCGTGCTGACCTGGGGCGGCTTGCGCGGTGGCGTCTCGGTGGCGCTGGCGCTGGCCCTGCCCCTGGGGCCGGAGCGTGACCTGGTGCTGAGCATCACCTACATCGTGGTGTTGTCGTCGATCCTGCTGCAGGGTCTGACCATCGGCAAACTGGTGCGCCATGTCACCCAGGATGCCCCGGCGGCCAAGGCCGAGGCCCACTGATCATTTCTTGATCTGCCGCGGATCGGGCGCCGGTGCCCGGTCCGCGTTCCTGTTCGGCTTGCCACTTTCACTACGCACCTGGGCATGGCTGATCAGGGCGAAGATGAAACTGCCTCCAATGATATTCCCGGCCAGGGTCGGCCCGGCGAACACCATCCAGAAATCCCGCCACGGCAACTCGCCGGCAAATACCAGGTAGGACACTTCCGCCGAGCCCACCACGATGTGAGTGAAATCCCCCAGCGCCATCAGGTAGGTGATCAGGATGATGATCCACAGCTTGGCGCTCTCCATGGACGGGATCATCCAGACCATGGTGGCAATCATCCAGCCGGAGATGATGCCCTTGGCGAACATCTGCGCTCTGTCGTTCTCCATGACCTTGCGGCCGATTTCCAGAAAAGCCTGATCGGTCTTGCCGTCGAAAATCGGTAAGTGCAGCATCACATAGGCCACCAGCAGGGTGCCGCACAGGTTGCCCACCAGCACCACGCCCCACAAGCGCAGCAAGCGCCCGAAGTTGTTCAGGCTCGGCTTGCTCATCACCGGCAGCACGGCAGTCAGGGTGTTTTCCGTGAACAGTTGCTGGCGCGCCAGAATCACCGCCAGAAAGCCCGCGCAGTAGCCAAAGCTGGCAATGACCTTGAAGGCCTCGCCGTCGGGCAGGCGGGAGTTGAGCAGGCCCATGCCCATCAGCGACAGGCCCATGGTCAGGCCGGCAGCCAGGGCCGACCACCAGAGGGCCGCGACACTGCGCTCCAGTTCCTGGTCGCCCTGGGTGCGGATGATTTCATGCAGGACCGCCGCTCGGGGCGGCTGGTTATGGTCGACCTCATGCTGCTCTTGAGCAGAGAGACCGGGGGTCTTGCCATCTTTTTGCGCGTCCATAAGGCTCCTGAACCAGGCGGGTCATTTAGCTACGACACGCTGGGCTCAGGGCTGTTCCTTTCTACGCAAGGCATCAGGCGTCGCAAGCGTCATCCTTGAACTGGTCTTTGACGTATTTGATTTCGGTGCGGCCGTGAGGCGCCGGCAGGCCGTCTTCCCCCAGGTTGACGAAGACCATCTTCTCCACCGTGAGAATGGATTTGCGAGTGATCTTGTTGCGCACTTCGCACGTCAGGGTGATCGAGGTACGACCGAACTCGGTGGCGGTGATACCCAGCTCGATGATGTCGCCCTGGCGCGAGGCGCTGACGAAGTTGATTTCCGAGATGTACTTGGTCACGACTCGCTGGTTGCCCAGCTGGACAATGGCGTAGATCGCCGCTTCTTCGTCGATCCAGCGCAACAGGCTGCCGCCGAACAGCGTGCCGTTGGGGTTGAGGTCTTCGGGTTTTACCCACTTGCGGGTGTGGAAATTCATATGCACTCCTGACCGTCCTGCCAATTGATGCCCGGCATAATGGCAGACCGGGCAGTCATGCTCTATGCAACATCGACTATGGTCGCGATTAACGATCTTCATCCAGGTGACATAAACACTTTTGGAAGTCTGGCTCAGGCGGCTATAATCGCCACCGTTTCAAAACGGTCATCTGCACTTGATACCGTTTTCCCGCCACCTGTCCGAGGGGCGCTGCAGCAGGCATGGCCTGTCAGGCTCGGATGGGGCGTTGTTGGTACAGGGCTCCCTGTATGGACACTAAACGCACAACGGCGCCCATTCGCACACTACGAATGGAGGCTCTTGATGAGCGCTGTAAACACGCCTGCAGGTTTTACCGACTACAAAGTCGCCGACATCTCCCTGGCTGCCTGGGGTCGTCGCGAAACCATCATCGCCGAATCGGAAATGCCGGCCCTGATGGGTCTGCGCCGCAAGTACCTGGCTGAACAGCCACTCAAGGGCGCCAAGATCCTCGGCTGCATCCACATGACCATCCAGACCGCCGTGCTGATCGAAACCCTGGTTGCCCTGGGTGCCGAAGTACGCTGGTCGTCCTGCAACATTTTCTCGACTCAAGACCAGGCCGCAGCCTCCATCGCCGCTGCCGGCATTCCTGTGTTCGCCTGGAAAGGCGAGACCGAAGAAGAGTACGAGTGGTGCCTGGAGCAGACCATCCTCAAGGATGGCAAGCCTTGGGACGCCAACATGATCCTCGACGACGGCGGCGACCTGACCCAGCTGCTGCACGACAAGTACCCACAGGTACTGGACCGCGTTCACGGCGTGACCGAAGAAACCACCACCGGCGTGCACCGCCTGCTGGACATGCTGGCCAAGGGCGAGCTGAAGGTTCCTGCGATCAACGTCAACGACTCGGTGACCAAGAGCAAGAACGACAACAAGTACGGCTGCCGTCACAGCCTGAACGACGCTATCAAGCGCGGCACCGACCACCTGCTGTCCGGCAAGCAAGCGCTGGTCATCGGCTACGGTGACGTGGGCAAGGGCTCGGCCCAGTCCCTGCGTCAGGAAGGTATGATCGTCAAGGTTTCGGAAGTGGACCCGATCTGTGCCATGCAAGCCTGCATGGACGGTTTCGAGCTGGTTTCGCCGTTCATCGACGGTATCAACCACGGCACCGAAGCCAGCATCGACAAAGCCCTGCTGGGCAAGATCGACCTGATCGTGACCACCACCGGTAACGTCAATGTTTGCGACGCAAACATGCTCAAGGCCCTGAAAAAGCGTGCCGTGGTCTGCAACATCGGCCACTTCGACAACGAAATCGACACCGCTTTCATGCGCAAGAACTGGGCATGGGAAGAAGTGAAGCCACAGGTGCACAAGATCCACCGCACCGGCCCTGGCGATTTCGATGCACAGAACGACGACTACCTGATCCTGCTGGCCGAAGGCCGCCTGGTGAACCTGGGCAACGCCACCGGTCACCCAAGCCGCATCATGGACGGTTCGTTCGCCAACCAGGTCCTGGCACAGATCTTCCTGTTCGGCCAGAAGTACGCCGACCTGTCGCCGGCCCAGAAAGCCGAGCGCCTGACTGTTGAAGTACTGCCGAAGAAACTCGACGAAGAAGTGGCCCTGGAAATGGTTCGCGGCTTCGGCGGCGTGGTCACTCAACTGACCAAGCAACAGGCTGAATACATCGGCGTAACCGTCGAAGGCCCGTTCAAGCCAGACGCCTACCGCTACTAAGAGCAGCTGCAGGCGGCAAGTTATCAGCGGCAAGCAAGGAGCCAAAAGCTCTGCTTGCTGCAACTGACCTGGTGCTTGTCCTAATCGCTATAGCAGTTTCAAGCAGCAGGCTGCAGGCACAAGAAACCAGCGCACCTCCGCTTTTTCTTGGCGCTTGCCGCCTGTTACTTGCAACTGGAGGTCCCCTCCATGTCCCAAGATCGTCGCTACAGCTTCGAGTTCTTCCCCACCAAGACCGATGCTGGGCATGAAAAACTGCTCGCCACTGCCCGTCAGCTGGCCGGCTACAACCCCGATTTCTTCTCCTGCACCTACGGTGCCGGCGGCTCGACCCGTGATCGCACAGTCAACACCGTGCTGCAACTGGAGAGCGAAGTTAAAGTCCCTGCGGCGCCGCACCTGTCCTGCGTCGGCGACAGCAAGGACGACCTGCGCGGCCTGCTGCAGCAGTACCAGGCAGCCGGCATCAAGCGCATTGTCGCCCTGCGTGGCGACCTGCCTTCGGGCATGGGCATGGCCAGCGGTGAACTGCGCTACGCCAATGACCTGGTGAGCTTCATCCGCGAGGAAACCGGCAGCCACTTCCATATCGAAGTCGCCGCCTACCCGGAAATGCACCCGCAAGCGCGCAACTTCGAGGAAGACCTGGTCAACTTCGTGCGCAAGGCCAATGCCGGTGCCGACAGTGCGATCACCCAATACTTCTTCAACGCCGACAGCTACTTCTACTTCGTCGAGCGCGTGCGCAAGATGGGCGTGAACATCCCGATCGTGCCGGGCATCATGCCCATCACCAACTACAGCAAGCTGGCGCGCTTCTCCGACGCCTGCGGCGCAGAGATTCCGCGCTGGATCCGCAAGCAGCTGGAAGCCTATGGCGATGACAGCGCCAGCATCCAGGCCTTCGGTGAACAGGTAATCAGTGACATGTGCGAACGCCTGCTCCAGGGCGGCGCACCCGGGCTGCACTTCTATACCTTGAACCAGGCCGACCCGAGCCTGGCGATCTGGAACAACCTCCAGCTGCCACGCTGACAGGCTGCAACCCAAGCTCCGGGCCCTGGTGAAAACCGGGGCCTTTTTGTTTGCAGCAGCCTTGAGCTAGAGCGTCCGGAACTGCCTCTAGCAATTGCATGATCTCTCGTCGTAATCTCCAGCAATGTCCGTCATAGCCCGGTTGCTGACCGCCCTTCTCTGCACTTGCCTGAGCCTTGCCGCCCATGGCGAGAAGCTGCGCATTGTCACCGAACCCTGGGCACCCTATGTCTATGAGGAAAATGGCACGGCCAAGGGCCTGGACTACGAAACCACCGCCATTGTCTTCCAGCGCCTGGGCATAGAGGTGCAGTGGCAGTTCCTGCCCTGGAAACGCTGCCTGGCGATGCTGGAAACCGGCCAGGCCGATGGCGCCCTGGACATCTTCCACAGCGACCAGCGCGACGGCACCCTGCTCTACCCCAACGAACCGCTCTCGGACGTGGAGTTCGTGATGTTCTATGCCAACCAGCGCCCATACCCGTTCAAGCGCCTGAACGAACTCAAGGGCCTGACCATCGGCACTTCCCCCGGCTATCTGTACAGCGACGATTTCAGCAACTCGACCCTGTTCAACCGCGAACCGGCCCCCACCCACGAAGCCAATTTCGGCAAGCTGCTGCTGGGGCGGATCGACCTGCTGATTACCGACAAACGGGTCGGCCAGCACCTGCTGGACAGCCTGGGGCTGCGTGACCAGGTCAGCCAGAACCCCACTGTCATCAGCCGCCAGAGCCAATACCTGGCCGTGCGCCGCAATGCCGGCATGGACCTGCTGGTACAGCGCTTCGGCGCCGAACTGAAGCGCTTCAAGCGCGAACCGGCCTACGCCCAACTGAGCGCCAAGTACGGTGCTGAACCTGCTCTGCCGCCGGTCAGGTCTTCATCAACCCGCGAGTCAGAAAAAACCGTTGAGCAGCAGGAAAGCAGCGCACACTGATTGCTCTGTTATACTCCGGCCTCCCGCCAGGCTCACGCCCGGACGCTGGACCCTGTTCAAGGCCTCTCCACCCCGCTACAGCGCAGCCAACCGGCCCGCGCGAGCCGCCGGTGAATGACCCTTCAGGCCAGCAGGACCGGACGGGATTGCGTCCTCTTAAACGCCATTCACGCCCGGCAAGATTATCCCTTTGGGCCAAGCCCTCACTAAAACAGGATTACTCATGTCCTTTGCTTCCCTCGGTCTCTCCGAGGCTTTAGTCGGCGCCATCGAAGCCGCCGGCTACACCCAGCCTACTCCGGTGCAACAGCGGGCCATTCCCGCCGTGTTGCAAGGTCGCGATCTGATGGTCGCGGCACAGACAGGTACTGGTAAAACCGGCGGTTTCGCCCTTCCGATCCTGGAACGGTTGTTTCCCAACGGTCATCCGGACAAATCCCAGCGTCATGGCCCGCGCCAACCCCGCGTACTGGTCCTGACCCCCACTCGCGAGCTGGCCGCGCAAGTGCATGACAGCTTCAAGCTGTACGCCCGCGACCTGAAGTTCGTCAGCGCCTGCATCTTCGGCGGCGTCGGCATGAACCCGCAGGTCCAGGCCATGGCCCGTGGCGTCGATGTGCTGGTGGCGTGCCCCGGCCGTCTGCTGGACCTGGCTGGCCAGGGCAGCGTCGACCTGTCCCACGTGGAAATCCTGGTTCTCGACGAAGCCGACCGCATGCTCGACATGGGCTTCGTCCATGACGTCAAGAAAGTCCTCGCCCGCCTGCCGGCCAAGCGCCAGAACCTGCTGTTCTCCGCGACCTTCTCCAAGGACATCACGGACCTGGCCGGCAAGCTGCTGCACAACCCCGAGCGCATCGAAGTGACCCCGCCGAACACCACGGTGGAGCGTATCGAGCAGCGGGTCTTCCGCCTGCCGGCCAGCCACAAGCGTGCCCTGCTGGCGCACCTGATCACCGCCGGCGCCTGGGAACAGGTCCTGGTGTTCACCCGGACCAAGCACGGCGCCAACCGCCTGGCCGAGTACCTGGACAAGCACGGCCTGAGCGCTGTGGCGATCCACGGCAACAAGAGCCAGAACGCCCGTACCAAAGCGCTGGCCGACTTCAAGGCCGGCGAAGTGCGGATCCTGGTCGCCACCGATATCGCCGCCCGCGGCCTGGATATCGACCAACTGCCTCACGTGGTCAACTTCGAGCTGCCTAACGTCGACGAAGACTACGTGCACCGTATTGGCCGTACCGGCCGTGCCGGTCGCTCCGGCGAAGCCATCTCCCTGGTGGCTCCGGACGAAGAGAAACTGCTGAAAAGCATCGAGCGCATGACCAAGCAGAAGATCGCCGACGGTGACCTGATGGGCTTCGATGCCAGCGCAGTGGAAGCCGAGAAGCCGGAAGTGCGCGAGCGTCCGGATGTGCGCAACCCGCGCAATCCCCGTGGCCCACGCGGCGATGGCCCGAACGGCGGTGGCGGTGGTGGCGGTCGCAAGGACAAGGGCAAGGACAAGGGTGGCAAGGAAAAACCCGCCCGTGGCGAACGCCCGGCCCGCGAGCAGAAGCCTCGTGAAGGCACCCCGGCCCGCGAACAGCGTCAACCGACGCCCCGTGCCGATCGCGCACCGGACGAGTTCCTCGACGACGACGTGGACAACTTCGGTAACCGCGCTGATTACGTCAGCCCGTACCAGAACAAGAACAACCAGGGCCGCGGCCGCCGCCCAGGGGCTCCGGCCCAGGGTGCGGGCGCTGGCAATCCGCCACGCGGCGGTGCCGGTGGTGGCCAGGGTCGTTCCGGCAACCCGCGCAACAGCAACGGCAGCACCACCGGCACCGCGCCGGCCAAGCGCAGTGGCGGCCCGCGCAACGGCGCCCCTCGTGACAGCCAGGGCCGTCGCGACGAGCCGCGCAATCGCCGCCCGAATCGTGACGATCAGCCACGCCAGGAACCGGCCGTGCAGAATCCTCGGGGCAACCAGCCGAAGATCATGCACAAGGAATCCAAGGCCGATCGTTTCCCGACGCCTGAGCAGCTGGATCAGTTGCCAAGCCGTCCACGGGGCGAAAAGCCGGCGCTGCTGACCCGCAACCGCTGAGCCTCGCGCTGAAATGAAAAACGCCCCTGGCCGCAAGGCCCGGGGCGTTTTTTATGGTGGCTGGTCGAGGGCGTTTCTGTAGCCGCTGCCGCAGGTTGCGAACGAGGGGGAACCCGGCGCGAGGATCTGACCGGCTCACCGTGTTTCATGACGGGCAATAAAAAACGCCCCCGGTTTGTGGCCGGGGGCGTTTTTTTGCCTTCGCAGGTTGCGACCAGTCCTATAAGGGCTGTGCGGGGGAGATCGCGAAGGCCCTGCGGGCCTTGTCGCAGCCTGCGGCAGCGGCTACAGACGAAGCATTACTTCGCTTTCACGCCTTCGAAGCTGATGTACAGGTCAACATTGTTGGAGGCCGGGCCCAGGTCCATCATCTTGCCGAAATCCTGGCGATTGATGCTGGTGGTACCTTCGAAGCCGGCACGGTAGCCGCCCCATGGGTCCTTGCCTTCACCCAGGAAGGTGGCCTTGACCACGACTGGCTTGGTCACGCCATGCAGGGTCAGGTCGCCGGCCACGTCAGCGGTCAGCTTGCCGTCGGCGTTCTTGCCGGTGGGCTTGACGCTGGTGGAGACGAACTTGGCGTCGGCAAACTTGCCGGCGTCCAGGAAGTCCTTGCTGGTGATGTGCTTGTCACGTTCAGCGTGGTTGGTGAACACGCTGGCGGTGCGCACGTTGACTTCGATCTTGGCGTCTTCCGGCTTGGCCGCGTCAAAGCTGAACTTGCCGTCCAGGTCCTTGAAGGTACCGGTGATGAAGCTGTAGCCCAGGTGGCTGATCTTGAAGTCGACGAAGGCGTGCTGGCCTTCCTTGTCGATCACGTAGTCCGCTGCCATCACTTGACCGGCCGCCAATACAGCAGATCCGATTGCCAGAGCGGCGAGAGTCTTTTTCAACATGCTTTCTATTCCTTTTGAGTCAAGGTTGAACATCAGGCTTTGCGACCCAGCATACGGGTAAGGGTCGCATCACGATCGATAAAGTGGTGCTTCAGCGCAGCCAGGCCATGGATACCGGCAAAGATCACCAGTGCCCAGGCCAGGTACAGATGCACCACACCTGCTACATCTGCCTGGTCCGGTAGTCCGGAGATCAGGGCAGGAACTTCAAACAAGCCGAACACCGGGATACCCACGCCGTCGGCGGTGGAGATCAGGTAACCGGCAATCATGACCGCGAACAGGCCGAGGTAGAGGAACGCGTGCCCCAGCTTGGCCCCCAGGCGGGTCAGCGGCCCATGGTTGGCCGGGGCCGGCGGCGGTGGGCTGACCCACCGCCACAACACCCGCAGCAGCATGATTGCAAACAGTGTCAGGCCGATACTCTTGTGCAGGTCCGGCGCGTCTTTGCGCCAGGTGCTGTAGTAGTCGAGGCCGACCATCCACAGGCCCAGGGCGAACAGACCAAACACCGCCAGGGCCACGCCCCAGTGCAGAACAATGCTGACCCAACCATAGCGAGAAGAAGAATTACGTAACTGCATCAGTTGCATCCTGTAAGAAACGCAGATCAAGACTAGCGATTTACCTATCGAATTAAAGCGGAATTTTTTGCTTTGAAATATCGAGAAATACGATCAGTAGTCTGGACCGAGCGCGTTAAGAAAAGATTAAGCCTCACGCCAAGCCAGCCTTCTTGCTCCCTCGTGCCGTGCCCTGGGTCTTGCAGGCGGCGTCTTTGCACCTGACGCATCACGCCGTGGCGCGTCTTGCACAATAGGTTGTCCCGCGGCCATGCATTGCATAGGCTTGCCCGATTGTTCGCCCGCGCCGTTGGCGGGCCGCTTCCAGGAGACTGTACATGGGCCTGAATAACCAGTGGATGCAACGCGATCTTGCGGTGCTGTGGCATCCCTGCACCCAGATGAAAGACCACGAACAGCTGCCGTTGATCCCCATCAAGCGAGGCGAAGGCGTCTGGCTGGAAGACTTCGAAGGCAAACGCTACCTGGATGCGGTCAGCTCCTGGTGGGTCAATGTGTTCGGCCACGCCAACCCGCGCATCAACCAGCGTATCAAGGACCAGGTGGACCAGCTGGAACACGTGATCCTCGCCGGCTTCAGCCACCAGCCGGTGATCGAGTTGTCCGAGCGCCTGGTCAAGATCACCCCCGAAGGCCTGACACGCTGCTTCTACGCCGACAACGGTTCGTCATGCATCGAAGTGGCGATGAAGATGAGCTTTCACTACTGGATCAACCGCGGCCAACCGAACAAGAAGCGCTTCGTCACCCTGAGCAACAGCTACCACGGCGAGACCATCGCCGCCATGTCGGTGGGCGACGTACCGCTGTTCACCGAGACTTACAAGGCCCTGCTGCTGGACACCCTCAAGGTGCCGAGCCCGGACTGCTACCTGCGGCCCGAAGGCATGAGCTGGGAAGAACACTCGCGGAACATGTTCGCCGCCATGGAGCAGACCCTGGCCGAGCACCACGAAACAGTGGCCGCGGTCATAGTCGAGCCGCTGATCCAGGGCGCCGGCGGCATGCGCATGTATCACCCGGTGTACCTCAAGCTGCTGCGCGAAGCCTGCGACCGCTATGGCGTGCACCTGATCCATGACGAGATCGCCGTGGGTTTCGGCCGCACCGGCACGATGTTCGCCTGCGAGCAGGCCGGCATCCGCCCGGATTTCCTGTGCCTGTCCAAGGCCCTGACCGGCGGCTACCTGCCCCTGGCCGCGTGCATGACCACCGATGAGGTCTACAGCGCCTTCTACGACGACTACCCGACCCTGCGCGCCTTCCTCCACTCCCACAGCTACACCGGTAACCCGCTGGCCTGTGCCGCGGCCCTGGCGACCCTGGATATCTTCGAGCAGGACAAGGTGGTGGAGAACAACCACGCGCTTGCCCGGCGCATGGCCAGCGCCACCGCGCACCTGGTGGACCACCCCCACGTTGCCGAAGTACGCCAGACCGGCATGGTCCTGGCCATCGAGATGGTCCAGGACAAGGCCAGCAAGACCGCCTACCCCTGGCAGGAACGCCGCGGCCTGAAAGTCTTCCAGCACGCCCTGGAACGCGGCGCCCTGTTGCGTCCCCTGGGCAGCGTGGTGTATTTCCTGCCGCCGTACGTGATCACCCCGGAACAGATCGACTTCCTCGCCGAAGTCGCCAGTGAAGGCATCGATATCGCCACCCGCGACCAGGTCAGCGTGGCGGTGCCCAAGGACTTCCACCCCGGCTTTCGCGATCCGGGCTAGAACAGGTCGTTAGTTGTGGCGAGGGAGCTTGCTCCCTCGCCACAGAACGCTTTCCACCGATTCACATTCAACAGAGAACCCAGATGAGATTGTCCCGCTTCTTTATCGACGCCACCCTGAGCCTAGGCGAACACGAGTTGCCGGAAGCCCAGGCACACTACATCGGGCGCGTACTGCGCATGGCCGAAGGTGCTGCCCTGCAGGTGTTCGATGGCTCGGGCACCGAGTTTCGCGGGGCTCTGGTGGAAGTGGGCAAGAAGCGGGTTCGGGTCCAGCTGAATGAAAGCTTCGCCGGCCAGGAAGAATCACCGCTGCGGATTCACCTGGGCCAGGGCCTGTCCCGAGGCGAGCGCATGGACTGGGCGATCCAGAAGGCCACCGAACTGGGGGTCAGCGAAATCACCCCGATCTTCAGCGAGCGCTGCGAAGTGCGGCTCAAGGACGAGCGCGCCGATAAGCGCCTGCTGCACTGGCGCCAGGTGGCCATCAGCGCCTGCGAACAGTGCGGCCGCTCGCAGGTCCCGGTGATCCACCCACCCGTGCTGCTGGCGGACTGGATCAAGCAGGCCCGGGCCGACCTGAAGCTGGTGCTGCACCCCGTGGCCCAGCCCCTGGAAAGCCACGCCAAGCCTGCCAGCCTGGCGTTCCTCATTGGCCCTGAAGGCGGCCTGACAGACGCCGAAGTGGAGCTGTCCCACAGCGCCGGTTTCCTCCCCGCGCGCCTGGGGCCGCGGGTGCTGCGTACCGAAACCGCTCCCGTGGTGGCCCTGGCCGTGGCCCAGCAACTGTGGGGTGACTTCTAACCCTTCCTTGGTGGCTATTGCACCGGATCGCTGGTGGGCTGGGCGATGATCGCTTTGAGTTCACTGGTCATGGGGAATTCCAGGTTCAGGCCCTTGGGCGGAATCGGCTGCTGGAACCAGCGCTGGTAAATGCCGTTGATCTCCCCGGAGCGGTACAGGTCCGCCAGGGCGCCATTGACCAGGGCCAGGAACTGCGGGTCATCCTTGCGCACCATGCAGCTGTAGATCTCCCGCGACTGTTCTTCCCCCACCACCACCCAGTTGTGCGGATCCCGGGCCTTGGCCCGCTCGCCGTACAGCAACGCATCGTCCATGTAGAACGCCGCCGCACGCCCCGACTGCAGCATCTGGAATGCCTCGCCGTGGTCCTTGGCGCTGATCACGAACATGTCGATCTTGTGCTCGACGTTGTAGCTCTTGAGAAAACGCTCGTTGGTGGTCCCCGCCGTGGTCACCACGTTCTTGCCCCGCAGGTCGGCGAAGCTCTTGATCCCGCTGTCCTTGGCGGTCAGCAACTGGCCTTTGACGTAGATGAAGCCATAGGAAAACGCCACCTGCTTCTGCCGCTCGGCCGTCACCCCGGTGGAACCGCACTCCAGGTCCACGGTGCCGTTCTGCACCAGGGGAATGCGCGTCTGGGAGGTCACCAGGTTGTACTTCACTGCGAGTTTGGGCAGGTGCAACTGTTGCTGGATGCGCTCCACCACCTTGCCCGCCAGTTCCACCGAATACCCCATGGGCTGGCCACTGTTGTCGCCAACATAGGAGAACGGCACCGATGCATCGCGATAACCCAAGGTAATGGTGGAGCTATTGGCGATCTTGGCCAGGGTGCCGTCCAGGGGCACTTCGCTGGCGTGGGAAATGGCGCTGAACAACAGTCCCAGGGTGCAGCCGAGCAACGTGATCTTATGCATTGTTATTCTCCGTTGTGGGTAGAAGTGATTCAGCGGCGAACAGCGATGACGCTGATTTCGATGAGGATCTCCGGACGTGCCAGGGCCGCCTGCAAGGTAGTGCGAGCCGGTGCCTGGCCCGGAGACAGCCAGGCCGACCAGACCACGTTCATGGCCGCGAAGTCCGCCTGGATGTCCTTGAGGTAGAGCGTTGCGCTGAGCAGATGATCCTTGTCACTGCCGGCTTCGACCAGCAAGGCGTCGATCTTCTCCAGGACCTCCCGGGTCTGACCGCCGATGTCGCTGCTAGAGCCCGGCACCTGGCCGGAAAGGAACACCAGTTCGGCAAAGGTGACGGCGCCGCTGAGGCGATTGTTGCTGTGGATACGCTGGATACTCATCTGAAGACTCCTGTTGAACATTCAGGCGACGCGGGGCGCCAGGCCCTGCATGTCGATGCTGGTGGAACGCTGGCCGATCAGTTCGCCAAGCAACTGGCCACTGCCGCAGGCCAGGGTAAATCCCAGCGCGCCGTGGCCAAGGTTGAGCCACAGATTGCGATAGGCGGTGGCTCCGATCAGCGGCACGCCGCTGGGAGTGGCGGGACGCATACCGGCCCATTCGATGGCTGCCGCATAATCACCGGCGGCGGCGAAGGTCTGCTCGGCCTGACGCCGCATCAAGGCCAGCCGAGCCGGGTCCGGGGACGGGTCGAAGCCGACGATGTCGACCATGGCCGCCACCCGCAGTTGCTGGCCGATACGCGCATAGACGATCTTGCGGTTGTAGTCGGTGATGCTGATGCCCGGCGCCCGGTGCTGCGGGCCGATGGGCACGCTGAGGCTGTAGCCCTTGAGCGGATACAGCGGCAGCTGGAGCCCGGGCAGGCGCAGTTCGGCGCTGCGGTGCCCGGCAGCCAGCACCAGTTGGTCCACCGGCAACACGCGCTCCCCCAGGTCGATGGCCTGGACCTTATCTCCCCCATGGCGAATGCCCCGCACCCGCTGGCCCAGTAGGATTTCGCAGCGCCCGGAAGCGCGCAGCCGCGTGGCCAGTTGCTGGCAGAAGGCGTGGCAGTCGGCCACTTCTTCATCCGGGGTATAGATACCGCCGACGAAGGGCGTATCCCCCAGGGCCGGTTCCAGGGCCGTGCATTCGGCGGCGCAAAGCACCTGTTGCTGGCCGCTGTCCGCCAGGTTGTGCCGGGCGTGCTCGAAGCTTTTTTGCTCGCGGAAAGTCACCAGCTTGCCGTTGCGCCGCCAGTCGAAGCCCTGTAGGCCATCCTCTTCGCGCCAGCTTTGCAGGGTGCTCTGGCTGAGCAGCGCCAGGCGCAGCAGGTGCGCGCCATTGCGCCGGTTCACCGAGTGCCGGCAAGCACCGAGGAACCCCGCCAGCCAGCGCCACTGCGCCGCGTCCAGGCGTGGCCGCAGCTTGAGCGGAGAGTCGCCCTTGAGCATCCAGCCCAGGGCCTGCCAGGGCACCCCGGCATCAGCCAGAGGCGCCACATAGCGATAGGACAGCTGCCCGCCGTTGGCGAAACTGGTCTGGCTGCCCAGGGACTCCTGCGCCTCCACCAGCGTCACCTCGAAGCCCTGGCGGACCAGGGCGTAGGCACTGGCCAAACCGATAACGCCCCCTCCAATGATGCAAACCCGCTGACTCATGACTGCCCCTGGCCTGTTGGTCGATGGCCCAAGGTTAGGGGCAGGTGACAGGCGCCGGACAATGAATAAAGATGGACCTCCCATAAACAAAGGTTATGGACTGTCCCATGCGCCTTCGTCATATCGAGATTTTCCAGGCCATCCGCCAGACCGGCTCCATCAGCGGCGCGGCGCAGTTGCTGCATGTCTCCCAGCCGGCGGTGACCAAGGTTTTGCAGCACGCCGAACTGCAGTTGGGTTTCCCGTTGTTCCTGCGGGTGCGTGGCAAGTTGCAGCCAACCCCGGAAGCCCTGGAGCTGGAGCGCGAAGTGGACAAGGTCAGCGAGAGCCTGCAAGGGGTACGCCGCCTGGCCCAGAACCTGCGCCGGGCGCCGGGCCACAGCCTGCGCATCGGCGCCACACCGGCCCTGGCCCTGGCCTTGCTGCCGCCCGCCATCAGTGAATGGATCCGCCTTTACCCGGACAGCCTATGCGAACTGTCCAGCGCCCATAGCCGCGAGCTGGTACAGAACCTGCTGATGCGCGAAATCGACCTGGCGCTGACCCTGCAACCCCCGGATCACCCGGGCCTGAGCGCCCAACCCCTGGCCCAGGGTGTGCTGGTGGCCCTGGCGCCGCTGGGCTTCTGGCCCGAGCACAGCCGCGGCCAGCCCCTGGCGCTGCAGGAGCTGGCGGACGCGCCACTGATTGGCCTGAGCAGCGCCGACCCGTTGTCGGCCCGGCTCGACAGCTACCTCAAGTCGGTGGAGCCACCGCCGCGGGTGAGCATTGCCGTGCAGACCTATTCCCTGGCCCGGGCCATGGTCGAGTCCGGCGCCGGGCTGGCTCTGATCGACCCCTTCACCGCCCTGGGCGCCTCAACGGCCAACACCGCTATCCGCCCCTTGAGCCCGCCGCTGCCGATCACCCTGTACGCCGTGACCCGCGCCGCAGAACCGCCGCCCCACACCCTGGCCAGCCTGCTGGAAATCTTCGCCCGCCAGGCCCGGGCCCAGCTCGACCGCCCCTTGTAGGAGCTGGCTTGCCAGCGAAAACGTCCGCCAGCACGGTGCAAATCCAGAGGGCCCGCTGCGCCGGCCAGCCGGCCCCTACAGGACGTAGAACAGGATCGCGACGAAATGCAGCAGGCTGCCGGCGATCACGAACAGGTGCCAGATGCCGTGGGCATGGCGCAGGCGGCTGTCGAGGGCAAAGAAGATGATGCCCACGGTGTACAGCACCCCGCCCGTGGCCAGCCAGGCGAAGCCGGCTGGCCCCAGGGCCGCCAGCAGCGGCTTGACCGCCACCAGGACGATCCAGCCCATCACCGCGTAGATCACGATGGAGAGAATCCGCGCCTCCGAGCGCGGCTTGATCTCCTGGAGGATGCCGATCAGCGCCAGCCCCCAGACGATGCCGAACAGGGTCCAGCCCCAGGGCCCGCGCAGGGTCACCAGGCAGAACGGCGTGTAACTGCCGGCAATCAGCAGGTAGATCGAAAAATGATCAACCTTCTGCATGATGTTCTTCGCCCGTCCGCGCACGCTGTGATAGACCGTGGACACGCTGTAGAGCACCAGCAAGGTGAAGGAATAGATCGCCACGCTGACGATCTTCCACGGGCTGCCATCCAGGCTGGCCAGCACCACCAGCCAGATGCCGCCGATAAACGCCGCGATTGCCCCCAGCAGGTGGGTCCAGGCGTTGAATCTTTCTCCGTGATACATCAGTCGCTCACCCTTGAAACATTGAAAAAACACGCAAGGCTCAGGCCTGCAGCTTGAAAGCGCAATATGTCTATTGGGGCGCGGCCGAGAAAATACCAGCGGCCACGTCCTGACCGATCGGGCATCATCAGCCCCTCCTCAGCAGAGTCCGGACCATGCTCATCGACGAAGAGTTGACCCTGAAAAAGCTCGAAGTGTTTCTGGCCTTCATGCGCACCGGCAACCTGGCCCGCGCCGCCGCCGAGTTGCAGACCAGCAATGTCAGCGTGCACCGGGCCATCCACTCCCTGGAAAATGCCCTGCGCTGCCCGCTGTTCAAGCATGAAGGGCGCAACCTGACGCCCCTGGAAAGCGCCTTCGTCCTGGAGGAACGGGCACAGAAGCTGGTGCAGGACGTGGTCGAGAGCGTGCGCCTGACCCGCGAAGCGGCGGGCTTTTCAGCAGAACGCTTCAAGCTCGGCGCACTTTACTCGCTGACGGTGAAAACCGTGCCGCAGTTGATCATGGGCCTCAAGCTGCGCCGCAGCGAGCTGAACATCGACCTGATCCTGGGCTCCAACATCGACCTGCTGTACAAGCTCAAGAACATGGAAGTGGACGCCATCCTGATTTCCCTGGACGACAGCGCCCATGACCCGGACTGCGAGCAACTGCCGTTGTTTTCCGATGACATTTTTCTCGCCACCCCCGCCGATTCGCCCTTTGCCCAGCAGAGCGAAGTGGACCTGGCCGACGTGCGCGACGCCACCTTCATCACCCTGACCCAGGGCTTTGCCACCCATCAGGACGGGGTGCGAGTGTTCAAGCAGGCGGGGTTCGAACCCAAGGTGGCGATGCAGGTCAACGACATCTTCACCCTGCTGAGCATGGTCAGCTCCGGGGTCGGTTATGCGTTGCTGCCGGGGAGGATCGCGGCGGTGTATGAGAACCGCGTGAAACTGATACCGCTGCAGGCGCGCTACCGCCTGCAGCAGCATATCGGCGTGGTGTTTCTCAAGGCCAAGGAGCGCGACCCGAACCTGTTGGCGCTGCTGGCCGAATGCCGGATGTACGCCAACCGCCAAACCCCCTAGAAGCCGGCCGGCCCGGCCTTTTGTAGGAGCTGGCTTGCCAGCGAAGGCGTGCGCAAGAACAGCGCATGCCTCACGGGCCTCTTCGCCGGCAAGCCGGCTCCTGCAGGGGTTAGCCCACCAGGCCGCGGACGATGAAGAACAGCAGCGATGGCCCCAGCAGGCAGCCCAGCCCGGTGTGGAAGGTGGCGGTCAGGGCGCCGTAGGGCACCAGCCGCCGGTCCGTGGCTGCCAGCCCCGCGGTCACGCCGCTGACGGTGCCGGCCAGGCCACCGAAGACCATCGCCGAACGCGGATTGTCCAGGCCCATCCAGCGCGCGGCCATGGGCGTACCCACCATCACCAGGATCGCCTTGATCAGGCCCGTGGCAATCGACAGGGCCACCACGTCGGAGCTGGCACCAATGGCTGCGCCGGTCACCGGGCCGACGATATAAGTCACCGCGCCGGCACCAATGGTGGTCATGCTCACCGCATCGCGATAGCCGAAGGCCCAGGCGATGCTCGCGCCGACAATGAACGGCAGTACCGTACCCAGCAGCAGCGCCACGGCACCGATCATCCCGGCCTTGCGCGCCTCGGTGGCCTGTACTTCAAAGGCCGTGGCGACGATGGCGAAGTCCCGCAGCATGGCGCCCCCCATCAGGCCGATGCCGGAAAACAGGGCCAGGTCCGCCAGGCCCTTCTGACCACCGGTCAGGGTGCCGCCAACCCAGGCCAGGACCAGGCCGATGACAATGGCAATGGCCGATCCGTGTACCCGGCCGAACGTCAGGCGCTTGGACAGCAGCACCGAGACCCACATGATCACTCCGACGAAGGCGAAGGCGGTGACCAGACCGTTGTGCTCCAGGCCTTTCTCGATCAGATCCCACATCTCAGCGCCCTCCTGCCGGTGCGGCTTTCACACCCGGCTCCAGCGGCTCGGCCGGCAGTGGCTCGCCCTTGTGGGTGCGGCTGATAAGGGCGATGGTGCATCCGCAGAGCACCACCGAACCGATGGCCGCCAGCACCGCCACCGGCCCGCCGTGCAGCGCCGTCACCACGTTCTGCTGGGCGGCCATGGCCACCACCACCGGAATGTACATGGCGCCCCAGAAACCCACGCCCATCTCGCAATCCTTGGTCATGCCGCCGTGCCTGTGCATCCACAAACGGGCGCAGATCAGCAGGATCATGGCGATGCCGACTCCGCCGACATTGGATTTCACCCCCAGCAACACGCCGAGCATGTCGCCGATAATCACACCCGCTAGCGTACAGATCGCCAGCAATGCCACACCGTAGATAATCATTGTCGTAGTCCTCAAAGTGCATCGTCGAAGTTGTTGTTCTTGTGCTTCGTCAGCCTGAGTCGGTGCTCTATCGGTCGCGGCTTCCCTCCTCACTCAACAGGGCTTGCAGGGTGTCCAGGCGCGCGCCGTCGAAGGCGATCACCGTCCCTTGGGCAAACACCCGGCGGGCCAGCCCGGTCAGTACCGCGCCGGGAGGCAATTCGACCTGCAGGCGCACCCCGCGCTCGTAGGCGCTTTGCACCGTGCCGCGCCAGTCGACGACGCGGCACATGTTGAAGGCCAGGTCGTCACGCAACGCTTCCACGGAGCGCATGAGGCGCGCCCGGCTGCCACTGAGGTAGCCCAGCTTCGGCAGCTGCAGAGGTACCTCGGCAAAGGCGGCAGCCAGAGCCTGGGCCGGTTGCTCCAGCAGTGGGCAATGGGACGGCACGCTGACCGCCAGGCGCTTGGCCACGCCGACCCCGCACCCCCGGGCCAACTCGGCCACGGCATGCATCGCGGCATCGCTGCCGGCGATCACCACCTGGTTGTCAGCGTTGATATTGGCCAGGTACACCGGCCTCTGCGGGCTGTGGACCTGGGCCAGCAGCCCTTCCACCGCCGCCAGTTCCAGGCCGATCAATGCGGTCATGCCATAGCCCTGTGGATAAGCCTGCTGCATCAACTCACCCCGCAGGCTCACCAGGCGCAAGGCGTCGGCAAACTCCAGGGCCCCGGCCACCACCGCCGCCGGATAGGCGCCGATGGACAGGCCCGCCACGTAGTTCACCCGAGTATCGGGCTGCAACAGAGTGCGCGCCGCCGCCACGCCGGCGATCAGCAGGCACAGCTGCACCGCCCGGGTGCTGGCCAGGGCTTGGGGTGAATCCAGCGTCAGTACGTCCTGCCCCAACACATCGCTGGCCTCTTGCAGGCAGGCCCGCGCTTGCGGGCTTTGCGCCAGACGCTGGAGCATCCCCGGCTGCTGCGCGCCCTGGCCCGGAAACACCAGCAGGCTGCTCATGCCGCCTGCTCCTGAGGGTTCCAGGGGTCGCTGACCAGGCGCGCGCCACTGGCGCTCTTGAGCAGAACCCGGGCAGCCGGCCCGGCCCATTCGCGCAGGGCCAGGGCGCCGCCGGGCACCTGCAATTGCATATCCACCGGGCAACCGGCGCCGTCCAGCAGCGCCAGCAATTCACGGGCCCGGGCCCGTGGCAGAGGCTCCGGGGTACGCAGGATCAGGTCCAGGTCGCTGTGCTGATGCAAGGCCGCCACGCCGCTCGCCAGCTCGAAACCGGCACTGCCACTCACGCCCCAGATCCACTCCTGGGCATCCAGTTCATCGCGCAAGTGCTGCAACGCCTGCAACGCCGGCCATGGGCCCTGGGGCGGTACATGACACAGCTGCTCGGGGCGCACCCCGCGCTGCACGGCTTGCAGATCCAGCAGCGCCGGATAGCGCTGTTCCCGGGAAACACCGCGCAAACCCACCGCAACCTGCCCCGGTGCAGTCAGGGCCCGGCGCACCACCACCGGCTGCCCGGCCTCCAGCACCGCATGGGCCCAGGCCGGCGCATCGCCCGGCAACTGCGCCGGGGTCATGCCCCACAGCAGGTCGTGGGGCAGCCAGGGGCCGCACCCGCTCACCACTGCTCCCGCAGCAACTGCCGGACTCGGCTCGACGCCGCCCGGTTCACCGCGCCCAGACGGCTGCCGAGGTCGACGCCCTTGGCCCGCACATCGGCAATCGCCGCCAACAGGCATTGATTGACCCGGGCCAGATCCTCCGCCGTCGGCTGCTCAATCTGCCGCACCGACAGGGTTTCCCACAGCAGGCCCAGGCCCGCGTAGCTGTCGATGTCATAGGCCATGGGCGGCACGCTGGCGGCCAGGGCTTCCAGCTCCTCGACGCTGCGCAGGGTCACCCGCGCCGCCGAGGCCTTGCCCATGGCGTGCACCATCACCCCCGGGTCACGCAGGGCGATCAAGCGGTTGGCCTGATACCCATGGGCCAGAAAGGCCCCGGACATGGCCTTGCCCACCAGCAGGGCGATCACCGGGTGCCCGGCCAGGCGGGCCCGGGCATAGCTGTCGGCGGCGCCCGCCAGGGCCTGATGAATGCCCAGCGCCTCTTCGCGCCGGCCATAGGCCTGGCTCGGCACATCGACAATGGCGATCAGCGCCCGCTTGTGCTCCTGGTCCTGATCGGCGCGGATCACCTCATCCACTGCCTTGGCCAGCCCCCAGCCTTCCAGCAGGCCGACCTCGCCCTGACGGGCGCGGGGAAAACGGTTGTCGGGGTCAGGCACTACCGCAATGAAGCGCGCCGGCTGCCCGTCCAACTGGCCGTCGGCAACCTTCAAGGAAGGTGGCAGGCCGCTCACGGGGGTTGCATCGCCACTCAAGGCGTCGAACCAGTTCAGGCCCCGCAGGGAACTAGCAGTCATGGGCGGTCTCCTTGATACAGGTCGCGCACCGTCGCCGCATCGATTTGCGGCGTCGTGTTCAGGCGGGACAGACGTTGCAGGTACAGCTCGGCCTCGCGGCTGCGTTGCCGCGACGGCAAGCCCAGGGCCAGCAGCTCACGGACCTGGGCCTGGATCAGTGCCACATCGTCAGCCACGTAGCGGTCCACCAAGCCACTGGCGAAACGCTGCTCGCCGCCGGTCAGGCTCCAGATGAAAGGCCGGTCCCGGGAGTCGTATTCCTCAAGGCCCGCTTCCTGCTCGATCACCTGCGGGCCGTTGAGCCCCAGGCGCGCTTCCTGGGTGACCAGCAGATAACTGCACAAACCGGCGGCAATCGACATGCCGCCAAAGCAGCCGACGCTGCCGGCCACCACGCCGACCACCGGCTGGTACTGGCGCAGGTCGACAATCGCCGCATGAATGTCGGCAATCGCCGCCAGCCCGAGGTTGGCTTCCTGCAGGCGCACGCCGCCGGTTTCCAGCAGCAACACGGCGCGGGTCGGGATGCCGTTGCGGTTGTCCTCGGCGGCCAGCTCCAGGGCGCCGGCAATCTTCGCCCCCCCCACTTCACCGAGGCTGCCGCCCTGGAAAGCGCCTTCGATGGCAGCAATCACCACCGGCGAACCCGCGATGCTGCCCTTGGCGATCACCACCCCGTCATCAGCCTGGGGCACTACGCCCTGGCGCTCCAGCCAGGGCGACATGACCCGCTGGAACGGGTCCAGCAACTCACGAAAGCTGCCGGCATCCAGGAGTGCCCGGGCCCGCTGCCGAGCACCCAGCTCGACGAAGCTGTGCTTGTTCAACAAGCGTGCGCTGTCAGTCATGGCCGATCTCCTCGAAGCCCTGCTCCAGGCGCAGGCGCACCACCCCGGGGGTGGCGCCGAAATCATGGATGTCGATCAACAGCGCCGGCGGCGTCTGGCCGTCGAACATGCGCTCGAACAGGTGCTGCCAGCGCGATGCGCTGCCGTTTACCGAGGTCTGTACCTGGATGCTCAATTTGCCGGGCTGCCCCGGCTCCAGCAGCACTTCCAGGTCGCCGGAGCCGACACAGCCCACCAGGGCGCGGCCACGGCCGGGCTGGCCGGCGGGGAATTCAAAGGACAAGGTTTCCATCAGTTCGCTCCCTGGTTAACAGCATCGCCGGATTCGATCCGGTCCAGCAGCAGGCTGGCCGCCAGCAAGTCGGCAGCGCCGCCGGGCGAGGCATTCAAGGTCAGTAGTTGCAGATCCAGTTCATGCAGGCGACGACGCCCGGCCAGGGTGGCGCTGCCACCAGCATCGAGCACCGCCCGGGCCCCCTGCTGCATGGCCTGCAGGCCCAGCTCACCGGCGCGATAGAGCACGCAGGTGTCCGCCAGCCGGCTCATGATCGCCAGCAAGGCATCGAGCCGGGCATTCTGTTCGCCATGGCCCTGGGCGCGGCTGCGCTTGAGCTGCGGCAGCCCCAGTTGCAGCACGGCGGGAAAGCCTTGCTGGGCTTCTTCGCGGGCACCGCGCACGCCGTAGCGCAGCGCCACCTGGGCGCCATGGCTCAAGGGGCGTGGTGCATAACGGTCTTCGAGCAAGGCCAGGCGCGCGGCCCGCAGCGCGACACTGCCGGCACTCGTGGCTTGAGGTTCCAGCGCGGCGGCGGCCACCAGCAGCCCCAGGGCCCAGATCGCCCCGCGATGGGTATTCACCCCACCAGTGGTGGCGAGCATGGCCTGCTCGCCTTCTCGGCCAATGCGCCCCAGGGCTTCACGCAGGGGCAGGCCCACTTCCCCGAGCAGCAGGGCAGCGTCGGCCATTTCCTTGAAGGCCGGCCACAGCGACAGCGCCGAGGCATGCATCAGGCCCAGGTGCAGGTCGGTGTGGGCGCCATTGCCACGGCGGTCCACCAGGGCCGGCTTGGGCGACAGGTCGGCCTCGTCGATCAGCGCGTCCACCGCCAGGTCCGCCAGGCGCTCGGCCAGGCTCGGGGTGGGTGATTGCAGGTTGAATGCGTGCATTACCAGCTCCTGAACTTGGCGGGCGGGTTGTACAGGCCACCGGACCACTCCACCAGGTCGGCCACGCTTTTCGCCGCCAGCAGCTCGCGGCTGGCGTCGGTGCGGCGGATGCCCAGGTCTTCCGGCAGGGCAATCAGGCCTTCACGGCGCATGCGCGCGGTGTCCTTGGGGTTGTGGCGCAAGCCGATGGCGGTAACCCCGGCCACGGCGGCGATCATCGCCTGGCGCTCTTCCAGGGAACGGGCCTTGTACAGGTAGGCGATGCCTTCCTCGGTCAGCAGGTGGGTGACGTCGTCGCCGTAGATCATGATCGGCGCCAGGGGCATGCCGCTCTTGCGCGCCACGTCCACCGCGTCGAGGGTTTCGACGAAGGTCGGTTTGCCGCCTTCCTGGAAGGTTTCCACCATCTGCACCACCAGCTTCTTGCCGCGTTCGAGCATGGCCTGGGGTGCATCGCTCTGATCCTGGCGCATATCGAGCCAGGCCGGGGTGCCGTGGCGGCGCCCGCGGGGGTCGTGGCCCATGTTCGGCGCCCCGCCGAAACCGGCCAGGCGGCCACGGGTCACGGTGGAGGAATGGCCGTCGCCATCCACCTGCAAGGTGGCGCCGATAAACAGGTCCACCGCGTACTGCCCGGCCAGCTGGCAGAACATCCGGTTGGAACGCAGGGAACCGTCGCGACCGGTGAAGAACACGTCCGGACGCGCGGCGATGTAGTTTTCCATGCCCAGTTCGGTGCCGAAGCAATGCACGCTGTCCACCCAGCCACTTTCAATGGCCGGAATCAGGGTTGGGTGAGGATTGAGGGTCCAGTTGCGGCAGATCTTGCCCTTGAGCCCCAGGGATTCGCCGTAGGTGGGCAGGATCAGCTCGATGGCCGCGGTGTTGAAACCGATGCCATGGTTCAGCGACTGCACGTTGTGTTTTTCGTAGATGCCGCGAATCGCCATCATCGCCATCAGCACGTGCACCGGCTTGATATGGCGCGGGTCACGGGTGAACAGCGGCTCGATATAGAACGGCTTGTCGGCCACCACCACGAAATCCACCCAGGACGCGGGAATGTCGACCCGGGGCAGCTCGCTGACATCGTCCACCAGCTGGTTGACCTGGACGATGACAATGCCGTCGCTGAAGGCCGCCGGCTCGATCAGCGCGGGCGTGTCCTCGGTACTGGGGCCGGTGTAGATGTTGCCGGCGCGGTCGGCCATGAACCCGGCAGAGAGCACCACATTGGGGATCAGGTCCACCACCAGCCGCGCATAGAGTTCGATGTAGGTATGGATGGCGCCGATTTCCAGCAGCCCGTCTTCCAGCAACTGGCTGATGCGCAGGCTCTGGGTGCCGGCAAAGGAAAAGTCCAGCTTGCGGGCGATGCCGCGCTCGAACAGGTCCAGGTGCTCGGAACGGCCGACGCTGGGCATGATCATGTGCAGGTCATGCAGCCTGGCCGGGTCGGCCTTGGCCAGGGAGCGGGAGAGAAAGTCCGCCTGTTTCTGGTTGTTGCCTTCCAGCACCACCCGGTCGCCGGGCAGGATCAGCGCTTCCAGGGCCGCGACGATCTTGTCGGTCGGCAACACCACGCCATCGGCGATGGCCCGCACCTGCTCGAGGCGCCGCTGCTTTTCGCTGCGCCGCCGCGACCAGCGCGCGTCGGGGGAAATTATTGTTGTCATGCTCACTCCACGGGTTCGCTGTCGTGGCAGTCACCTTAGGAGTGAAAACAAGGAGCATCAATCAAGCACGGCGTTGGATCGTTACGCTCAGCGTAATGATTTGGGAGCCATGGCACTCTCATGCTCTCTCGGTACACAATGCCCGCCGTACCGGCCCATGAGCGGCCTGGGCAGACCAAGATGAGAGTCAGCATGGACACACCGATTCGCTCGAACCAGGCGCTGCTGGAGCAGCTCAAGCATGGCCTGAAGCCTGACTACCTGATGTTCTGGGGGCACCAGCCCACCCGGGACGGACGCATCTCCCAGAGCTGTTTCAGCCAGTGGTTCGACGCAGGTCTGGAACTCGATGGCATTCAATACCCCAGCGCCGAGCATTTCATGATGGCCGGCAAGGCCCTGCTGTTCGGCGACCAGGAAACCCACGGGCGGATCCTCAAGGCCGTGACGCCCGCCGACGTGAAGCAACTGGGTCGCGAGGTGCGCGGCTTCGATGACGCCCGCTGGACCGAAGCACGCCTGGATATCGTGGTGCAGGGCAACCTGGCCAAGTTCAGCCAACATCAGGCGCTGGGTGAATACCTGCTGTCCACAGGCGACCAGGTACTGGTGGAAGCCAGCCCGGTGGACCGGATCTGGGGCATCGGCCTGGCGGCAGAGGACGCCAGGGCCAGCCGGCCGGAACAGTGGCGCGGCCTGAATCTGCTGGGCTATGCGCTGATGGAGGTGCGGGACAGGTTGCGCATTGGCTGAGGGGTTGCCTTCGCTGGCAAGCCAGCTCCTACCGGCGGTGTTGTGTAGCGGCCGGCTTGCCGGCCAAGAGGCCTAGAGCCCCGTCACCAGCAGCTCTTCCAGGGCCAGCAGGTCCGGCACCTTGGCCACCTGCTCGGCCACCTGCACCGCGGCCTTTTCCAGCGCAGCCAGGGGCACGTCGACATAGCTCAACTGGCTGTCGAGCTTGCAGGAGCGGGGAATGCCCTGCACCAGCAGGGCCATGAACTTCAGCTCCGGGCGCCCGCCCAGGGCATTGAGCACGACGATCCGCGCCCGCTCGCCAATCACGGTCCTGCCACCGCAGGCCGACTCGAAGCTGATCAGCGCAATCCACCGCTCGCGCCACAGCACCCGGCCCAGGTACCAGGGCGGTGAATCCAGGTCGAAGGTGCCCTGCTGATAGTCGATCAGCTCGGCCACGGCCACGTTGGGCAGGATCAGGGTACGGTCGGCCAGGGGCAGCAGCAGCCCGGTGAGAGTGCTGGCGCGGTGATCAAGCATGGGTCTTGCTCCACAGGGCGATGCTTTCCAGCAGCACCGACTCTTGATAGGGCTTGCCGAGGTAGTCGTTGACGCCGATGGCCATGGCCCGGTCGCGGTGTTTCTGGCCGGTGCGGGAGGTGATCATGATGATCGGCAGGTGTTGCAGGCGCGGGTCGTTGCGTACCTGGATCGCTACTTCGAAGCCATCCATGCGCGGCATTTCGATGTCCAGCAGCATCAGGTCCGGGGTGTGCTCGGCCAGCAGCGCCATGGCGTCGACCCCATCCTTGGCGGTGAGCACATTCATGCCGTGGCGCTCCAGCAGGCGGCTGGTGACCTTGCGCACCGTGACCGAGTCGTCCACCACCAGCACCAGCATCGGCCGCGGCGGTTGCACCTCGCTGGCCGGCTCGTCGCCCGCCAGGCGCGGCAGCGGTGCCTGGGCCTGCAAGGCGCGGATATGCGCCAGCAAATCGAGAATCAGCACCACCCGACCATCGCCGAGAATCGTCGCCCCGGACAACCCCTGGACCGCGGCGAACTGCGGCCCCAGGCTCTTGACCACGATTTCCCGGGTGCCGGCGGTGGCATCCACCTGCACCGCGATGCGCTGCTCGTTGCAGTGCACCAGCAGCACCGGCAGCGGCTGCACCTGGCCCAGCAGCTTCGGCCGGGGCACGGTGTGCAGCAGCTCCCCCAGGTAGCACAGCTGATAAGACTGGCCGGCGTACTCATAGCGCGGTGGGTCGAGCTGGTAGTAGCCGTCCAGCTCTGCGGGCAGCACCCGGACAATGCCCTCCACGGTATTCAGCGGAATCGCGTACTGCTCGTCGGCGCACTGCACCATCAGCGCGCGGTTGACCGACACGGTGAACGGCAGGCGAATGCGAAAATGCACGCCCTGGCCGGCAACCGAGTCGATGCTCATGCTGCCGCCTAACTGGCGCACCTCTTCATGGACCACGTCCATGCCCACCCCGCGCCCGGAAATCTGAGTGATCTTCTCGGCGGTGGAAAACCCCGGCTGCATGATGAATTGCAGCACTTCGCGGTCGCTGAGCTGCGCCTCGGGGTCCAGCAGGCCGCGCTTGATGGCTTTTTTGCGCACGGCTTCCAGGGGCACCCCGGCGCCGTCGTCGCGCATGTCGAAAATCATGTCGCCGCCCTCGCGGGACAGGTCCAGGCTGATCCGCCCCTGTGCCGGCTTGCCTGCCGCAAGGCGCGCCTCGGCCGATTCCAGACCGTGGTCCACGGCGTTGCGCAGCATGTGTTCCAGGGGCGCGACCATGCGTTCGAGAACGTTGCGGTCCATTTCCCCTTCGGCGTTGCCGACCACGAACTCCACGTCCTTGCCCAGCTCTTCGGCCACCTGGCGGACGATGCGCTTGAGCCTGGGCACCATGCGCTCGAACGGCACCATGCGCGTGCGCATCAGGCCTTCCTGCAATTCGGTGTTGATCCGGCCCTGCTGCTGCAACAGGTTCTCGGCGTCGTGGTTGCGCCGGTCCAGGGTTTCCTTGAGGTCCAGCAGGTCCGAAGCCGATTCGAACAGGGCCCGGGACAGCTGCTGCAACTGCGAGTGGCGGTCCATTTCCAGGGGGTCGAACTCTTCGTAGCCCAGGCGCTCGGCCTCCACCTGCTGGCGGCTGAGAATCCGCCCCTGGGTTTCGGTGTCCAGGCGGCGCAACTGGTCGCGCATGCGCTCGATGGTGGTTTCCATCTCGCCCAATGCCGTGCGCGCATCGTTGACTTGTTGTTCGATACGGCCACGGAAGATCGAGGTTTCCCCGGCCAGGTTCACCAGGTCGTCCAGCAGCTCTGCCGAGACCTTGACCATGTCCCCCGCCACTGCCGCTTCCGCCGCGGGCGCAGCGGGCTCGGACTTGGTGCTGGGCAGTGCAGCTTCTGCGGCAACGCCGGTCGCTACCCGCGGATGGCTCAGGTCGTGGATCGCATCGATGAGCTTCTGGGCCGGCTCGATGGGCTGGCCGGCACGGGCCGCATCGAGCATCTGGGCCAGGCGGTCGTGGCTCTTCTGCAACAGGGTGAACAGCACCGAGCTGGGTTGCAGCAGGCCGGCGGACAGGCCTTCGAAGAGAAATTCCAGTTCATGGGCCAGATCGCCGATGGGGGCGATTTCCACCATGCGCGCACCGCCCTTGAGGGTGTGCAGGTCGCGCAGCAGGGTTTCCACTTCCTGGCGACCCTGGGGCTCGGCCTGCCAGCGGGCCAGGGCCGCGGCAGAGCTGTCGATGATGTCGAAACCTTCTTCGAGGAAGATTTCCAGCAGCTCCGGGTCCTGGGCCGCACGGTCTGCCTCGACCGTGCCCTGGGCCACTTCGCCGGTGCTGGCGGCCTGCTGCCGGTACGACCGCACAGCCTCGATCTGCGCCCGGGATTCGTCCAGGGGATGCTGCCCCTGCAACTGTTCCAGCAGCAGTGCCAGTTGCTCGTGGCTGCTGCGCAACAGCAGGCCCAGGTGCTGGCTGTGGCTGTAGCGCCGGTCCACCAGCCCCTCGTACAGCGACTCCAGCTCCTGGGCCAGTTCCGCCACCGGTGCCACTTCGGCCATCCGTGCGCCGCCCTTGAGGGTGTGCAGGTCTCGCTGCAGGGAAGATAGTGGCGCGCCATTGTCCGGGTCGGCCAGCCAGCGCTGCAGGGCCTGGTCGGCGCTTTCGAGGATATCCACCGCTTCTTCGAGGAAGATCTCGACAATTTCGTCGTCCGCCTGCATCGGGGCTTCAGCCTGCTCCAGGCGGGCCGTGGCCGCGCCCAGTTCGCTGATGCTCAGGGCGCGGCTGCCATCGCTCTTGATCAGGCCCGTGGCAGAAGGGTCCAGACCTTCATCCAGCAGCTCGCGCAAGGCCTGCACCCGTTCCGGGCGCGGGCTGACTTCCTGGCCTGCGGCCAGCTCGTCGAGCATGTTGATCAAGGCATCATGGGCGCTTTCGGCTTCGTGGAAGAAACGCTCGCTGACGGCCAGGCTGCTCTCTTCCACCGCGCCATAGAGATCGAGCAAGGCTTCGCACAGCTCGTCCACCGGGTACAGGTCGGCCAGGTGCGCGCCCTCGCCCAGGGTGGTCAACTCATCCAGCAGGGCGCTGAGTTCCTGACGCTCGCCCGGGTGCTGCTGCCAACGGCGCAGCAGGCTTTCGGCATCCAGCAGGATGTCCATGCCCTGGGCCAGGAAGTTGTTGATCAACTGCGGGTCGCGCTTGGCCCGGGGCGCGCTGTCCGGGGCGCTGAGCAGGGTTTCCAGGCGCTCCCCCAGCAGGGCCAGGGCGCGCCCCACCAGGGAGCGGGCGCCATCGATAGGCGCCAGCGGGTCACTGTCCAGCTGCCGCAGGCCCCGGCGCAGCAGGCCTTCGGCTTCCAGCAGCAGCTCCACCTCGTCCAGGTCCAGGGGGATCAAGTGCGCCCGGTATTCCCGGGCCAATTGGTCCAGAGGGCCGGCCAGCTCGGCAATCGGCAGCACTCCGGCCATGGAGGCGCTGCCCTTGAGGGTGTGCAGGGCCCGTTGCAGTTCGTCGCTGGCCTGCAGCGGTACGTGTTCGGCGGCCTGCTCGAGAAAGCGGTTGATGCTGTCCAGGTGGGTCTGGGCCTCGGTGCGGAAGATCTCCAGCAACTGCGGGTCCAAGGCCTCGGCCGGCACTGGCGCCGAGCCTTGCGCACCATTGGCCAGGGCATGGGCCCGGGCGGCCAGGCGGTCGACATCGTCGCGCTGGCGCTGGGCCTGCTGGGCGAACTCGGCGATCAGTTCCGGCAACAGTTGCAGGGTGTCGGCCACCAGTTGCCGGGCTTCGACACCGGGCTCCACGCTGTGCTCCAGCACCCGGTTGAGGAGGTTTTCCACCGCCCAGGCCAGCTCCCCCAGCACCAGCGCGCGCACCATGCGCCCGCTGCCCTTGAGGGTGTGGAAGGCCCGGCGCAGTTCGCTCAGGGCAGATGTGCCATGGGGGTCCGCGGCCCAGCGCGGCAGGTACTCGCGCAGCATCTCCAGCACTTCCTCGGTTTCTTCGAGGAAGACTTCCCGCAGTTCATCGTCCACCGGCTCCTCGTCCCCTGGCGGCGGCAACAGGCTGCCCGGGGTGATCAGGGCCGGCGGGTTGAGGGCCGAGACCGGCACCGCCAGGACATCCGCCAGGGACTGCGCCACCCGGGGATCGTCCAGCTCTTGCAGGTCCTGCATCACCAGGGCTTCGCTGGGGCTCAGGGGCTGATCGAGCAACGGCACCTGCTCCACCGGCACATAGCCCAGGGCGAGCAGGCCTTGCTGGGCCACATCGAGGATCTTCTCCCCCGGCGCCTCGTGGTCCTCGCTCAGGCGTTCCAGGTAGTACTCCAGGCTGGTGAGCACATCCGCCAGGTGGTCCAGTTGCTGCCAGTCGGGCCGGGAACTGGCCGCCAGCAGGTGTTCGACGACAAACTGCTGGCAGGCCTGCATCAGCCCCGCCGCGCGGGGCAGCGGGATCATCGCCAGGGCGCCGCGCACCTGGGTCAGCAGCTCGGGCAGCGCCTGCAGGTGTTCGGCGTCCCAGTCGGCCTCGATGCACTCGGCGATCAGGTCCTTGGCCTGGTGCAGGCAAACCCGCGCCTCCTGGATCACCAACTGGTGGATCTGGGTCAGGTCGGTGGTGGGCAGGCGGCTTTCCTCACGGCTTTCGGGCTCCACGGTGCCGGCCATGCCGGCCAGGGTCGCTTCCACGTACAGCAGGGCCCCCGCCACATCCATCAGCACCGCGTCGTCCGGCGCGCGCTGGCCCTGGGCCAGGCTCTGGACCACCGCCAACTGATCGATGATGACCTTGCGCGGCTGGCCGAAGCCCAGCACCGCCAGGGTGTCGGCGATCTGCCGCAGGGGCGACAGCAGCCCTTCGAGGTCGTCGGTGTGCTGGCGGTCGCTGCGCACGAACAGGTCGAGGCGTTCCTTGACCCGCACCAGGCCATCGCACACCGCGGTCAGCACCGAGCGCATGGCATCCCGGTCGGGGCCGGCCAGGCGGGCCCGCTCCTCGTCCACCACCGCGCTGTCGGGCAAGGCGTCATCCAGTCCGTAACGTTCTTTCATGGTCAGCATCAATGGGGTGGGATGGCGCGCCTTGGCGATATAGAACAGCAGGCTCTTGAGCAATTCATCGGGGGCCGGCCGGTTGATCCCGGCCATGCCCTGTTCCAGCAGGCGCTTGAGCTCCTTGTCGGCATCCTTGAGCAGGCTGCGCACCGCCGGGCTGTTGGCGATCTCGTCGTGGCGCATGCCCTCCACCAGGGCCGAGGCGATATGCCACAAGGGCGCCAGCGGGGCGTCCTGGCACAAGGCTTCCAGGCGTTCGAAGACCTTGGCCATGTAGCCCAGGCTCTGCTCGTCATCCTGCTCGCGCAGCAGGTCCACCAGGGCGGTCTGCAACATGTGTCGCAGCTTGCGCAACTGGTTGGGCAACTCCAGGGGTTCCAAAGCCGCCAGGGCCTTGTCGCTCAGGGGCGGCAGGCTGGGCAGTTGCGGGCTGAACAGGCTGGTTTCCGAGAGCAGGCTCTCGCCCCGGGCACTGCGCAGGTCGTTGAGCAGCGGCAGCACCACCAGCGGCAGGTCGCGCCGCGCGCTCTGCACCCGGTCCAGGTACTGGGGCAACTGGCCGATGGCCTGGCGCAGCAGGCGCAGGGCTTCGTCGCGCTGGGCCACGCGCCCCTGCTGCAGGGCCTGGGCGAGCTTTTCCATTTCTTCAGCCAGCAGCGCGGCGCCGTAGAACTCCACCATCTGCAGGCTGCCATGGACCAGATGAATGCCTTCCAGGCACTGGTCGATGGCCTCCAGGGCCTGGGGATCGTCCGCCAGATGCTCCAGCGCCTGATGCGCCTGCTTCAGGGTCTCGGCAATTTCGCCCTTGACCCACTCCAGGGCTACATAGTCGTGCCGATCAACCATAACCACTCCAGTCAAAGCCTTGTGTCAGCGGTTGTCATTCGGGGCCGGGCCCCGGGTGGCCGGCAGGGTGAAGCCGGACACCGAGCGGCGCAGCTGGCTGGCCATCTTCGCCAGGTTGCCGATGCTCTCGGCGGTGGCGGTGGAACCGGACGAAGTCTGCGAGGTGATCTGCTGGATCACGTTCATGGTCAGGGAAATCTGCCCGGCCGAAGAGGTCTGCTGCTGGGCCGCGTTGGAGATGCTCTGGATCAGCGCCGCCAGGGTCTTGGACACGCCTTCGATCTCTTCCAGGGCCACCCCGGCGTCCTGGGCCAGGCGCGCGCCGCGCACCACTTCGGTGGTGGTCTGCTCCATGGAGATCACCGCCTCGTTGGTGTCGGTCTGGATCGCCCGCACCAGGGTCTCGATCTGCCGCGTGGCCGCCGAGGAACGCTCCGCCAGCCGCTGCACCTCGTCGGCCACCACGGCAAAGCCGCGCCCGGCGTCACCGGCCATGGAGGCCTGGATCGCCGCGTTGAGGGCGAGGATGTTGGTCTGGTCGGCAATGTCGTCGATCAGGCTAACGATATCGCCGATCTCCTGGGAAGACTCGCCCAGACGCTTGATCCGCTTGGCGGTGTCCTGGATCTGCTCACGGATGTTGTCCATGCCGTGAATGGTGTTGTGCACCACCTCGTTGCCCTTGTTGGCGATTTCCACCGAGCGCTCGGCCACCGCCGAGGATTCCGCGGCGTTGGCCGATACCTGGTCGATGGACTGGGCCATTTCGTTGATCGCCGTGGAGGCTTCGGAAATCTGCTGGGCCTGATGCTCCGAGGCTTCGGCCAGCTGCATGGCGGTGGCCTGGGTTTCCTGCACTGCGCCGGCCACCTGGCCGGCGGTGAGGTTGATGGTGGCCACCAGGTCGCGCAGCTGGTCGACGGAATAATTGATGGAGTCGGCAATGGTGCCGGTGAAGTCCTCGGTCACCGAAGCGGTGACCGTGAGGTCGCCGTCGGCCAGGTCCTCGATCTCGTCCAGCAAACGCATGATCGCGTTCTGGTTGCGCTCGTTCTTCTCTGCGGTCTCGCGCAACTGGCGGTTGGTCTCGCGCACCATCACCAGGCCGATGAGGATGATCGAAGCCAGGGCCAGCAAGCCCAGGACGTAGCCGCCGATGGTGTCCAGCTTGCGGCTGCCGGCCAGGTTCTCGAAGCCGGTGGCCAGCAGCGAAGCTTCGTCCAGCAGGGTCTGGGACAGGCTGAAGATGTTGCTCGCCGACTCGCGGACCTGGAACAGCTCGGGGGAGGTTTCGAGGATCTCGTCCACGGAGCCGGAGACGAACTCGAACAACTCGGAAATCTCCGCCAGCCGCCCCCGGGCATCCGGGTCTTCCACCTGGCTGATCTTCAGCCCCGGGTTGCCCTGCAACATGCCGTTGAGCACCTGGCCGAAGCGCGCGGCATCGCGACCGAAGGCATCGGCGGCCTGGACCGCGTTTTCGTCGCCGGCCAGCACCGTGTTGACCGCACCGAGAATCCGCTCGGCCAGCAGCGACTGGCGCTGGGCCATGGCCACCTGGGCCGCCGGGGCGCCACGCTGGAGCAGGATCTCGACGACCTTTTCATACTCCACCTGCAATTGCGGCACGGTTTCCGCCAGGGTTGCCGCCACCTGGTGCAGGGACAGCACGGTCTGCTCGCTGGCGAGAATCGCGTCGGTGTTTTTCAGCAGTTTTTCCCAGTCCAGTTGCACCGCGCGCATTTCCTGGCGCAAGGCCACCGGGGCCCCGGGCAGCCCGGTGTCCGGGTCACCCTTTTTCAGGTAGCCCCAGCGCCGGGCGAAATCGTTGCGCGCATCCCCCAGCAGCTTGAACGCCGCAGCCTTGCCCGCCGCCGCTTCGGTGGCGTTCTTGGCAATGCGCTGGGACAGCACCCGCAGCTCGCCAGCATGGCCGATGTACTGTTTGTCGTAGGTGGCCTGGGTATTGAGGTAAGCGAAGTTGGCGAACAACAGCATGATGAACACGATCAGTGCGATGAACAGCACGATGATCTGCGAGCGACTGCGGGAGCCTTCCAGGGGCTTGCCGGTTTTGGCTTTGGTCATCGATCAGGCCTGTGGCGAGCGGGCGGTCCCGCATTCGAGTGCCCGGGGCGCGCGCAACGCCGGGGCAGCATGGGTTGATCCAGGGAAACACGCGCTTCCCGTGGCACGGCCAACGGGTTGCCCAGGCGCCGGGGCGCCCTTCACGCTGCCACCTCCAGGAACCCCGGCGAACGGGCCAGGGCGAAGGGGCTGAAGACCTGCCAGACCTGATCGCGGCGGAACTGGCCCTGCAGGTAGGGGTTGACCGCGGCGTCGGCAAAGTCGGTGATGCCGGGCTCCAGGCTGTCCTGGGCAAAGTGCTGCAGCCCGGCCACCTCGTCCACCAGCAGGCCGGCGAACAGCTCCTTGTACTCCACCACCAGCACCCGTCGCTGCTTGCGCAGGGGCGACAGCTCATGGCCGAAGAAACCGCACAGGTCCATGATCGGCAGCAGCCGCCCGCGCAGGTTGGCTACGCCCTTGACCCACGGCTTGACCCCGGGCAGCAGGGTGTAGCGCGGCTCGTGCAGGACTTCGCTGATCTCGCCCATGGCGGCCACGTACCAATGCTCGCCCAGGCGAAAGCCGATGCCGCTCCAGCTGTGCTGGCGGGTTTCCTGGGACGGCAGGTCGGCGGCCAGCAAGCGGCAGCGCTGGTCGATCTCCAGCAGCAGCTCGAAGGCGGTCTGGGATTGGCTCATGGCGCGGCTGTCAGCCGGCCAGGACGTTGTTCAGGGTCTTGATCAGGGTCTCTTCGTCCACCGGTTTGGTCAGGTAGTCCTTGGCGCCCTGGCGGGTGCCCCAGACCTTGTCGGTTTCCTGATCCTTGGTGGTGATGATGATCACCGGGATATGGCTGGTCTCGGCATCCTTGGTCAACTGGCGGGTCGCCTGGAAACCGTTGAGGCCGGGCATGACGATGTCCATCAGCACCGCGTCGGGCTTTTCTTCCCGGGCCAGGGCCACGCCGTCGGCACCGTTCTCGGCCTTGAGCACTTCATGGCCGTGCTTTTCCAGCATGCCGGTGAGTTTGTACATTTCAGTCGGCGAGTCATCGACGATCAGAATACGAGCCATGGTCTTCCCCATACGGTATAGGCGCGCGGCCTGCTGGCCGGGCGTCGCTGTGCGTGTCTACTGTGGCGCAAGCGCGACAAAGTCCGGGACATGGGCCTTGATCGCGCTCAGCAGTTCTTCCTTGCTGAAGGGTTTGGTCAAAAACTGGTCGGAGCCGACGATGCGCCCCTTGGCCTTGTCGAACAGGCCATCCTTGGAAGACAGCATGATCACCGGGATGGACTTGAACGCGCTGTTGTTCTTCACCAGCGCACAGGTCTGATAGCCGTCGAGCCGCGGCATCATGATGTCGACGAAGATGATGCCGGGGTGATGGTCGACGATCTTCGACAGGGCTTCGAAGCCGTCCACTGCGGTGATGACCTCGCAACCGACGTTCTTCAGCAGCATTTCGGCCGTGCGGCGAATCGTCTTCGAATCGTCGATCACCATCACCTTCAAGGCGTTGGAATGCTGTTCCATATCTGCTCTGCCATCGCCCCAGCGAATGATTTGGTCCGGTACCGCCGGGCAATGGGTGAAACCCTTGAACTTCAAGGCTTGGGCCCGGCCTGCGAGCCTTTTTAGCACACTCTCCCCCCTGCAATCTATGGACCACGCCAGGCAGTGGTTTTTCCTTGACCCAGGCCCCTGTCAGCGCCACTCTGACGCCACTTTTTTTGCCTCGCTCCCACTCATTTTCTTAAAGGAATCCACCCATGAGCGTTCGCGTCGGGATTGTCATGGACCCTATCGCCAGCATCTCCTACAAGAAGGACAGCTCGCTGGCCATGCTGCTGGCCGCCCAGGAGCGCGGCTGGACCCTCTTCTATATGGAGCAGCGCGACCTGTACCAGGGCGACGGCGTGGCCCGGGCCCGCATGCGCCCGCTGCAGGTGTTCGCCAACCCGCAGAAGTGGTTCGAGCTGGACGCCGAGATCGACTGCCCGCTGAGCGATCTGGACGTGATCCTGATGCGCAAGGACCCGCCCTTCGACATGGAGTTCGTCTACTCCACCTACCTGCTGGAACAGGCCGAAAGCGCTGGCGTGCTGGTGGTCAACAAGCCCCAGAGCCTGCGTGACTGCAACGAAAAGCTGTTTGCCACGCTGTTCCCCCAGTGCACCCCGCCCACCGTGGTCAGCCGCCGCGCCGACGTGCTGCGCGAGTTCGCGGCCCAGCATGGCGATGTGATCCTCAAGCCCCTGGATGGCATGGGCGGCACCTCGATCTTCCGCCACCGCGCGGGTGATCCGAACCTGTCGGTGATCCTGGAAACCCTGACCGTGCTCGGCAGCCAGCAGATCATGGCCCAGGCCTACCTGCCGGCAATCAAGGACGGTGACAAGCGCATCCTGATGATCGACGGCGAACCGGTGGATTACTGCCTGGCGCGCATCCCCGCCGCCGGTGAAACCCGCGGCAACCTGGCGGCCGGCGGTCGTGGCGAAGCCCGCCCGCTGAGCGACAAGGACCGCTGGATCGCCGCCCAGGTCGGCCCGACCCTGCGGGCCAAGGGCCTGCTGTTCGTCGGCCTCGACGTGATCGGCGAACACCTGACGGAAATCAACGTCACCAGCCCCACCTGCATCCGTGAAATCGACAACGCCTTCGGCACCAACATCGGCGCGATGCTGATGGATGCCATCGATCAGAAGCTCAAGGCCAAGTGATGTAGAACAACCAAGCACAAACCAACATTGCGTTATCATGCGCCGCCTGTGAAACCGTGATGTTGGTTGTGTGATGCCTCCTGTGATGTCGAACTGCCGATGAGCCTCCCGTCCGATCTGCCCCCCGAGCTTGCCCATAGCGGCGTGCGTGCGGCCGATCGCCTGGGTTTTACCCTGTTCCTGGCGGCGCTCCTGCACCTGGCACTGATCCTCGGCCTGGGCTTTTCCTTCGCCGAGCCCAAGGCCATCAGCAAGACCCTGGAAATCACCCTGGCCACCTTCAAGAGCGAGACCAAGCCGAAGAAGGCCGACTTCCTCGCCCAGGACAACCAGCAGGGCAGCGGCACCCTGGACAAGAAGGCCATTCCGAAAACCACCGAAGTCGCACCGTTCCAGGACAACTCGGTGAAGAAGGTCACGCCGCCGCCCTCGGTCAAGCCCGAGGTCAAGGACACCGCGCCCAAGGCCGCCGTGGCCACCACCGCGCCCAAGCCGAAAAAGACCGTCACCCAGCGTGAAGAGGTCAAGAAAGACCCGACGCCCAAGGCCCCCACTCCGACGTTCGACAGCTCGCAACTGTCCAGCGAGATTTCCAGCCTGGAAGCCGAGCTGGCCAACGAACAGCAGTTGTATGCCAAACGCCCGCGCATCCACCGCCTCAGCGCCGCCTCCACCATGCGCGACAAGGGCGCCTGGTATAAGGACGAATGGCGCAAGAAGGTCGAGCGCATCGGCAACCTCAACTACCCCGAGGAAGCCCGGCGCAAGCAGATCTACGGCAACTTGCGGCTGATGGTCTCGATCAACCGTGACGGCTCGCTGTATGAAGTGCTGGTGCTGGAGTCCTCCGGGCAACCGCTGCTGGACCAGGCGGCCCAGCGCATCGTGCGCCTGGCGGCGCCGTTCGCCCCCTTTACCGGCGACCTGTCGGACATCGATCGCCTGGAAATCATCCGCACCTGGCGCTTCGCCCGGGGCGACAAGCTTTCCAGCAACTGATCGGCCGGCAATCGGCCGCGTGACAGCGCCATGGCCGCACATCGCCAGCTTGTCAGCCGGGCCCGCCACCGCCACACTAGCGCTCATGAAAAATGTCAGCCCAAGCTATCTCAAGCATCATTTCCTGATCGCCATGCCCCATATGGCCGACCCGAACTTTGCGCAGACCTTGACCTACATCGTCGAGCACAACGCCAGTGGCGCCATGGGCCTGGTGGTCAACCGCCCCCAGGACCTGAACCTGGCCGATATCCTCGAACAATTGCGCCCTGACCAAGAGCCGTCCCTGCTGTGCCAGCACGTGCCCATTTTCAGCGGTGGCCCGGTGCAGACCGATCGTGGCTTCGTCCTGCACCCCAACGGCCCGGTCTACCAGGCCACGGTGGAACTCGAGGGGCTGTCCCTGTCCACGTCCCAGGACGTGCTGTTCGCCATCGCCGATGGCGTGGGCCCGGCCAAGAGCCTGATCGCCCTGGGCTATGCCGGCTGGGAAGCCGGGCAGCTGGAAGCCGAACTGGCGGACAACGCCTGGCTGACCTGCCCCTTCGACGCCGACATCCTGTTCAACACCAGCAGCGAACTGCGCCTGGAAGCCGCCGCCCGGCACCTGGGGGTCAACCTCAGCCTGCTCACCAGCCAGGCGGGCCACGCCTGATGACCCTGCGACTGATCCTCGGCTTCGACTACGGCACCAAGCAGATCGGCGTTGCCGTGGGTCAGGCCATCACCGGCCAGGCCCGGGAGCTGTGCACCCTCAAGGCGCAAAACGGGGTGCCCGACTGGAACCAGGTGGAAGCCCTGATCAAGGAATGGAAGCCCGACGCCGTGGTGGTGGGCCTGCCCCTGAACATGGACGGCAGCCCCAGCGACATGTGCGTGCGCGCCGAAAAGTTCGCCCGGCGCCTGAACGGCCGCTTCAATGTGCCCTTCTATACCCACGACGAACGCCTGACCACCTTCGAGGCCAAGGGTGAACGCCTGGCCCGGGGCGGCCAGAAAGGCAGTTACCGCGACAACCCGGTGGACGCCATCGCCGCCGCCCTGCTGCTGCAAGGCTGGCTCGATGAAAACGCCGGCCTGTTGAACACCTGAGACCACATCCTGAAGATGCGCGGCCCCGGGGCTGCGCGCCTCCTGGCCCAACACCAGCCGTAAGTTCCCGCGCCCAGCTGCCCGGCAGCAGGCGCGAGCCCACGAAGGAGCCACCATGAGCCTGCCCAATCCCGCCGCCCTGATCAGCCAGATGGCCGCTGATCTCAACGCCCACCTGGCCCAGCGCGCCATCAGCGAGCCACGTTTCATCGGTATCCGTACCGGCGGCGTCTGGGTGGCCCAGGCCCTGCTGGAAGCCCTGGGCAGCGATTCGCCCCTGGGTACCCTGGACGTGTCCTTCTACCGCGACGACTTCAGCCAGAACGGCCTGCACCCGCAGGTGCGCCCTTCGGAGCTGCCGTTCGAGATCGAAGGCCAGCACCTGGTGCTGATCGACGACGTGCTGATGAGCGGCCGGACCATCCGCGCCGCCCTCAACGAACTGTTCGACTACGGCCGGCCGGCCAGCGTGACCCTGGTCTGCCTGCTGGACCTGAACGCCGCTGAACTGCCGATCCGTCCGAATGTGGTGGGCGCGACCCTGTCGCTGGCCGCCCATGAGCGGGTAAAATTGTCCGGTCCTGCGCCGCTTCAACTCGAGCTCCAAGACCTCGCCCTCTAACTCGCCCTTTTAAGAGTCCATTGCGATGACGCCTCTAGACGCCAAGCGCCCGCTGCAGCTCAACGATCAGGGCCAGCTGCGCCACTTCCTGTCCCTCGACGGCCTGAACCGCGAGCTGCTGACGGAAATCCTCGACACCGCCGACTCGTTCCTCGAAGTCGGCGCCCGGGCGGTGAAGAAAGTCCCGCTGCTGCGCGGCAAGACCGTGTGCAATGTGTTCTTCGAGAACTCCACCCGAACCCGCACTACCTTCGAACTGGCCGCCCAGCGGCTGTCGGCGGACGTGATCACCCTGAATGTCTCGACCTCTTCGGCGAGCAAGGGTGAAACCCTGCTGGACACCCTGCGCAACCTGGAAGCCATGGCCGCCGACATGTTCGTGGTGCGCCACGGCGATTCCGGCGCCGCGCACTTCATCGCCGAACACGTGTGCCCCCAAGTGGCGATCATCAACGGCGGCGACGGCCGTCACGCCCACCCGACCCAGGGCATGCTCGACATGCTGACCATTCGCCGGCACAAGGGCGGCTTCGAGAACCTCTCGGTAGCCATCGTCGGCGACATCCTGCACTCGCGAGTGGCGCGTTCGAACATGCTGGCGCTGAAAACCCTCGGCTGCCCGGACATCCGCGTGATCGCGCCGAAAACCCTGCTGCCCATCGGCATCGAGCAGTACGGGGTCAAGGTCTACACCGACATGACCGAAGGCCTGAAGGACGTGGACGTGGTGATCATGCTGCGCCTGCAGCGTGAACGCATGCAGGGCGGCCTGCTGCCCAGCGAAGGCGAGTTCTACCGCCTGTTCGGCCTGACCACCGCGCGCCTGGCCGGGGCCAAGCCCGACGCCATCGTCATGCACCCGGGCCCGATCAACCGCGGCGTGGAGATCGAATCGGCGGTAGCCGACGGCCCGCACTCGGTGATCCTCAACCAGGTGACCTACGGCATTGCAGTGCGCATGGCGGTACTGTCCATGGCCATGAGCGGGCAGACCGCCCAGCGACAATTCGAGCAGGAGAACGCCCAGTGAAGCTCAGCATTCTCGGCGCCCGCGTCATCGATCCAAGCAGCGGCCTGGATCAAACCACCGATCTGCACCTGGAAGCCGGCAAGATCGTCGCCATCGGCGCCGCGCCTGGCGGCTTCAATGCCGTTACCACCATCGACGCCAAGGGCCTGGTGGCCGCCCCCGGCCTGGTGGACCTGAGCGTCGCCCTGCGCGAGCCGGGCTACAGCCGCAAGGGCAGCATTGCCAGCGAAACCCGCGCCGCAGCCGCCGGCGGCGTCACCAGCCTGTGCTGCCCGCCGCGCACCAAGCCGGTACTGGACACCTCGGCGGTGGCCGAACTGATCCTCGACCGCGCCCGCGAGGCCGGCAACAGCAAAGTGTTCCCCATTGGCGCCTTGAGCAAGGGCCTGGAAGGCGAGCAGCTTGCGGAGCTGATCGCATTGCGTGACGCCGGTTGCGTGGCCTTCGGCAACGGCCTGGAAGGTTTCCGCAGCACCCGTACCCTGTGCCGCGCCCTGGAATACGCCGCCACCTTCGACCTGACGGTGATCTTCCACTCCCAGGACCGCGACCTGGCCGAAGGCGGCCTGGCCCACGAAGGCGCCACCGCCAGCTTCCTCGGCCTGCCGGGTATCCCGGAAAGCGCGGAGACCGTGGCCCTGGCCCGGGACCTGCTGCTGGTGGAACAGAGCGGCGTGCGCGCCCACTTCAGCCAATTGACCAGCGCCCGCGGCGTGGAGCTGATCGCCCAGGCCCAGGCCCGCGGCCTGCCGGTCACCGCCGATGTGGCGCTGTACCAGCTGATCCTGACCGACGAGGCGCTGATCGACTTCTCGAGCCTGTACCACGTGCAGCCGCCGCTGCGCTCGCGGGCCGACCGCGATGCCCTGCGCGAAGCGGTGAAGTCCGGGGTGGTGCAAGCCATTTCCAGCCATCACCAGCCCCATGAGCGGGACGCCAAGCTGGCGCCGTTCGGCGCCACCGAGCCGGGCATCAGCAGCGTCGAGCTGTTGCTGCCCCTGGCCCTGACCCTGGTGCAGGACGGCCTGCTGGACCTGCCGACCCTGCTGGCACGCCTGAGTGCCGGCCCCGCCGCGGCCTTGCGCCTGCCGGCAGGCAAGCTGGCAGCCGGTGGTGCGGCGGACCTGGTGCTGTTCGACCCGGCCAGTTCCACCGTGGCCGGCGAGCGCTGGCTGTCCAAGGGCGAAAACTGCCCGTTCCTCGGCCATAGCCTGCCGGGCGCGGTGCGCTACACCCTGGTGGACGGCCATATCAGCTATCAGGGCTGATCGCCTGGCAAACACCCTGTAGCCGCTGCCGCAGGCTGCGAACGGCTCCGAAGGAGCCGCCGCTCCTGATGGCGCCCTGCGGCAGTGGCTACAGGCTGCGCCATCACCGCCTGCGCCGATGACGGGATCAACGGCGCTTGGCGTTCTCCAGCGATACCTGATCGTTCAGGGTCCAGAAGTCGTACAGCACCCCCAGGAAGAACAGGCCGCCGGTGAACAGGTAGATCACCCCGCTCAGCCATTTGCCCTGGTACATGCGGTGCACGCCGAAAACCCCGAGGAAGGTCAGCAGAATCCAGGCCACGCTGTATTCCACCGGACCTGCGGTAAAGCGAAGGTCCGCTTCCCGGTCCATGGACGGGATCAGGAACAAGTCGATCAGCCAGCCAATGCCCAGCAGACCGAAGGTGAAGAACCAGATAGTCCCGGTCACCGGCTTGCCGTAATAGAAGCGGTGGGCCCCGGTAAAACCGAAAATCCACAACAGGTAACCGATCACCTTGCTGTGGGTGTCATGGGTGGATGCATCCTGACGATAGGTGTTCATTAAGTGCCTCTTTGCAGGTGATAGATAAATATTCTTAAAAACTTTGTGACTTTTTTACAGGCATTCGACGTGCGGGCAATGTTACCTTCTGTTCTGCCAAAGCCTTGTACTGCCTGACTTCTGACGGTTTTCTGCGTCAAGTTGCCACCTCTTTGCCGAAGTTGACCCCAAGGTTGAATCGACAAACGGCCACGGAAGTGACCTGAAAGCTGTTATAAAGTTGCGCGCTAACCAAATAAGAGCCTTGCCTAATGCGTCCATTTTTCAAGACATGGCTAACCATTTGCCTATTAATGCCACTGGCCGCCCACGCCACCAACCGTGAGCAACGACTTCCCAACGTTAATGGCTACACTCCGAAACCTCACGTTTCGACGGTCGCCGCCAAGAACAAGAGCACCATCAAGCACCCCACCCGCCTGAGCAAGGCCGACAGCAAGCTGGTGGCCAACAACGCCGGCCGGCCGAGCACCACGGTTCTCAGCCGCGCGGTCAATGTCCTCGGTACACCCTATCGTTGGGGCGGCAGCAGCCCAAGCAAAGGCTTCGACTGCAGCGGCCTGGTGCGCTACGCCTTCAATGATGTCGCCGCCGTGGACCTGCCACGCACCTCCAACGCCATGGCCAGCGGCCACGGGCAGAAGGTCGAACGCAAGGACCTGAAGCCGGGCGACCTATTGTTCTTCAACATCAAGAGCCGCAAGGTCAACCACGTCGCCATCTACCTGGGCGAAGACCGCTTCATCCACGCCCCGCGGCGCGGCAAGGCAGTGACCATCGATACCCTGAAGAAGCCCTACTGGCAGAGCCACTACGTGGTTGCCAAGCGGGTCCTGCCCAAGGAGCACGCGCCCCTGCGGGTCGTGCAACGCTGATACCCCGCTTCGCCGGCAAGCCGGCTCCTGCACCCACCTGTAGGAGCAGGCTTGCCGGCGAATGCATTTCCAGCCCCGTCAAAAGCTCTCCGGCATCCGCGCCTGCTCCCGCGCCTGATCGCGGCTGATCAACCCCTGCCCGAGCAATGCCTTGAGGCTCATGTCCAGGGTGCGCATGCCCTGGGCGCCGCCCGTCTGGATCGCCGAATACATCTGCGCCACCTTGTCCTCGCGGATCAGGTTACGGATCGCCGGGCTGCCCAGCATGATCTCGTGCGCCGCTACCCGGCCACCGCCCACCTTCTTCACCAGCACTTGCGCGACCACTGCCTGCAGCGACTCGGCCAGCATCGAGCGCACCAGGGCTTTTTCCTCCCCTGGAAACACGTCCACCAGCCGGTCGATGGTCTTGGCCGCCGACGAGGTGTGCAAGGTGGCCAGTACCAAGTGCCCGGTTTCCGCGGCGGTCAGGGCCAGGCGGATGGTTTCCAGGTCCCGCAGTTCGCCCAGCAGGATCACGTCGGGATCTTCCCGCAGCGCCGCACGCAAGGCCGTGGCGAAGCTCTGGGTATCGCGCTGCACTTCGCGCTGGTGCACCAGGCAGTTTTTCTGCGGATGCACGAATTCGATAGGGTCTTCGATGGTCAGGATGTGCTGCTGGCGGCGCTGGTTCAGGTGGTCGATCATCGCCGCCAGTGTGGTGGACTTGCCGCTGCCGGTGGGCCCGGTCACCAGCACCAGCCCGCGGGGCGCCTCGGTAATCTGCCGAAACACTTCCCCCAGCCCCAGCTCCTCCAGGCTCTGTACCCGCGCGGGAATCAGGCGCAGCACCGCACCGGCGCCCCGGGCGTGCCGGAAGGCATTGACCCGAAACCGCGCCACACCTGGCAGTTCATGGGCGAAATCCAGGTCATTGCAGGCGGCGAATGCCTGGCGCTGAGCTTCGCTCATCAGTTCATGGATCAGCGCCAGCACCTCTGGCCCTTCCAGGGCCGGGCCCGGCAGCGGGCGAATATCGCCATCGATGCGCAACATCGGCGCCAGCCCGGCGGACAGATGCAGGTCCGAAGCGCCCCGGGAAGCGCTCAAGCGCAAGAGTTCGGTGATGTCCATAGTGCCCCCCAATTCCAGTAGAATGCCGCGAGCTTCAGACCCGCCCGCGCCTGGCAGATTCAATGGCCAGGCCGCGGACGATGCCCGGCGCGACCCTTGAGCGTGGCTCGGGCCGGCGGAGAATCGAGGTCTGGTGGATTCACGCGGCAGCCGGTGGCCAGGGCCGCCGGTACTTTTGAGACGAAATCGAATGTCCACGATAGCAGACAACATTGCCCAGGTAGCCGAGCGCATCCGCAACGCCTGCCAGGCCGTACAGCGCGACCCGCACAGCGTCCAGCTGCTGGCCGTGAGCAAGACCAAGCCCGCCGCCGCCCTGCGCGAGGCCCATGCCGCCGGCCTGCGGGATTTCGGCGAGAACTACCTGCAGGAAGCCCTGGGCAAACAGCAGGAACTGGCCGACCTGCCCTTGAGTTGGCACTTCATCGGCCCCATTCAGTCGAACAAGACTCGTGCCATTGCCGAGCATTTTGACTGGGTGCACTCCGTGGATCGCTTGAAAATCGCCCAACGCCTGTCTGAACAACGCCCGGCCGAGTTGCCGCCACTGAACATCTGCATCCAGGTGAACGTCAGTGGCGAAGCCAGCAAGTCCGGCTGCGCCCCGGCCGACCTGCCGGCCCTGGCCAGCGCCATCGGTGCCTTGCCACGCCTGCAACTGCGGGGGTTGATGGCGATTCCCGAGCCTACCGAGGACCGCGCTGCCCAGGACGCCGCCTTCGCCGCGGTACAACGCCTGAACAACGACCTGCGGGACAGCCTCAAGCTGCCCCTGGATACCCTTTCCATGGGCATGAGCCACGACCTCGAAGCGGCCATTGCCCAAGGCGCCACCTGGGTGCGGATCGGTACCGCGCTGTTTGGTGCCCGCGACTACAGTCAGTCCTGATGCGACTGACCCCGACCTCTTGTAAGGACCTGTCATGAACACGACTCGTATCGCTTTTATCGGTGCCGGCAACATGGCGGCCAGTCTCATCGGCGGCCTGCGGGCCAAAGGCCTGGAGGCCTCGCAGATCCGCGCCAGCGACCCGGGCGAGCAGACCCGAGCGAAAGTCGCGGCCGAACATGGCATCCAGGTATTTGCCGATAACGCCGAGGCCATCGAAGGCGTCGACGTGATCGTCCTGGCGGTCAAGCCCCAGGCCATGAAAGCCGTGTGCCAAGCCCTGCGCCCGAGCCTGAAGCCGCAACAGCTGGTGGTGTCCATCGCCGCCGGCATCACCTGTTCGAGCATGAACAGCTGGCTCGGCACCCAGCCCATCGTGCGCTGCATGCCCAACACCCCGGCACTGCTGCGCCAGGGTGTCAGCGGCCTGTACGCCACCGCCGAAGTCAGCGCCCAGCAACGCCAGCAGGCCGAGGAACTGCTGTCCGCCGTGGGTATCGCCCTGTGGCTGGACCAGGAGCAGCAACTGGACGCAGTGACTGCCGTCTCCGGCAGTGGCCCGGCGTATTTCTTCCTGCTGATCGAAGCCATGACCGCCGCCGGCGAGAAGCTCGGCCTGCCCCGGGAAACCGCCGCCCAGCTGACTCTGCAGACCGCCCTGGGCGCCGCCCACATGGCGGTCTCCAGTGACGTTGACGCCGCCGAGCTGCGCCGCCGCGTGACTTCACCGGCAGGCACCACGGAAGCGGCCATCAAGTCGTTCCAGGCCGGTGGCTTTGAAGCCCTGGTGGAAAAAGCATTGGGTGCCGCTGCGCACCGCTCGGCCGAAATGGCCGAACAACTGGGCCAATAAGGAGCCAATGATGATTGGATTGAACACCGCTGCGGTGTATGTGCTGCAAACCCTGGGCAGCCTGTACCTGCTGATCGTGCTGATGCGTTTCGTCCTGCAACTGGTGCGCGCCAACTTCTACAACCCGCTGTGCCAGTTCATCGTGCGGGCCACCCAGCCGCTGCTCAAGCCGATGCGCCGGGTCATCCCGAGCATCGGCGGCCTGGACATGTCCTCGCTGCTCCTGGCGATCCTGGTGCAACTGGCCTTGATGGCCCTGACCCTGCTGCTGACCTACGGCACCACCGGCAACCCGCTGCAACTGCTGATCTGGTCGATCATCGGCGTCACCGCGCTGTTCCTGAAGATCTTCTTCTTCGCCCTGATCATCAGCGTGATCCTGTCCTGGGTCGCCCCTGGCAGCCACAACCCCGGCGCCGAACTGGTGAACCAGATCTGCGAACCCGCCCTGGCCCCGTTCCGTCGCATCCTGCCGAGCATGGGCGGCCTGGATATCTCGCCGATCCTGGCATTCATGGTGCTCAAGCTGCTGGACATGCTGGTGATCAACAACCTGGCGGCCATGACCATGATGCCGGACATCCTGCGCCTGCTGATCTGACCCGGGCGGCCTGCATGAGTTATTACCGCTGGGACGGTGACGATCTGATCCTCGATTGCCACCTGCAACCCAAGGCCAGCAGCGACGAGTTCGCTGGCCTGCACGGCGAGCGGTTGAAGATCCGCCTCACCGCGCCACCAGTGGAAGGCAAGGCCAATGCGCACCTGATGGCGTTCCTGGCCAAGGCCTTTGGCATTCCCAAGAGCAACGTCAGCCTGGTCAGCGGCGAACTGAACCGGCAGAAGCGGGTGCGCCTGCAAGCGCCGAAGAAGCTGCCGGACCTGCCGGGGCTGGCTCGCCCCGCCTGATTCGCCGGCAAGCCGGCTCCTGCGCGCCATGTTCACTGCAGGAGCTGGCTTGCCAGCGAAGCTCCCACGTCATTTCCCGCAACGAAACACAGCCCCGGGCTTTGCTTGCCGCTGGGGGCAGCGGTCTTTAGACTTACGCCTCATTTAAATGAGAGCAGGGTCGATGCCAACTGCCTTTCCCCCCGATTCTGTTGGTCTGGTCACGCCACAAATAGCGCACTTCAGCGAACCCCTGGCCCTGGCCTGCGGGCGCGCGCTGCCGGCCTACGACCTGATCTACGAAACCTACGGTCAGCTCAACGCCAGCGCCAGCAACGCGGTGCTGATCTGCCACGCCCTGTCCGGCCATCATCACGCCGCCGGCTACCACAGCGTCGACGACCGCAAGCCCGGTTGGTGGGACAGCTGCATCGGCCCGGGCAAGCCGATCGACACCAATAGGTTCTTCGTGGTCAGCCTCAACAACCTCGGCGGTTGCAACGGCTCCACCGGTCCCAGCAGCCTCAACCCGGACACCGGCAAGCCATTCGGCGCCGACTTCCCGGTGCTTACCGTGGAAGACTGGGTACACAGCCAGGCGCGCCTGGCGGATCGCCTGGGCATCGACCAGTGGGCAGCGGTGATCGGCGGCAGCCTCGGCGGCATGCAGGCCCTGCAATGGACCATCACCTACCCGGACCGTGTACGGCACTGCCTGGCCATCGCCTCGGCGCCCAAGCTCTCGGCGCAGAACATCGCCTTCAACGAAGTGGCGCGCCAGGCGATCCTCACCGACCCGGAATTCCACGGCGGCTCGTTCCAGGAACAGGGGGTGATCCCCAAGCGCGGGCTGATGCTGGCGCGAATGGTGGGCCATATCACTTACCTGTCCGACGACTCCATGGGCGAGAAATTCGGCCGTGGGCTCAAGAGCGAGAAGCTCAACTACGACTTCCACAGCGTCGAGTTCCAGGTGGAAAGCTACCTGCGCTACCAGGGCGAGGAGTTCTCCGGGCGTTTCGATGCCAACACCTACCTGCTGATGACCAAGGCCCTGGACTACTTCGACCCGGCGGCCAACTGCGACGACGACCTGGCCAAGACCTTCGCCCATGCCACCGCCAAGTTCTGCGTGATGTCCTTCACCACCGACTGGCGCTTCTCCCCGGCCCGCTCCCGGGAACTGGTGGATGCATTGATGGCCGCGCGCAAGGACGTCTGCTACCTGGAGATCGACGCACCGCAGGGGCATGACGCCTTCCTGATCCCGATCCCGCGCTACCTGCAGGCGTTCAGCCACTACATGAACCGCATTACCTTGTGAGGACACGATGAGAGCCGATCTGGAAATCATCCAGGAATGGATCCCCGCCGGCAGCCGCGTCCTCGACCTGGGCTGCGGTAACGGCGAGCTGCTGAGCTGGCTGCAGGAGCACAAGCAGGTCACCGGCTATGGCCTGGAAAACGACCCGGACAACATCGCCGAGTGCGTGGCCAAGGGCATCAACGTGATCGAGCAGGACCTGGACAAGGGCCTGGGCAACTTTGCCAGCAACAGCTTCGACATCGTGGTCATGACCCAGGCCCTGCAAGCCGTGCACTACCCGGACAAGATCCTCGACGAAATGCTCCGGGTCGGCCGCCAGTGCATCATCACCTTCCCCAATTTCGGTCACTGGCGCTGCCGCTGGTACCTGGCCAGCAAGGGGCGGATGCCGGTCTCGGAGTTCCTTCCGTACACCTGGTACAACACGCCGAACATCCACTTCTGCACCTTCGAGGACTTCGAAGAACTGTGCCGCGAGCGGCAAGCCCGGGTGATCAACCGCCTTGCCGTCGATCAACAACACCGCCATGGGTGGGCCAGTAAGCTATGGCCTAATCTCTTAGGAGAGATCGGCATCTACCGCGTCAGCAGTCCCGGCCTGCAAGATCACAAGGTCGCGGTATAAACCACGTTGCATCGAGGAGAACCATCATGGGACGTCTGGTTACATTTCTACTGGCTGCCTGCCTGAGCGTCAGCGCCCTGGCGGCGGACCCGATCAAGGGCGAACGCCAGGAAGTGTTCGGTGACATCACCGTGCACTACAACACCTTCAACTCCACCTACCTGCAGCCTGATATCGCCAGGGCGGCGGAGCTGGTCCGCAGCAAGAACCAGGGCGTGATCAACGTTTCCCTGATCAAGGACGGCAAGCCGCTGGTCGGCCAGGTCAGTGGCACGGTCAAGGACCTGACCAGCAAGAGCATCCCGCTGAAATTCCGCCAGATCACCGAGCAGGGCGCGATCTATTACATCGCCCAGTTCCCGGTGGAGCAGCAGGAAAACCGTACGTTCACCATCAATGTGCAGACTGGCGGTGACACCAACAGCTTCAGCTTCAACCAAGAGCTATTCCCGGGCGAATAATGAACCTCACGCAACTCGTACTGGCCAGCCATAACGCCGGCAAACTCAAAGAACTCCAGGCCATGCTCGGCGCTTCGGTGCAATTGCGCTCGATCGGCGAGTTCAGCAGCGTCGAGCCGGAAGAAACCGGCCTGTCGTTCGTCGAAAACGCCATCCTCAAGGCGCGCAATGCCGCACGCATTTCCGGCTTGCCGGCACTGGCCGACGACTCCGGCCTGGCAGTGGACTTCCTCGGTGGCGCCCCGGGCATCTACTCGGCCCGCTACGCCGACGGCCAGGGCGACTCGGCGAACAACGCCAAGCTGCTCGAAGCCCTCAAGGATGTCCCGCAAGCCGAGCGCGGTGCGCAGTTCGTCTGCGTCCTGGCACTGGTACGGCACGCCGACGATCCGCTGCCGATCCTCTGCGAAGGCCTGTGGCACGGGCGCATCCTTACCGCCGCCAGCGGCGAGCACGGCTTCGGCTACGACCCGCTGTTCTGGGTGCCGGAACGCAACTGCTCCAGCGCCGAACTGGGCCCCGAGGAGAAAAACCAGCTCAGCCACCGCGCCCGCGCCATGGCCATTCTGCGGCAACGCCTGGGCCTGAAATGAGCCACGAGCCCTCCGCGTCGCCGCTGATTCTCGGCGGCGCGCATACGCCCCGGGCGGCGCTGCCCCAGTTGCCGCCTCTGGCGCTGTACATCCACATCCCGTGGTGTGTACGCAAATGCCCCTACTGCGACTTCAACTCCCACGCGGCCAGCCCGACGCTACCGGAAGAGGAGTACGTCGACGCCCTGCTGGCCGACCTCGACCAGGACCTGCACGCCGTGCACGGTCGCGAGCTGAGCTCGATCTTCTTCGGCGGCGGCACCCCGAGCCTGTTCAGCGCCCAGGCCCTGGGTCGGCTGCTCAAGGGCGTGGAACAGCGCATCCGGTTTGCCCCCGACATCGAAATCACCCTGGAAGCCAACCCCGGGACCTTCGAGCAGGAAAAATTCACCGCCTACCGCGCCCTGGGCATCAATCGCCTGTCCATCGGCATCCAGAGTTTCCAGGAACAGAAGCTCAAGGCCCTGGGCCGCATCCACAACGGCGATGAAGCGACTCGCGCCGCTGGCATGGCGCGCCAGGCCGGGTTCGACAACTTCAACCTGGACCTGATGCACGGCCTGCCGGACCAGTCCCTGGACGATGCCCTGGGCGACCTGCGCCAGGCCATTGCGATGAAGCCGACCCACCTGTCCTGGTACCAGCTGACCCTGGAGCCCAACACGGTGTTCTGGAACCAGCCACCGGTACTGCCGGAAGACGACACCCTGTGGGACATCCAGGAAGCCGGCCAGGCCCTGCTGGCCGAGCACGGCTATGCCCAGTACGAAGTCTCGGCCTACGCCCAGCCCGGGCGCGCGGCGCGGCACAACCTGAACTACTGGAGCTTTGGCGACTTCATCGGGATCGGCGCCGGTGCCCACGGCAAACTCAGCCACCCGGACGGGCGCATCCTGCGCACCTGGAAGACCCGCCTGCCCAAGGACTACCTGAACCCGGCCAAGCAGTTCAAGGCGGGCGAGAAGGCCCTGGGCAACGAAGAGCTGCCGTTCGAGTTCCTGATGAACGCCCTGCGCCTCACCGATGGCGTGGACGCTGCGCTGTTCGCCCAACGCACCGGCCTGGACCTGGTCAGCCTCGCCGAAGGTCGGCGCCAGGCCGAACAAAGCGGCTTGTTGCAGGTCGAACCGTCACGCCTGGCGGCCACGGCCCGCGGGCAACTTTTTCTCAATGACCTGCTGCAATACTTTCTGATCTAAGGAAATCACATGGATCTGGTACTCGACCTGCTCGCCACCGTGTCCCGCTGGAGTCGCAGCAACCTCTCGGAAATCGCCCTGGCACTGGTGGGCTGCCTGCTGGTGCTGTTCGGCGCGGACATCAAGGGCTGGGTCGAACAGCGCCTGGGCGGCATCGCCGGCGCCCTGCGGGTGCCGCTGATGGCCCTGCTGTGCATGGTCGGCAGCGGCCTGGCGCTGATCTACGCCACACCGTGGATCGTCCGCGGCCTGAGCCAGTTCAACAACTACAGCCTGGCGCCAGTGCTGTTGGTGGTGCTGGTGCTGATTGGCGTGGTCGCTGATCGTCGTTAATTCGCAGGGCCCCTTCGCCGGCAAGCCGGCTCCTACACCAAGCCGGCGAACGCAATCCAACGGCTGCCCCCGTTATCAAGGAAGAACATGAGCAAGAAAGTCATCGAGGACACCAGTAAGTTCCTCAGCTATGTGCTGCGCCACGAGCCCCAGGCCATCGGCCTGGAACTGGACAGCGAAGGCTGGGGCGATATCGACGCGCTGATCAGCGGTGCGGCCAAGAACGGCCGGCAACTGAGCCGGGAACTGATCGAGCTGGTGGTCGAAGGCAACGACAAGAAGCGCTTCGCCCTCTCGGCTGACAGCCGGCGGATTCGTGCCGTTCAGGGGCATTCCAACAAGGCCGTGCAATTGCAGCTTGAGGCAAAGCAACCGCCCGCCGTGCTCTTCCACGGCACCGCCACGCGCTTCATGGATTCGATCAACGAAAAGGGGCTGATCCCGGGTTCACGGCACCACGTGCACCTGTCCCAGGAAATCGACACCGCCCGGGCCGTGGGCCAGCGCTATGGCAAGGTGGTGATCCTGCAGATCGACGCCCAGGCCATGCAGGCCCAGGGTTTCACCTTCTATCAGGCAGAGAATGGGGTGTGGCTGACCGACCAGGTGCCGGTCGGCTTCATCAAAGCCCTGTAGGAGCCAGCTGGTTGGCGAAGGCGACCTTGAAGGCCTCTTCGCTGGCAAGCGGAACGCCGCCCGGCAGCTCCTACAGCAGCGTGTCCGCGGGGCTCAGGCGAGCTTTTCGAACTTCAAATCCCACACGCCGTGGCCCAGGCGCTCGCCGCGACGCTCGAACTTGGTGATCGGGCGTTCGGCCGGGCGCGGTACACACTTGCCGTCTTCGGCCAGGTTGCGATAACCCGGGGCGACGTTCATCACCTCCAGCATGTATTCGGCATAGGGCTCCCAGTCGGTGGCCATGTGCAGAATGCCGCCAACCTTGAGCTTGCTGCGCACCAGCTCGGCGAAGGAAGCCTGGACGATGCGGCGCTTGTGGTGCCGGCTCTTGTGCCACGGATCGGGGAAGAACAGCATCAGCCGGTCCAGGCTGTTGTCGGCGATGCAGCGGTTGAGCACCTCGATGGCGTCGCAATCGTAGACCCGCAGGTTGGTCAGGCCCTGGGTCAGCACGCCATTGAGCAGCGCGCCGACACCCGGGCGGTGAACCTCAACGCCGATGAAATCCTGTTCCGGAGCCGCCGCCGCCATTTCCAGCAGCGAGTGACCCATGCCGAAGCCGATTTCCAGGGAGCGTGGTGCCGAACGGCCGAACACCTGGTCGTAATCCACCGGTGCGTCGGCCAAGGGCAGCACGTACAGCGGCGCGCCCTGGTCCAGGCCGCGTTGCTGGCCTTCGGTCATGCGCCCGGCGCGCATCACGAAACTCTTGATGCGGCGGTGTTGGCGCTCGTCGCCGGCTTCCGGCTGGATTGGCGTGTCGTTTGATTCAGTCATCAATGGCTCTTACTTGATCAGACCATCCAGCGGCGAAGAGGCGCTGGCATAGAGTTTCTTCGGCATGCGACCGGCGAGGTACGCCAGGCGGCCCGCGACAATTGCGTGTTTCATGGCTTCGGCCATCATCACCGGCTGCTGCGCGTGGGCGATGGCCGAGTTCATCAGCACCGCCTCACACCCCAGTTCCATGGCGATGGTGGCGTCGGAAGCGGTACCGACACCGGCATCCACCAGTACCGGAACCTTGGCTTCTTCAAGGATGATCTGCAGGTTGTACGGGTTGCAGATCCCCAGCCCGGTGCCAATCAGGCCGGCCAGCGGCATGACCGCGATGCAGCCCATTTCCGCCAGCTGGCGGGCGATGATCGGGTCGTCGCTGGTGTAGACCATCACGTCGAAACCTTCCTTGACCAGCACTTCGGCGGCCTTGAGGGTTTCCAGCACGTTGGGGAACAGGGTCTTCTGGTCGGCCAGGACTTCCAGCTTCACCAGGTTGTGGCCATCGAGCAGCTCACGGGCCAGGCGGCAGGTGCGCACGGCCTCGACCGCGTCATAGCAGCCGGCGGTGTTGGGCAGGATGGTGTAGCGATCCGGCGGCAGGATATCCAGCAGGTTCGGTTCGCCCGGGTTCTGGCCGATATTGGTCCGGCGCACGGCAACGGTCACGATCTCGGCACCCGAGGCCTCGATGGCCAGGCGGGTTTCTTCCATGTCGCGGTACTTGCCGGTGCCTACCAGCAAACGCGACTGGTACGTCCGACCGGCCAGGACGAAAGGCTTGTCACTACGAACGTTGCTCATCGGAAATCCTCTGTTGGGGTGAGGTTCTTGCAGAATTCTTTATCAGGCCCGGGGCGCTGGTGACCCTCGATCCGGGGCCGGTGAAAGCATGTCGTCCATGAGAGGGCCCGGAGCCGGGCCAGGGCGCTGCGCAGATGGACAGCAGCGCTATTGAAGCCAGTGACTAGCCGCCGCCGATGGCGTGGACCACTTCAACCTGGTCACCTTCGTTGAGGGCGGTTTCGGCGTGCTGGCTGCGCGGAACGATATCCAGGTTGAGTTCCACCGCGATCCGCCGTCCGGTGAGTTCCAGATGGCTCAGCAGGGCCGCAACGGTCGAGCCGTCGGGCAGTTCAAAGGATTCACCGTTCAACTGAATGCGCATGCCAAGGCCGCCATCATTTTTAGGGGCCAGCATTCTAGCCCGATCATGACCTAAAGGTCAGCTACAAGCGTCAGCCGGCGACTTGCAGGCGCCAGGCGGCAAGCCCCAGCAGGAACCAGCCGACCAGGAAGGCCACACCGCCGAAGGGGGTGATGATCCCCAGCTTGCTGGTGCCAGTCAGGGTCAGCAGGTACAGGCTACCGGAGAACAGCAGGATGCCCAGGGTGAAGGCAGCGCCGGCCCAGGTCACCAGCCGCCCGGGAATATGAGCCGCCAGCAAGGCGACGCCGAACAACGCCAGGGCATGCACCAGTTGATAGGTAACACCTGTATGAAAAATAGCCAGGTAGTCCGTGCTCAGGCGGTTTTTAAGACCGTGGGCGGCGAAAGCGCCAAGGGCAACCCCGGTGAAACCGAAGAAGGCGGCCAGCATCAGGAAGCCACGCAACATGAGGAACTCCAGTCAGATTCAGCACAAAGGGTCTGTATAATGGCGCGCTCAACGGGTTCGGCCAAGCCATCTCTATGCTGCGTTATCTGTTTCGTCGTCTTGTAAAAGCCTTGATGTGGTTCATGGTCGGCAGCGTCCTGCTGGTGCTGCTGTTGCGTTTCGTACCGCCACCGGGCACCGCCCTGATGGTAGAGCGCAAGATCGAGTCCTGGGTCGACAACGACCCCATCGACCTGCAGCGCACCTGGAAGCCTTGGGATGAAATATCCGACAACCTCAAGGTGGCGGTGATTGCCGGCGAAGACCAGAAATTCCCCGAGCACTGGGGCTTCGATATCGATGCAATCCAGGCAGCGTTGATCCACAACGAAAGGGGCGGCTCGATCCGTGGCGCCAGTACCCTGAGCCAGCAAGTGTCGAAAAACCTGTTCCTGTGGTCCGGCCGCAGCTACCTGCGCAAGGGACTGGAAGCCTGGTTCACCGCGCTGATCGAAGTGTTCTGGCCCAAGCAGCGGATTCTTGAGGTCTACCTCAACAGTGTCGAATGGGATGAAGGGGTGTTCGGGGCAGAAGCCGCGGCGCGCCATCACTTCGGCGTCAGCGCGGCCAATCTGTCACGCCAGCAAGCCAGCCTGCTAGCCGCTGTCCTGCCCAATCCAAGGGTGTGGAGCGCAGCACGTCCCAGCACTTATGTGATGCAGCGGGCGGGCTGGGTTCGGCGGCAGATGAGCCAGTTGGGTGGAGCCGATTACTTGAATCGGCTGAACGAGTCGCGCAGGGCGCCCTGGGCGGAGTAACCCGGATTTGGCTTTGCGCCGGTTCTTCTTGAGCATGTTCGAGATGGGTGCTGGGCTGGGGATTCGCCGGCAAGCCGGCTCCTACGCCAACCGCACAAACAAAAACGCCCCGAGGTAATCGGGGCGTTTTACATGATGCTTCAGGCTTAAGCGGCGATGGACAGTTTCAGCTTGTTCATCGCGCTTTTTTCCAGCTGGCGAATCCGCTCGGCCGAAACGTTGTACTTCTGCGCCAGGTCGTGCAGCGTGGCTTTCTCTTCGGCCAGCCAGCGCTGGTAGAGGATGTCACGGCTGCGTTCGTCCAGCACTTCCAGGGCTTCGTGCAGGTTGCTGGTGGAGTTGTCGCTCCAGTCGGCATCCTCAAGTTGCAGCGCCGGGTCGTAGCGGTGGTCTTCCAGGTAGTTGGCTGGCGACTGGAAGGCGCTGTCGTCGTCCGCTTCCGCAGCCGGATCGAACGCCATGTCCTGGCCGGTCAGCCGGCTTTCCATTTCCCGCACTTCACGAGGCTCCACGCCCAGGCTTTCCGCCACGCGGTGAACTTCTTCGTTGTTCAGCCAGGCCAGACGCTTCTTCTGGCTGCGCAGGTTGAAGAACAGCTTGCGCTGCGCCTTGGTGGTAGCAACCTTCACAATCCGCCAGTTACGCAGGATGAACTCGTGAATTTCCGCCTTGATCCAGTGCACGGCAAAGGACACCAGGCGCACACCCATTTCAGGGTTGAAGCGCTTCACGGCTTTCATCAGGCCAACGTTGCCTTCCTGGATCAGGTCAGCCTGGGCCAACCCGTAGCCGGAATAGCTACGGGCGATATGTACGACAAAACGCAGGTGGGCGAGCACCATCTGCCGAGCCGCCTCAAGATCCTGCTCATAGTAGAGACTCTCGGCCAGTTCACGCTCCTGCTCGGGTGTCAGCAATGGAATGCTGTTCACCGTGTGCACATAAGCCTCCAGGTTTGCGCCTGGAACCAATGCGTAAGCAGGTTGCAAAGAAGTGGTCATACGAAAAAACCTCCGACTCACATAACTCGTGCCGTTCAGCACTGCGAAAATTGACCGGAAACCGCGAAACAAGTTCCCAAAAATGCTGAAAGGTCAATACAAGCAAAAAGATATTACTTCGGTGCCAGTTCCCTCAGGTGACGGGCCACCGCAATCCACGCACCGATATAACCCAACAGCACCGCCCCTAGCAAGAGCGACAGACCATCGGCAACCGGCACCCCCGCGAGGGCAAAATCGCTGCCATACAAGCCAGCCAGACCGATTACCGCATCGTTCAGCCAGTTCAGGCCAAACGCCAATACACCCCAGGACAGGATCCCCGCGCCGAAACCATACAGCGCCCCCATATAGAGGAAGGGCCGACGAACATAACTGTCCGTGCCGCCGACGAGTTTAATCACTTCTATCTCGGTGCGGCGGTTTTCAATATGAAGACGAATGGTATTGCCTATCACCAAAAGTAATGCAGAAACCAGCAGCACCGTCAGGCCGAAGACAAAGCGGTCCCCCAGCTTGAGGATCGCCGCCAGCCGCTCGACCCATACCAGGTCCAGTTGCGCCAGTTGCACCTTGGGCATTTCCGACAACCGCTGGCGCAGGGCTTCCAGGGTCGCCTTGTCCACTTCGTTCGGTGTGACCAGCACTACACCCGGCAGCGGGTTATGGGGCAGTTCGCGCAAGGCCTCGCCCAGCCCGGACTGCTGCTGGAACTCCTCCAGGGCCTTTTCCTTGCTGATGAACTCGGCATCCGCCACACCGGGCAGGCCCTTGATCTCTTCACTGAGCTTCTCGCCCTCGGTAGCAGAAGCCCCCAGATCCAGGTACAGCGAGATCTGCGCCGCGCGCTGCCAGGAACCGCCCAGGCGCTCGACATTATTGAGCAACAGCGACAAGCCCATGGGCAGGCTCAAGGCCACGGCCATCACCAGGCAGGTAAAGAAGCTGCCGATGGGCTGTTTGCCCAGGCGCCGCAGGCTGTCCAGCAGGCTGGCGCGATGGCTTTCGATCCAGGCGTGTAGCAGGGTGCCGAAATCCGGGCCGTCGTCCTCGTCACGCTTTTTCTTCGGCGGTGGTGCTTCGGAAGCCTTGGGCGCTACGCGCTCCGCCACTTTAGGGGTACGTGTAGCACTCATACGCCGGCCTCCCCGTCGCCGATCAAGCGTCCGCGTTGCAAGGTCAGCATGCGGTGGCGCATGCGGGCGATCAGTGCCAGGTCGTGGCTGGCGATCAGCACGCTGGTGCCCAGGCGGTTGATGTCTTCGAACACGCCCATGATTTCCGCCGCAAGACGCGGGTCGAGGTTACCGGTGGGTTCGTCCGCCAGCAGCAGAGCCGGGCGGTGGACGATGGCCCGGGCGATGCCCACGCGCTGCTGCTGGCCGGTGGACAGGTCGCCGGGGTACAGATCGGTCTTGTCCGACAGCGCTACGCGCTCCAGGGCCGAGTCCACCCGCTTGGCGATTTCCGCCTTGGACAGGCCGAGGATCTGCAGCGGCAGGGCGACGTTGTTGAATACGGTGCGGTCGAACAGCAACTGGTGGTTCTGGAACACCACGCCGATCTGCCGCCGCAGGAACGGGATCTGCGCATTGCTGATCTGCCCCAGGTCCTGCCCGGCCAGCAGCAGCTTGCCGGTGGTGGGACGCTCCATGGCCAGCAGCAGGCGCAGCAAGGTGCTCTTACCGGCGCCGGAATGGCCGGTGACAAACAGGAATTCGCCGCGACGCACGCGAAAGCTCAGCTCATGCAGGCCAACGTGACCGTTGGGGTAGCGCTTACCGACCTGTTCGAAACGAATCATGAACGCTCCCGCTCGGCAAACAGTGCCTGGACAAAGGGTTCGGCTTCAAAGGTACGCAAGTCGTCGATGCCTTCACCGACGCCGATATAACGGATCGGCAGGCCGAACTGCTTGGCCAGGGCGAAGATCACTCCCCCCTTGGCGGTACCGTCGAGCTTGGTCAGGGCCAGGCCGGACAACTGCACCGTCTGGTTGAACTGCTTGGCCTGGTTGATGGCGTTCTGGCCGGTACCGGCGTCCAGCACCAGCAGCACCTCGTGGGGGGCGTCGGCATCGAGCTTGCCGATGACCCGACGGACTTTCTTCAGCTCTTCCATCAGGTTGTCTTTGGTGTGCAGGCGCCCCGCCGTGTCGGCGATCAGCACGTCAATGCCACGGGCCTTGGCCGCTTGCACCGCATCGAAGATCACCGAGGCCGAATCGGCACCGGTGTGCTGGGCGATGACCGGGATCTTGTTGCGCTCGCCCCAGACTTGCAGCTGCTCCACTGCCGCGGCGCGGAAGGTGTCGCCGGCGGCCAGCATGACTTTCTTGCCTTCCAACTGCAGCTTCTTCGCCAGCTTGCCGATGGTGGTGGTCTTGCCGGCGCCGTTGACGCCCACCACCAGGATCACGAACGGCTTGTTCTGGGCGACGATCTGCAGTGGTTGTTCCACCGGCTTGAGCATGCTGGTGAGTTCGGCCTGCAGCGAGGCATACAGCGCATCGGAGTCGGTGAGCTGCTTGCGTGCCACCTTCTGGGTCAGGTTCTGGATGATCACCGAAGTCGCCTCAACCCCGACGTCTGCGGTCAGCAGGCGGGTTTCCAGGTCTTCCAGCAATTCGTCATCGATGGCCTTCTTGCCCAGGAACAGGCTGGCCATGCCTTCGCCAATGCTGGCGCTGGTCTTGGACAGACCCTGCTTGAGGCGAGCGAAGAAGCCGATCTTGCTCTCTTCGGCGGGACGGACGGGCTCGGTCACAGGCTCGGGCTCTGCCGCCGCCACAACCGGCTCGGCTACAGGAGCAGGAGCAGGAGCAGGAGCAGGAGCAGGAGCAGGAGCAGGAGCAGGAGCAGGAGCAACAGGTTCAGGGGCGACGAATACCGGGGCAACCGGGGCTTGCACCTCGACCACGGGAGCCGGGCTAACCACCGGGGCTTCGACCACCGGCTCAGGGTGCACGGCAACAGCCGGAATCGGCGGAGCCACATGCTCGGCCTGGGCGTCTTCCACCAGGGCCACGGGTTCTTCCGCCACCGGCAGGGTCAACCAGGGCTTGTGCTCGGCGCTTGGCGCCAGCGGTAGGTCGGGCGCCGCGGGGGCCGCCGGTTCAGGCGCGATGTGCGGTTGCAGCACCAGCTCGGCCATTGGCAGCACCACCGGCTCGGCCGAGGCTACGCTGGCGGCAGGTTCGATGACCGGGGTCGGTGCCGGCTCGGCAGGCACTTGCGGCTGTTCGACGACGGGTTCCTGCGGCTTTTTGCGCAGCCATCCGAACAGGCCTTTCTTCTCGCCAGCCGCGGCTGGGGTCTTTTTGTCGTCGTTGGAACCAAACATGGAGACGGCTATCTCAAGGTAGCGATGCGCCACTGGGCGCCTCGGTAAATAAATATTCGATGCAGAACAGACTGTGTTTCATCCAGCTTGTTCACGCGCAACATGTTGTCGAAATGCCCAAAAGCACTTCAAGGAGCGATTTTACTAAAGGACTGGAACGGCAAAATCGGCGAAAAGTCGAAGTCTAGCTGGTAAATCAGGGCTTCTTGCCGGTAACTCATACAACCTGCTCAAGTACATGCTGATCCGCGAAGACCTGATAGGCGTGGCCGCCAGTAAAACGGATCAGTATCCTAGCACCTCCTCGCCCGCACAGGCTAAGACCAAGCGGGCAGCCCAACAGGTTTAAAAACGAATGAATGCTCTAGCCCGCCGCGCCGCAGGCCTGCTGCTCAGCACAGTTTGTCTGCCCCTTGCAGCCCTGGCTGCCGACCCTCAACCCACCCATGAATTCACCCTCGACAACGGCCTCAAGGTCGTGGTCCGCGAAGATCATCGCGCGCCGGTGGTGGTGTCCCAGGTCTGGTACAAGGTCGGCTCCAGCTACGAAACCCCGGGCCAGACCGGTTTGTCCCACGCCCTGGAACACATGATGTTCAAGGGCAGCGAGAAAGTCGGCCCCGGCGAGGCCTCCCTGATCCTGCGGGACCTGGGCGCCGAAGAGAACGCCTTCACCAGCGACGACTTCACGGCCTATTACCAGGTCCTGGCCCGCGACCGCCTGGGCGTGGCCCTGGAGCTGGAAGCCGACCGCATGGCCAGCCTGCGCCTGCCGGCCGACGAGTTCAGCCGCGAAATCGAGGTCATCAAGGAAGAGCGCCGCCTGCGCACCGACGACAAGCCGATGTCCAAGGCCTACGAGCGCTTCAAGGCCATGGCCTACCCGGCCAGCGGCTACCACACGCCGACCATCGGCTGGATGGCCGACCTGAACCGGATGAAGGTCGAGGAACTGCGCCACTGGTACCAGGCCTGGTACGTGCCGAACAATGCCACCCTGGTGGTAGTCGGCGACGTCACCCCGGACGAGGTGAAAACCCTGGCCCAACGCTACTTCGGCGCGATCCCCAAGCGTGACGTGCCACCGGCGAAGATCCCCATGGAGCTGGCCGAGCCCGGCGAGCGCCTGATCACCTTGCACGTCAAGACCCAACTGCCGAGCCTGATGCTGGCCTTCAACGTGCCGAGCATCGCCACCGCCGAGGACAAACGCGCGGTGAACGCCCTGCGCCTGGCCGCGGCCCTGCTGGACGGCGGCTACAGCGCTCGCATCCCGACCCAGCTGGAGCGCGGCGAAGAGCTGCTGTCCGGCGGCTCCACCAGCTACGACGCCTACACCCGGGGCGACAGCCTGTTCATGCTTTCGGCCACCCCCAACAGCCAGAAGAAGAAAACCATCGCCCAGGCCGAAGCCGGGCTGTGGCGCCTGCTGGACCAGTTGAAGACCACCCCGCCATCCGCCGAGGAACTGGAGCGGGTGCGAGCCCAGGTGATCGCCGGGCTGGTCTACGAACGTGACTCCATCACCAGCCAGGCCACCGCCATCGGCCAGCTGGAAACCGTCGGCCTGTCGTGGAAGCTGATGGACACCGAGCTTGCGGAACTGCAAAGCGTGACCCCGGAAGACATCCAGAAGGCCGCCCGCACCTATTTCACTCGGGAACGTATGAGCGTGGCCCATGTACTGCCTGAGGAGTCCGCTCATGAGTAAGCGCAAGAATGCCTCGCCGGTCCTGCTGGGCCTGGCCCTGGTGGCCCTGCTCACCGCCGGCGGCCTGTACCTGTCGCGTTCCGGCGAATCCAATGCCAGCCAGGCCCTGGACAACGCCAAGACCAGCCAGAAGCTCCAATCCCTGGCCGAGCTGGATGGCAAGGCCCCCAGCCACCGCAACCTCAATGTGCAGACCTGGAGCACCGCCGAAGGCGCCAAGGTGCTGTTCGTCGAAGCCCGCGAGCTGCCGATGTTCGACCTGCGCCTGATCTTCGCCGCCGGCAGCAGCCAGGACGGCAACGCGCCGGGCGTGGCCCTGTTGACCAACGCCATGCTCAACGAAGGCGTGGCCGGCAAGGATGTAGGCGCCATCGCCCAGGGCTTCGAAGGCCTGGGTGCGGATTTCGGCAACGGCGCCTACAAGGACATGGCCGTGGCCTCGCTGCGCAGCCTGAGCGCTGTGGATAAACGCGAACCGGCGCTGAAGCTGTTCGCCGAAGTGGTGGGCAAGCCGACCTTCCCCGCCGACTCCCTGGCGCGGATCAAGAACCAGATGCTCGCCGGCTTCGAATACCAGAAGCAGAACCCCGGCAAGCTGGCCAGCCTGGAGCTGATGAAGCGCCTGTATGGCACCCACCCTTACGCCCATGCCAGCGACGGCGATGCCAAGAGCATCCCGCCGATCACCCTGGCCCAGCTCAAGGCTTTCCACGCCAAGGCCTATGCCGCAGGCAACGTGGTGATCGCCCTGGTCGGCGACCTGTCCCGCAGCGATGCCGAGGCGATTGCCGCACAAGTCTCCGCCGCCCTGCCAAAAGGCCCGGCGCTGGCGAAGATCGAGCAACCTGCCGAACCCAAGGCCAGCATCGGCCATATCGAGTTCCCGTCGAGCCAGACCAGCCTGATGCTGGCGCAACTGGGCATCGACCGTGACGACCCGGACTACGCCGCTGTCTCCCTGGGCAACCAGATTCTCGGCGGCGGCGGCTTCGGCACCCGGCTGATGAGCGAAGTGCGCGAGAAGCGCGGCCTGACCTACGGCGTCTACTCGGGTTTCACCCCGATGCAGGCCCGCGGCCCGTTCATGATCAACCTGCAGACCCGCGCGGAAATGAGCGAAGGCACCCTGAAGCTGGTGCAGGACGTGTTCGCCGAGTACCTGAAGAACGGCCCGACCCAGAAAGAACTGGACGACGCCAAGCGTGAACTGGCTGGCAGCTTCCCGCTGTCCACCGCCAGCAACGCCGATATCGTCGGCCAGCTGGGCGCCATGGGTTTCTACAACCTGCCGTTGAGCTACCTGGAAGACTTCATGCGTCAATCCCAGGAGCTGACGGTGGAGCAGGTCAAGGCCGCCATGAACAAGCACCTGAATGTCGACAAGATGGTCATCGTCAGCGCCGGCCCCACCGTCGCGCAAAAGCCGTTGCCGCCTCCCACTGACAAACCCGCCGAGCAGCCGCTCGGGGTTCCGGAGCATTAATGGCCCGTCCAGCCCGTCCCAGCAAGAAACCCGTCCACAACCAGCACAATGGCGTGGGCCAGTTGCGCATCATTGGCGGCGAATGGCGCAGCCGCAAGCTGAGCTTCCCCGACCTGCCGGGGCTGCGCCCGACCCCGGACCGGGTGCGTGAAACCCTGTTCAACTGGTTGGCCCCCTATGTGGCCGGGGCCAAGGTCATCGACCTGTTCGCCGGCAGCGGTGCGGTGTTCCTCGAAGCCCTGTCCCGTGGCGCCGCCACGGGCCTGGCCCTGGACAGCAGCAGCGTGGCCATTTCCAGCCTGCGCGAGCACCTGGGGACCCTGCGCTGCACCGTCGGCCAGGCCCAGACCGCCGACGCCCTGCGCTACCTGGAAACCCAGCCGGCCACGCCGTTCGACCTGGCCTTCCTCGACCCGCCGTTCAATCAGAACCTGCTGCCCGCCGCCTGCGCCCTGCTGGAAGAGTGCGGCTGGCTGGCGGACGACGCCTGGATCTACACCGAAAGCGAAACCGCGCCATCGACCCTGGGGCTCCCCGGAAGCTGGCGCCTGCACCGTGAACAAAAATCCGGGCAGGTGTATTACTCGTTGTGGCAACGTATGGCAGACAACGTCGCCTAGAACCTGATCACGACCTCGCGAGCAACGCTCAGGCCCGAGCCGCGCAGCAGATCGTAGTCAGGCTCTCAAGCCGACCGGAACAAGGTACGCAGCCCGCCCGGGCTGCGCGCCGCTGCATCGAGACCCTCCCCGTGCCCGACTCGCCTGATCGCTTCACCCCCGCCTTCGGCCTTGGCAACCCGCACCTACAGACCCTGTGGGGCCCGCTGTGGCGCCCGACCACTCATCTTGAGCGCCAGCGCGAACGCTTGTGGCTGGACGACGGCGACTTTCTCGACCTGGACTGGCACGGCCCCCATAGCGCCGACGCGCCCCTGGTGCTGGTGCTGCATGGTTTGACCGGTTCTTCCAACTCGCCTTACGTGGCCGGCCTGCAGCAGGCCCTGGCAACCCGGGGCTGGGCCAGCGCGGCGCTAAACTGGCGCGGCTGTTCCGGCGAGCCCAACCTGCTGCCCCGCAGCTACCACTCCGGGGCCAGCGAAGACCTGGCTGCAGCCATCGCTCACCTGCGGGCCAAGCGCCCCCAGGCGCCGCTCTATGCGGTGGGCTACTCCCTGGGGGGCAATGTGCTGCTCAAATACCTAGGGGAAAGCGGCAGCGACAGCCCGTTGCAAGGCGCCACGGCGGTGTCGGTGCCGTTTCGCCTGGACCAGTGCGCCGATCGCATAGGCCAGGGTTTTTCCAAGGTCTACCAGGCGCACTTCATGCGCGAGATGCTGGCCTACATCAAGGACAAGCAGCGCCAGTTCCAGCACGACGGCCGCCACGAAGGCCTGGCCACCCTGGCGCAACTGGGGCCGCTGACCAAGATGCGCACCTTCTGGGACTTCGACGGCCGGGTCACCGCGCCGCTGCACGGCTTTGCCGATGCCCAGGACTATTACCGCCGCGCCTCCAGCCGCTATTTCCTGGGGCAAATCCGCACCCCGACCCTGATCATCCAGGCCGCGGACGACCCCTTCGTATTCCGTCACAGCCTGCCCGAAGCCAGCGAGCTATCCGCCAGCACCCAGTTCGAGCTGCAGGCCAAGGGTGGCCATGTGGGTTTTGTCGACGGCAGCCTGAAACACCCCGGCTATTACCTGGAGCGGCGGATCCCGCAGTGGTTGGCTGGCCTGGATCGCCATGGATAAGCCAGCCCGGGAATCGATCCGCTTCTGGCAGAGTGCGCCCCTGGCCGGGGTCGAGTTGCTGGCCGCGCGTTACATCGAGCAGCGTTTCGTGCCCCATGTGCATGAGGGCTATGTGATCGGCATGATCATGGCCGGTGCCCAGCGCTACCGCTATCGCGGAGCCGAGCATTTGGCGGGCAGCGGCACCCTGGTGCTGATCAACCCGGACGAGCTGCACACCGGGGCCAAGGGCGTGGAAGACGGCTGGCTGTACCGCGCCTTCTACCCGGAGAACCAGCAGATATTCGGCCTGCTGGATGAACTGGAACTGCCCAGCGGCAGCCTGCCGGCCTTCGGCGCCACCTTGTACCGCGATCCGGACCTGGTACAGGGTTTTGCCCGCCTGCACCACCTGCTGGAAAGCCCGGCCACGGCCCTGCAACAACAGACCCAATGGCGAGAAATGCTGCTGTTGCTGTTGCAACGGCACGCCGGAGTGCGGGCACCAGGTGAACCCGGGCAGGAACACCGGGCCATCGTCCAGGCCAAGGAGTTGCTGCGCTCGCAGCTGGCGGCGCCGCCTTCATTGGAGGAACTGGCAGCAGCGGTGAACCTGTCACCGTTCCATTTCGCCCGGGTGTTTCGCCGGGCTACGGGGATTCCGCCCCACACCTGGTTGATGCAACAGCGCATCGCCAAGGCCCGGGCCTTGCTGCGTGACGGCTGCCTGCCCCTGGAAGTGGCGACACAATTGGGGTTTGCCGACCAGAGTCACCTCAGTCGGCAGTTCAAGCAGGTGTATGGGGTAGCGCCGGCGGCTTATCGCAGTGCCGTTCTGCAGTAGGGCGGTGCGGCTTTCGCGAGCAAGCTCGCTCCTACAGGTTCGCGGGGGCCTGCGGGCCGTAGGAGCTGGCTTGCCAGCGAAGGGGCCGCGGGTAAAGGCCGTCAGTCACCGGTGGCGACAGGCCGCTGCGCATCGGTGATCCACTCGCTCCACGAACCGGCATACAGCCGCCCCAGGGGGTAGCCGGCCAGGCTCAGGGCAAACAGGTTGTGGCAGGCGGTGACGCCAGAACCGCAATAGGCCACCAGTTGCTGCGGGTCACGCCCGGCCAGTTTCTGCGCGAAACGCTGCTTGAGCTGATCGGCCGGTAGAAAGCGCCCATCCTCCCCCAGGTTGTCGGTGAACGCCGCGCATTGCGCCCCGGGAATATGCCCGGCCACCGGGTCGATGGGTTCCACTTCGCCACGAAAGCGCGGCAGGCCACGGGCATCCAGCAGGGTCAGGTCCGTCTGGCCCAGGCGCTTGCCCAGGTGCTCGGCATCCAGCAGCAGGCTGTGATCAGGGTGCCCGACGAACTGCCCCGGCGCGTTTTCCGGGGCATCCAGGCTCAGCGGCAAGCCAGCGGCGTGCCAGGCTTTCAGGCCGCCATCGAGAATGAAAACGCCATCACGCTTGCCCAGCCAGGCCAGCAACCACCAGGCACGAGCGGCGTAGGAACCGGGGCCGTCGTCGTAGAGCACGATCTCGCTGTCGTTATCGATGCCCCAGGCCTGCAGGCGCGCCACCAACTGCGCGGGCTCCGGCAACGGATGCCGACCGGTCACGCCCTTGATCACCGGCGCGCTCAGATCCCGGTTCAGGTCCGCGAAATGCGCCCCGGCGATATGCCCGTCGGCGTAACTGCGCTGGCCGTAATCCGGGTCTTCCAGAGCAAAGCGACAATCCAGAATCACCAGGCCGGGCTGCTGTTTCTTCTGGTCCAGGGCAAGCGGGCTGATCAACTGCGCGAGGGGCATGGCGGGCTCCTGTGAATAAGTTGGAGGTTGATCCTACTGCACTTCTTCCAGGGCTTGGGCCAAGGGCACATAAAACTCTTCGAACAGGCCGTTGACCGCTTCCCGGGCCTGGTCGGTGACGAAACCGGCCTCCAGCACCAGCACCTGGTACACCCCACGCTTGATGGCTTCTTCGCTCAGGTGCGTGGAGTTTTCCCGGGTCGTGCACAGAAAACGCACCCAGGAGGTGAGGATGATCCAGGCATTGAGGGTCAGGGATTCGATCTGCACCTTGTCCATGGCGACGATCCCGGCGTCGACGAAACGCCCGTAGATGGCCATGCCCTGGATCAGGCAGCGCTGGGAAAAACGTCGGTAGCGCGCAGCCAGCTCGGGGTCGCTGTCCAGCAGGTGCTCCAGGTCGCGGTGCAGGAAGCGATAGCGCCACATGGCCGCCAGCAGAGCCTGCAGGTAGTAGCGCTTGTCTTGCACGGTGACCGCGCGCCCGGGGGGCGGTCGAAGGAAGCTGTCCACCAGGCTTTCGTACTCGGCAAACAGCACGGCGATGATCGCCTGCTTGTTGGGGAAGTGGTAGTACAGGTTGCCCGGGGAAATCTCCATGTGCGCCGCAATATGGTTGGTGCTGACGTTACGCTCGCCCTGCTGGTTGAAGAGTTCGAGGCTGAACTGGACGATGCGTTCGCGGGTTTTTATGCGTGGGGCCATGGGCGTGGGCTTTAATCAGAAGGCTGGCGTGCATCTTACGTTCTATCCCCCCGGGGATAAATCGCCACCGGCGCAGGAGGGCAATTGACATTTTAGAGCATAAGCTCTAAAAAACTAGCCACCTTACAAAGACGGAGCCCGTCCATGTCTGCCGAAATCGCTTACCTGCAGGATTCCCTTCAGCAACAGGACGAGCTGCTTGAGCTGTTCGAAGCCCAGCGCCGGGCCTTTGCCGCCAACCCGATGCCCCCCGCAGCGCAACGCCAGCAATGGCTGAAGGCACTGCAGGAGCTGCTTAGCAACGAGCGCCAGGCCCTGATCGATGCCATCAGCCAGGACTTCAGCAACCGCAGCGCCGACGAAACCCTGCTGGCCGAGCTGATGCCCAGCCTGCACGGCATCCACTACGCCAGCAAACACCTGAAGAAATGGATGAAGCCGTCCCGCCGCGCCGTGGGCCTGGCCTTCCAGCCGGCCTCGGCCAAGGTGGTCTACCAGCCCCTGGGGGTGGTCGGGATCATAGTGCCGTGGAACTACCCGCTGTACCTGTGCATGGGCCCGCTGGTGGGGGCGCTGGCCGCCGGCAACCGAGTGATGCTCAAGCTCAGTGAGTCCACACCCGCCACCGGGCAACTGCTCAAGCAACTGCTGGCCCGGGTCTTCCCCGAGGACCTGGTGTGCGTGGTGCTGGGCGAGGCCGAGGTGGGCATGGCGTTTTCCAAGCTGCGCTTTGACCACCTGCTGTTCACCGGCGCCACCAGCATCGGCAAGCACGTGATGCGCGCCGCCGCGGAAAACCTGACCCCGGTGACCCTGGAACTGGGCGGCAAATCCCCGGCCATCGTCTCCAGCACCGTGCCCCTCAAGGACGCTGCCGAACGCATCGCCTTCGGCAAGACCCTCAACGCCGGGCAGACCTGCGTCGCCCCGGACTACGTACTGGTACCGGAAGAGCGCGTCGGCGCCTTTGTCGAAGCCTATCGACAGGTGGTGCGCGGTTTTTTCCCGACCCTGGCAGACAACCCCGACTACACCGCCATCATCAACCAGCGCCAGTTGGCGCGGCTCAACGGTTACCTGAGCGACGCCACCAGCAAGGGCGCGCTGCTGGTGCCCCTGTTCGAGCAGAGCCAGGAACGCCGCCTGGGCCACAGCCTGCTGCTCAATGTCAGCGATGACATGACCGTGATGCAGGACGAGATCTTCGGCCCGATCCTGCCCATCGTGCCCTACCGGACCCTGGACCAGGCCTTCGCCTATATCACCCAGCGTCCGCGCCCGCTGGCGCTGTACTACTTCGGCTACGACAAGGCCGAGCAGCAACGGGTGCTCAACGAAACCCACTCCGGCGGCGTGTGCCTCAACGACACCCTGCTGCATGTGGCCCAGGACGACCTGCCGTTCGGCGGCATCGGCCCTTCCGGCATGGGCCACTACCACGGGCATGAAGGCTTCCTGACCTTCAGCAAGGCCAAGGGGGTGTTCATCAAGCAGCGGTTCAACGCCGCCCGCCTGATCTACCCGCCGTATGGCAAATCGATCCAGAAGCTCATCCAGAAGCTGTTCATTCGTTAACCAGTACAACGCCGGGTAATAACAACAATGACCCCTAGCCTGTCTGAAACACCCGCGCTGTCACGGCGCGGCCTGCTGAAAATCGGCCTCTGCGCCAGCGCTTTCCTGGCCACTGCCGGGCTCGGCGCCAGCCTCAGCGGTTGCTCCGCCAGCACGCCCGCCAGCGGTTTCACCATGCTGCGCAGCAATGACCTGCCGTTCCTGCGGGCGCTGATCCCGGTGATGCTCGAAGGCGCCGTACCGGCGGACAAGATGCCCGCCGCCATCGAAGGCACCCTGGCCAACCTGGACAACGCCCTCAATCACCTGTCGACCGAGATGTTCAAGCTCACCCAGCAGCTGTTCGATGTACTGGGCATGGCGGTCACCCGCGGCCCGCTGACGGGGATCTGGGGCAGTTGGGAAAACGCCAGCGCGGATGACATCCGCAATTTCCTCAGCCGCTGGGAAAACAGCTTCCTGGCCTTGCTGCGCATGGGCCATGCCTCGTTGCTGCAACTGGTGATGATGGCTTGGTACACCCGGCCCGAGTCCTGGGCCCATTGCGGTTATCCCGGGCCACCGAAGGTCTGACCGGCCTTTGTAGCCGCTGCCACAGGCTGCGAACGAGCGAGGCGCTCGCGGGGCACTGGGGGTTCGGCTGCAGATCGTCAAGCAAGGCCCTGGGGCCTTTTCGCAGCTTCGCAGGCTCAGCAGCAGCTACAGTGGATGCGCGCCGAGCCATCAATAATAAGAGAGCACCCGATATGCCTGTACCTGATCTGTTCCGCGAAGGCCTGAATCGTGGCTGGAAAACCTACAACGGCTCGCAGTTGGAGCAGGACCTGACCCTGGAAGCCGATGTCGCCATCATCGGCAGCGGCGCCGGGGGCGGCACCACTGCCGAGATCCTCAGCGCCGCCGGCTACAAGGTGCTGCTGATCGAAGAAGGCCCGCTCAAGACCAGCGACGACTTCAAGATGCTCGAAGACCAGGCCTACACCAGCCTCTATCAGGAGGGCATCGGGCGCATGAGCAAGGATGGCGCCATCACCATCCTCCAGGGCCGCGCCGTGGGCGGCACTACCTTGATCAACTGGACGTCGAGCTTCCGCACGCCTGACCCGACCCTGGAGCACTGGGCCCGTGAGCACGGGGTGGTGGGCCACAGCTCGGCCGAAATGGCGCCCTGGTTCGAGAAAATGGAACAGCGCCTGGGCGTCGCGCCCTGGGTCATGCCGCCCAACGCCAACAACGACGTGATCCGCAAGGGCTGCGAAGCCCTGGGCTACAGCTGGCACGTGATTCCGCGCAACGTGCGCGGCTGCTGGAACCTGGGCTACTGCGGCCTGGGCTGCCCGACCAACGCCAAGCAGTCGATGCTGGTGACCACCATTCCGGCGACCCTGGAGAAAGGTGGCGAGCTGCTGTACCTGGCCCGGGCCGAGCGCCTGCAAATAAAGGACGACAAGGTCACCAGCCTGCAATGCCAGGCCATGGACGCCCGCTGCGTGGCCCCCACCGGGCGCACCATCACGGTCAAGGCCAAGCATTACGTGCTGGCCGGTGGCGGCATCAACAGCCCGGCCCTGCTGTTGCGTTCCGATGCGCCGGACCCGCATTCGCGGCTGGGCAAACGCACCTTCCTGCACCTGGTCAACTTCTCCGCCGGGCAGTTCGACGAGGTGATCAACCCGTTCTACGGCGCGCCGCAGTCGATCTATTCCGACCACTTCCAGTGGCAGGACGGCACCACCGGCAAGATGTCCTACAAACTTGAAGTGCCGCCCCTGCAGCCGGCCCTGGCCAGCACCCTGCTGGGCGGGTTCGGGCCGCAGAGCGGGCTGTCCATGGAGAAACTGCCCCACACCCATGCCATGCTTGCCCTGCTGCGGGACGGCTTTCACCCCGACAGCACCGGCGGCAACGTCGAACTGCGGGGTGACGGCACCCCTGTCCTCGACTATCAGGTTTCACCCTACGCCTGGGACGGACTGCGCCGGGCCTTCCACAGCATGGCGGAGATCCAGTTCGCTGGCGGCGCCAAGGCGGTCAAGCCGCTGCACAGCGATGCACGCTTCGCCAAGAACCTCGACGAAGTGCGGGCGCAGATCGACGGCCTGGACCTGGCCCTGTACCGCACCCGCCTGGGCAGTGCCCACGTGATGGGCGGTTGCGCCATGGGCGAAGATCCGAAAACCGCGGTCACCGACAGCCTCGGGCGCCACCATCAACTGCACAACCTGTCGGTCCACGACGGCTCGCTGTTTCCCACCAGCATCGGCGCCAACCCGCAGCTGTCGGTCTATGGGCTCACGGCGCAATTGGCCAGCGCCTTGGCGGAGCGCCTGAAATCAGTGTGAAAAAGCGGGATATTCTCGTCGTCTATAGTGCTTTCTTCCCTAAAAGGCGACTTGGCCGACCGGGAAGGCTGCGATACCATCCGACTCCCCAACGGATTCCCGCCAGGACGACGCGATGAACCGAGTGTTGTACCCAGGTACCTTCGACCCTATTACCAAGGGCCATGGCGATCTGGTCGAACGCGCCTCGCGCCTGTTCGACCATGTGATCATCGCCGTTGCCGCCAGCCCCAAGAAAAACCCGCTGTTCCCCCTGGAGCAGCGCGTGGAACTGGCGCGCGAGGTGACCAAGCATCTGCCCAACGTTGAAGTCGTCGGCTTCTCCACCCTGCTGGCGCATTTTGCCAAGGAGCAGAACGCCAATGTCTTCCTGCGCGGCCTGCGGGCGGTTTCGGACTTCGAATACGAATTCCAGCTGGCCAACATGAACCGCCAGTTGGCCCCGGACGTGGAAAGCCTGTTTCTCACTCCGTCGGAGCGCTACTCGTTCATTTCCTCGACCCTGGTCCGTGAAATCGCTGCCCTGGGCGGTGATATCACCAAGTTCGTGCACCCGGCGGTCGCCGACGCGCTGACCCTGCGCTTCAAGAAATAAGCCGCGCGGCCCCGCACCGGGGCCCTCGCCTGACGTCAGCCATCGCGCCCGCGTGCACTGTGGGCGTCAATACGGCACAATTGCGCGCATTCGTTTTTACATGCCCGGGCCTGCCGCCCAGGCCGGAGTACCCCATGTCCCTGATCATCACCGACGATTGCATCAACTGCGACGTCTGCGAACCCGAGTGCCCTAACGCGGCGATTTCCCAAGGCGAAGAGATCTACGTCATCGATCCGAACCTGTGCACCCAGTGCGTCGGCCACTACGACGAGCCGCAGTGCCAGCAGGTGTGCCCGGTGGATTGCATTCCGCTGGACGAAGCCCGCCCGGAAACCGAAGAAGAGTTGATGGCCAAGTACCGGAAGATCACCGGCAAGGCTTGAGTGATATGGCGCCCTTTCGGCTCCCACAAACACCTGTAGGAGCCGGCTTGCCGGCGAAGCTTCTCAGCTCTGGCAACGCGGGCAATAGACACTGGCCCGCTGGCCCAGCTTGATTTCCCGCAGCCCGGTGCCGCAGACCTTGCAGTTCTCCCCGCCACGCCCGTAGACGAACAGTTCCTGCTGGAAGTAGCCCGGCTGGCCATCGCCACCGATAAAGTCGCGCAAGGTGGTGCCGCCGCGCTCGATAGCGGCCGCCAGGATGCGTTTGATCTCGATCGCCAGCTTCAGGTAGCGCGCTCGGGAAATCCCCTTGGCTTCGCGGCGCGGGTCGATGCCCGCGGCGAACAGCGCCTCGGTCGCATAGATATTGCCCACCCCCACCACCACCGCGTTGTCCATGATGAACGGTTTGACCGCCATGGAGCGTCCGCGGGACAGCTGATACAGGCGCTCGCCGTCGAACAGGTCGGTCAGCGGCTCGGGCCCCAGGCGCACCAGCAATTCGTGATTCAGCGGGTCGTGGCTCCAGAGCATGGCGCCAAAGCGCCGCGGATCGGTGTAGCGCAGGGCCAGGCCGGACTCCAGCTCGATATCCACATGTTCGTGCTTGGCCGCCGGCAGCCCAACCTCCACCAGACGCAGGTTGCCGGACATTCCCAGGTGGCTGATCAGGGTGCCGACCTCAGCATTGATCAAAAGGTATTTGGCCCGCCGCTCCACCAGCACAATGCGCTGCCCGGACAGGCGCACGTCCAGATCTTCGGGGATCGGCCAGCGCAAGCGCCGGTCACGGACGATGACCCGGCTGACCTTCTGGCCTTCCAGATGCGGCGCGATTCCGCGCCGGGTGGTTTCGACTTCCGGTAATTCAGGCATATGCGCCCCTGGTACTCATCGCGAAATGAACGATCAGTGTGCGCCCAGCTCGCGCACGGTTTCCTTGAGGTTCTCGAAGTCGTAGTCCGATAGGCCGACGTAATCGAGAATCAGGTGGCCGATGCTGTTCCACTCGTGGTCTTCCACCTGGTTGCCCAGCACCCGGTAGGACGCGCAGATGTGCTCGGCCATCTTGAGGATCGCCAGCAGGTTCTTCAGTTGGCTGTTGCGCGAGGATTCGTCGCTGAAGATCGCCAGGGCGTTGTGGTGGTTGGCAATGGCGTTGGTCACGTGCTCCGGCAGGCGCCAGGACTTGGCCGTGTAGTAGCCGACCACCGCGTGGTTGGTATTGAAGGCACGGTTTTCCGTGTCCACCACCCGCTGCTCCGGGCCGGCGCTGCCGTAGGCCTCTTCCAGCACAGTCATGTAGTCGGGGAAGCGCTTGAGCATCAGCGGCACGCCGCAGTCATGGAACAGGCCCAGGGCATAGGCCTCGTCCACGGCCTGGGAGCCGGTACGCTTGGCCAGGGTCAGGCAGGTCATGGCCACGTCCTGGGCGGTGTCCCAGAAGCGGTTGAGGGTGACGATGGTTTCATCGCTCATCTCGCCCTTGATCGACTGCGCATTGATCAGGTTGATGATCGAACGGCTGCCCAGGAGATTCACCGCCCGCTGGATCGAAGCAATCTTGTTGCTCAGCCCGTAATACGGTGAATTGACGATCTTCAGCAACGCGCCGGACAGGCCCGGGTCCTGGGAGATCAGCTTGGCGATCACCTCCAGATCGGGATCGGGCATGTACTGCTCCATCTGCAAATCCACCATGATTTGCGGTTGGGGCGGCACGCTGATGCCTTGCAGGGCCTGTTGAATCTGTTCGGCTGATAGCTCTTGGGACATAAGTACACGCTCTGGGTGAGCCGGGGATTCTAACCTCTAACACGGGAATGTTGGGCGACCGGACAGGAACTTTACCCAATGGTTGCGGCAAAGGGCTCCCGCCGCAGGTCCATTGGCCATCGCTTGCGCCCCGCGACGGGGTATAATCGCGCCCTTTTTTCCGGAGCGACGTCATGTCCCTGCCAAGCCTGCGCCTCAAAGCCAACGCCGATCGCCGCCTGCGCGCCGGCCACCTGTGGGTCTACAGCAACGAAATCGATGTAGCCGCCACCCCTCTGCACGGCTTCAAGGCAGGCGACCAGGCAGTGCTGGAAGCCGCCGGCGGCAAGCCCCTGGGCGTGGTCGCCATGAGCCCGAACAACCTGATCTGCGCCCGCCTGCTGTCGCGCGATGCCAAGCTGGCCCTGGACAAGTCGCTGCTGGTGCACCGCCTGAACGTGGCCCTGTCCCTGCGCGAGCGCCTGTTCGACAAACCGTTCTACCGCCTGGTGTACGGCGACTCCGACCTGCTGCCGGGCCTGGTGGTCGATCGTTTCGGCGACATCCTGGTGGTACAGATCGCCTCCGCGACCATGGAAACCCACAAGGACGACATCATTGCCGCCCTGACCCAGGTGCTCAAGCCCAGCGGCATCCTGTTCAAGAACGACTCCGCCGCCCGTGACGCCGAAGGCCTGGGACGCTACGTCGAAACCGTGTTCGGCCTGGTGCCGGAGTGGGTCGCCCTGGAAGAGAACGGCGTGAAGTTCGAAGCCCCGGTGATCCAGGGCCAGAAAACCGGCTGGTTCTACGACCACCGCATGAACCGTGCCCGCCTGGCGCCTTATGCCAAGGGCAAGCGCGTGCTGGACCTGTACAGCTACATCGGCGGCTGGGGCGTGCAGGCCGCGGCTTTCGGCGCCAGCGAAGTGTTCTGCGTCGACGCCTCGGCCTTCGCCCTCGACGGCGTGGAGCGCAACGCCGCGCTGAACGGCTTTTCCGAGAAAATGACCTGCATCGAAGGCGACGTCTTCGAAGCCCTGAAGGAACTCAAGGCCAGTGAAGAGCGCTTCGACGTGATCGTTGCCGACCCGCCCGCCTTCATCAAGCGCAAGAAAGACCTGAAGAACGGCGAAGGCGCCTACCGCCGCCTTAACGAGCAAGCCATGCGCCTGCTCAACAAGGACGGCATCCTGGTCAGCGCTTCGTGCTCGATGCACCTGCCCGAGGACGACCTGCAGAACATCCTCCTGACCAGCGCCCGCCACCTGGACCGCAACATCCAGCTGCTGGAGCGCGGCGGCCAGGGCCCGGACCACCCGGTACACCCGGCCATTCCGGAAACCCGCTACATCAAGAGCATCACCTGCCGCCTGCTGCCCAACAGCTGAGCCACTGCCTGCCCAGGGACGCCACAGCATCCCTGGGCAACCGCTCGAGCGCCTCGCTCCCCTCTCGCCTCTCCCCTCTCGCCGCCCGGGCCATTGGATAACCCAGGGAAACCCGCGCTTATATACCTATGATCCATCAAAGTAACTAGCCAATATCCTACAGTGCTCTAGGCAATCACTTACCTAATAACTACTTGATTCCTCTCTATTGCTGTCTACTCTTCGGAAGTCGCTTAGGAAGCGACATTCATTCAAATCGTTTAGGAGCAATAACAATGAAAGCTATCTCCCTCGAATCGAAAAAGATCGCCAACCTGGCTTGCCTCGCAGCGGCTAAATCCCGCTAAGTAATTGATGAACTGGGGAGTGCCGGCTACCCAGCTTCATCTTTGGTCAAGTTCAGAGTTTTAAAAGAACATGCAAATAAACCCGAACTTTTTCATACTTGCCCGCCCGCCCTTCACTGTTATCTGGAACTATAAAGATCACACTCAGTTCGAACTGGACTCGATCTATTCCACACGCCTCATACAACTTGTCGAAGACCCTTCGCAGTATGACGATAAGAATGAAATAGATAGTGCATTCGCCGCCGCCGGGCTCCTGTCCAACGAGACTTTCGAGCCACTTGAATGGGGCTGGGATGAACTGTCGCGGATCTTCCACATCGGCACCAAGAACCTGCCCTTCGAGCAAGTGCCCCAGGATATTCATGAGTGGTCCGCCCAATACCTCGAGCATTGCGATCAGGTACTGGACACCCCGGCCCCCTCAGCCCGCTTTGCCGAAACCTCCCACAATGGTCTGATCCGCCTGCCCGCGCCGGTATTGGAAACCGCCAGCTCCCTGAACCAGGTGCTGCTGCAGCGCAAGACTTCACGCTCCTTTTCCCAGCAGGCCGTGGCCCTGGAAGAGCTCAGCACCCTGCTCTACCTGTCCCTGGGCTACCTCAAGGAACGGGAAGCCGACACGGACGAGACCGTCCCCGAAGCCCTGCGGCCAAGGCGCAGCAGCCCTTCCGGCGGTGGCCTGAACGCCTGCGAGGGTTATGTCTATGCCGCCAGGGTCCGCGGCCTGGAGCCGGGCCTCTATTACTACCACCCGGAGCTGCACGCCTTGCGGCCCGTGCACCCGCTTCCAGAAGAACCCCTGGGCCTGCTGCTGGCTGGCCAGCACTTCGTCAACGAACTGCCCCTGGGCCTGTTCCTGACCTGCCGCTTCGACAAACTGTGGTGGAAATACGAACACTCCCGGGCCTACCGCATGGCCTATGTCGAGGCCGGGCATATCTCGCAAACCTTCCAGCTCGCGGCCACTGCCCTGGGCCTGGACACCTGGCTGACGGGAGCCCTGAGCGACGAGCGCGTGGAGCAATTGCTGGGGCTGCAGGACGCCGCGGAGCAGCCGCTGTTCTTTGTCGGCTGCGGCCAAGGTGATGGCCAGGTGCAATGCAAGGAACTCAAGGCCCTGATCGAACAGCGGGAGCGCGAACAGTAATGCACCCCGCCGCATCGTCCAAAGAGGCCCCGGCAGGCCGGCGTCCCTACTCCCTCGGCGACTGGGACAACCGCTCCGCGGTGCGCTCGCGCAAGAGCAGCTACCAGCTACCGCCCCACAGCGAGCTCGAACAGGAACTGCAGACCCGTGACTGGTTTCCGCCGGCCTTCATCCCCTACTTCGCCGACCCGGCCGTCCAGCACGCCGGGAGGACGGTACAGCAGCGCCTGGCGGCCAACCATCTGGTGTACTTCCTGCACTACACGACGATCCTGGAGCACAAGATCGTCAACCGCTCGGTGGAAACCCTGATCCACGGGGAACTGGCGATCGAGCTGCCGGAGACGATGAAAATCGCGGCCCTGCAGTTGTATACCGACGAGGGCTATCACGCCCTGTTCTCCTTCAAGCTGGCGGAGCAGGTGGCGAATGGTTACGCCATGCCAGCCTGGCAGCCACTGCCCAGGCGCATCCGCCTGATGCACGACCTGCTGGCCCGCTGCGCCGATTCTCAACGGCCCCTGGTCTGGTTCCTGCTGGGTTTCGTCTCCGAAACCATCATTGCCAAGGAGTTGCTGAGCATCACCGGTGATGGGCTGGTGTCCACGGTCTACCAGATGTTCAGGGAGCACCTGGAAGACGAGGCCCGGCACAGTCGTTATTTCAGCGAAGTGTTCGACTATGTCTGGGCACGACTGTCGCCGCAGCAGCAGGTTTTTTCCGCCAGCCAACTGATCGATATCATTTTCATCTTCGCTGCCGTGGACCAGGAGTGGCTGAGCGCAAGCCTGAACGAGTCCGGCATTCCCCTCGCCGCGGCACATGCCGCCATCCACAGCCTGATTCAGCCGAGTGCAGAAGTGCTGCGCGCCCGCTCGATCGCCGGCGCCACCCTGCAAGCCATGAAGCGCGCAGGTTTCTTCGAGCACGATGATAACCGCCGACTCTTCACCCAGACAGGACTGATCGATGCCTGAAATCAGGGATGACTCTGCCTCCACGACCAGGAAGGTCGGCGCCATTGTCTTGCTCATGGCCATGGTCATGCTCGGGGTGTTCCCGATCGACGTGCTCTTGCCTTCTTTTCCTGCACTGTCCCAACACTTTGCTACCAGCGCCGCCGATATCGCCCTGTCCGTCAGCCTGTTCGCCATCGGCATCTCGATCTCCCAATTGCTGATCGGCCCGCTGTCGGATGCCCTGGGCCGCAAGACCCTGCTGCTGGCCGGCATGGCCGTATCGGTCGGCGGCGCTCTGGGCTGCGTCTGGGCCAGGGACTACAACTGGTTTCTGGTGTTTCGCGTGGTCCAGGCACTGGGCTGTGGCTGCTTCGTGCTGTCCCAGGCGCTGGTCCAGGACCTGTTCGTCGGCCAGGAGCGCGACCGCCTGCGGATCCTCATGGTCACCGCCAGCGGCCTGTGCATTTCCCTCTCGCCCCTGGCCGGGACCCTGCTGCAAAGCCTGATGGGCTGGCCAGGCAGCTTCTATGTGTTCAGCGCGATTGCCGTCCTGGTGTTTCTCAAGGCGCTGGCCACCCTGGAAAACCCGCCGATCGTCAGGAGCGGCCCGCGCACCGGCATCCTCCAGGCCTACCGACGGGTCTGCAGCAACTTCAGTTTCGTCGCCTACTGGCTGATCTCGGCCATCGTCTTCGCTTGCCACTTCTCGTTCATCGTGGTCTCGCCGCTGATCTTCCTGGAGCAACTGCAGCTCAGCAGCTACGAGTTTTCCCTGACCCTGCTGCTCTACGGCGCGGCCTACGTGATTGGCGGGGTGGTAGCCGGGGTGCTCAACAAATACCTGGAGCCCGGCACCCAGATCATTACCGGGTTGTGCCTGATCTTCCTCGCCGGGCTGGTCATGCTGCTGTTGGCCAGCCAGTTCGGCCTGTCCATCAGCACGGTGCTGGTGCCGATGATCATCTGCACCGCCGGCACCACCATCACCCGGCCCGCCGCCACGTCCAGGGCCATGGAACTGTTCCCGGACAATGCCGGCGCCTCGGCCTCGGCCGGCAACACGCTGATTTTCGTCATGGGCGGGCTGATCAGCGCCGTGATCAACCTCAGCGCCAGCGACCTGCAGACCACCCTGGCCCTGAGTTTCATCGCCCTGAGCAGCGTCGGCCTGCTGGTCAACCAGCGCATCAGCCGCCGCGCCCGGAACCTGCGCCTGGCCTGAAGCCCGGATTGGCCCGGGTCCTGGTGGCCATCAGGCGGTTGTGGCAGCTCCCTCGCTGAAACGGGCCAGCCCGCGGCCAGTCAGGCACAGGCCAAGGGAGAAGGCCAGGGTCGGGCCGGCAAAGAACAGCAGGGACATCCACCCGCTCTTGAAAGGGTCGAGATAACGGTAAGCAAGCCACAGCTTGAACAGCTTCAGCACCAGCCAGGGCCATGGCAAGGCCAGCACCAGCCAGAGGACATTGCCCAGCAGGCGCCGGCCCAATCGTGCCCGCCCTTGCACCCGACTCACCACGGCCACGGCGACCAGCAGCCCGGCCGCCACGCAGTACTCCATCCGCGGGCTGGAGGGTAGCTCGTCATACAGCCGTACCAGCCCCGCCGCCCCCAGGCCCAGCAGCAACATGAGCCCCCAGGTGCGCCACTGGCGCTGCTGCCCGGCCAGCATTTGCAACCCCCCGCCGCCCACCAGTAGTGCAGCACCCGTTGCGACGATGCCCAGGCCGGACCAATCGCTGTACAACAACAGCCACATCAGCAGCAGCCCCTGCAACAGGCCGACGCCCAGGCAGAACTTGATGGATTGCAGAGTCGCGGACATTCCAGCTCCATTGGAAGGTAATCGAAGGGCGGCGAGTCTAAACCAGGATGGCAGCGTCCGGTGATATCCAGGCAATCAATGCCACAGAGCGGCCCCGGCATTCCTTCCTGACGCCAGCGGTGTAGAATCGGCGAATTCATCGCCAGTCATCCCCCGGCGGGTTTATGAGCTCAGGCTGAGGCGCGCGGCGATCCCGCGGCGTCATCGGCAGCTTTCGGACACACGGCCATTTCTGAGTGTTCCCGAGGTCAATAGAAGCTCACTCCCCATTTGTTACCTGATTAGCCGCCCGGAGTGCTCCATGCCTGATTACCGCTCGAAAACATCCACCCATGGCCGCAACATGGCCGGCGCCCGCGCCCTGTGGCGCGCCACGGGGATGAAAGATGACGACTTCAAGAAGCCGATCATCGCCATTGCCAACTCCTTCACCCAGTTCGTCCCGGGGCACGTGCACCTGAAGGACCTGGGCCAGCTGGTGGCTCGCGAGATCGAACGCGCCGGTGGCGTGGCCAAGGAATTCAACACCATCGCCGTGGACGACGGCATCGCCATGGGCCACGACGGCATGCTGTATTCCCTGCCGAGCCGCGAGATCATCGCCGACTCCGTGGAATACATGGTCAACGCCCACTGTGCCGACGCCATCGTGTGCATTTCCAACTGCGACAAGATCACCCCCGGCATGCTGATGGCCGCCCTGCGCCTGAACATCCCGGTGATCTTCGTTTCCGGCGGCCCGATGGAAGCCGGCAAGACCAAGCTCGCCAGCCATGGCCTGGACCTGGTGGACGCCATGGTCATCGCCGCCGACTCCAGCGCTTCTGACGAGAAGGTTGCCGAGTACGAGCGCAGCGCCTGCCCGACCTGCGGTTCGTGCTCCGGCATGTTCACCGCCAACTCCATGAACTGCCTGACCGAAGCCCTGGGGCTCGCCCTGCCGGGCAACGGTTCGACCCTGGCCACCCACAGCGATCGCGAAGAGCTGTTCCTGCGGGCCGGGCGCACCATCGTCGAGCTGTGCCAGCGCTACTACGGCGACAACGACGAGTCGGTCCTGCCGCGCAACATCGCCAACTTCAAGGCGTTCGAGAACGCCATGACCCTGGACATCGCCATGGGCGGTTCCACCAACACCATCCTGCACCTGCTGGCCGCCGCCCAGGAAGCCGAGATCGACTTCGACCTGCGGGACATCGATCGCCTGTCGCGCCACGTGCCGCAGCTGTGCAAAGTGGCGCCGAACATCCAGAAGTACCACATGGAAGACGTGCACCGCGCCGGCGGCATCTTCAGCATCCTCGGCGAACTGGCCCGTGGCGGCCTGCTGCACACCGACCTGCCCACCGTGCACAGCAAGACCATGGCCGAAGGCATCGCCCAGTGGGACATCACCCAGACCAGCGACGAAGCCGTGCATCACTTCTTCAAGGCCGGCCCGGCGGGCATCCCGACCCAGACGGCGTTCAGCCAGTCGACCCGTTGGGACAGCCTCGACGATGACCGTGAAAACGGCTGCATCCGCAGTGTCGAGCATGCCTACTCGAAAGAAGGCGGCCTGGCCGTGCTCTACGGCAACATCGCCCTGGACGGCTGCGTGGTGAAGACCGCCGGTGTCGACGAGTCGATCCATGTCTTCGAAGGCAACGCCAAGATCTTCGAGAGCCAGGACAGCGCGGTGCGCGGCATCCTCGCCGACGAGGTGAAGGAAGGCGACATCGTGATCATCCGTTACGAAGGCCCGAAAGGCGGCCCGGGCATGCAGGAAATGCTCTATCCGACCTCCTACCTGAAGTCCAAGGGCCTGGGCAAAGCCTGCGCCCTGCTCACCGACGGCCGCTTCTCCGGCGGCACCTCGGGGCTGTCCATCGGCCACGCCTCGCCTGAAGCGGCAGCCGGTGGCGCCATCGGCCTGGTGCAGGACGGCGACAAGGTACTGATCGACATTCCCAACCGCTCGATCAACCTGTTGGTCAGCGACGAGGAACTGGCGGCCCGCCGTGTCGAGCAGGACAAGAAAGGCTGGAAACCGGTGGAAGCACGCCCGCGCAAGGTGACCACCGCGCTGAAGGCCTACGCCCTGCTGGCCACCAGCGCCGACAAGGGTGCGGTGCGCAACAAGGCCATGCTCGACGGCCTGTGATCGTAGCCCGCCAATGAAAATGCCCCGCCAAGTGCGGGGCATTTTTTTTGACCTTGCCGGCGAAGGCAGCGTTGAACCTTGCATCGCCCTCGACCGCGCCTTCGCTGGCAAGCCAGCTCCTACAGCAGCATTCAAGGTGGTGGCGCCGCCGCTGAAGCGGTGCCGGGAGCTCAAGGCATGCGTTCGCCCAATTGCCCGCGCAGGAAGCGATACAAGCCATCGGCGCTCTTGCGATAACCATCGGCGGTCAGGTGGATCAGGTCGTTGCGGGCCAGGTCGCTGCCCTGCCATTTGCTGATGGAGCAGTCCCCCCCCATGAACGCCTGCCAGTCCCAGAACAGGGTGCGACTGTTCTTCGCCACGTCCTTCTGGATCTGGATGATCTGCCGCAACGGCTGGGGCTGGGAGGCCGCGCAACTGCCAGCATTGCGACGCTTGATGGAATCCGGCGGCCCCACCAGCAAAATCACGGTCTTGGGCAGGTTCTTGCGCAACAGCGCGACCTTCTCCTGCAACTGGCTGCGGTACAACTGCAGATCCAGGTCGTCGTCGAAGGCTTCGTTGGTGCCGTAGGCCAGCACCACCATGTCCGGGCGCAGGGCCTTGAGGGCTTCCAGCCAGCCGGGCTGCCACTTGTCCAGCACGTCCAGGCGTGCACCGTTGATCCCCAGGGCGGAATAGATCACCCCGGCGCTCTTCTGCCCGAGGATGTTCCAGCCGCCCAGGGCCAGTCCCTGGTTGCTGGCCACGTTCAGGTCCAGGGGCAGGGTCAGGTTGTTGAACGGCGGGCTGAAGCGCCATTGCCCCCCCGTAGCGGCCAGCATGCGGCTGCTTTTGTTGAGGTTGTCCCGGGCGGTCAGGGTGCTGTTGCTGGACGCCTGGTACAGCGCGGAAATCCGGTACTGCTGGTTGCTCGGCTGGCGTTCGGCGATATGCACCCGCGCGCCTGGGGTCAGGGGCAGCGACAGGTAGCCGCCCAGGGGAAACTGGTTGCTCTGCTGGTTGCGTGCCGATACCAAGGACCACTGGCGCTTGGCGGCGCCGAGAATCACCCGCTCATAGCGGGTGCCGGGCACCGGCGTGGCTGCCACGAAACCGATGCCGCCATCGCCGTATTGCGCCTGCAGCAGGCGCCGCACCTCACCGCTGAACAAGTCGGCGGCGGTGTGGGAGTCGCCCAGTTGCACAATGGTGATGGGGGTGCGGTTGGAAGTGCTGAATTTGCGTGCCAGCAGCGCCAGGTTCGGGTCGGTCCCGGTGGTCAGGACTTTTTTCGCCTTCATCCCGGACTTGGCCAGCGCCGAAGCGGGAGTGGCCTGGACCTCGGTGGTCGGGCTGCAACTGCTCAGCAAGGTGATGCCCAGCAACAGCGCAATGCCTTGCAGTCGCCCCATAGTCAGTGCTCCGTCAATTGTTGGCTGGGAAAGTTGATCAGCGAGATCACACGCTCAGCGATCAGCTTCTGCCCAGTGGTGGTGAAATGGATACCGTCGTCGACCCGGGTCTTGACCTTCTTGCCATCGCCGGTGGTGCGGTAATAGGAGAATTCGTCGCTCTGGTAACCGAGAATCTCGTTGGCCGAGACGTAGTGCTGGTGGTACTGCTCGATCTGGCCCTTGTACAGCTGGCTCAGGTAGGCCATGGCTGTAGACAGCTTGGGCTTCTCCATGTTCGGCGGCCCGACCCAGATCACCTGCACATTATGCGCCTGGGCGGTGTCGAGGATCGAATCGATGCGCTGGCGATAGGCTTCTTCCCAGTCCGGGGTCTTGAAGCGCAGGAACGGCTTGCCCTTGACCACCGGCATGTCCCAGGGGTCGTTGGGGCCGAGGAAAATCACCATCAGGCGAATGTTGGGGTTGCTGGCCAGGGTGCTTTCAACCGTCTTGGGCCAGTTGAAAAAGCTCGGGTAGGCAAGGCCGGTGCTCTGCTTGCTGAGGTTCAGGCTCTTGACGTTGTAGCGTTTGCGCAAGGTGTTGGCCATGTGTGGCGCCACGCCCTGCATCAGGGAATCACCGACGAAGAACACTTCATCCCCGGTGGCCAGGCTGGCCTTCAGAGGCGTGGTTGCCCCCGGCTCGACCTTGGGCGGATGGCTGACCACCGGGGCCACGGCCACCGGCTGCGGGTGCACTGCAGCCGGCGCCTGCGGAGCGGGATGCACGGGGGCCGGATGCACCGGCGCAGCATGGTCGGTCGCAACCGGCGCAGGTACGGGCGCAGACACCTCGGCCAGCGTAGGCAAAGGAGGCAGCTCTTGCTCCGCGGCGGCCTCGGCCACCATCACCTGGCCGGTAAAGCTGCCGACAAAGGCCACCCGGGCATTTTCCAGGGCCTGGTTGAGTTGCGCGCCAAAGCGCCACTGCGGGTTCTGCGACAACCCCGGGACCTCGCAGTCGTCGTGGTACTTCTGCTGGCAGTAGAGGCGGATCGACTGCTGGTTGAACCACACCAGCAGCAGGCTGGTGACCACCAGGGCGTAGAAGACCTTGGCCGCGCTACCGAGGCTGATCGACAAGGGCGAACGGTTAGAAACTGGCATAGATGAACCCCGGCACGCCCGACGGAGAGGCGAAGATGACCACGCAGATAAACAGCCCCAGCGGCACTGGATAGAACAGCCACGGCAAACCGGTGGCGGCATCGAACAGGCGGCGCAGCAGCGCCACGATCCGTGGGTAGAACGCAACGAACAGCAGGCAGCCCAGCAGGCTGGCGCCGCCGCCGAGCAGGCCGCCCAAGGACAGCTCGCCCAGGCCCTTGAGCATGTCCATGGCATCGGACAGGGTCGCGCAGCGGAAGAAGATCCAGGCGAACGCCACATAGTGGAACGTCAACAGCCGCGCCATGAGGTCGGCGCCGATCCAGCTCGGCCCCCGGGCCAGCAGCGGGCTGCACAGCTTGTACAGGGCCAGGCCGATACCGTGCAGCGCGCCCCAGATGATGAAGTTGGCGCTGGCGCCGTGCCACAGGCCGGAAATCAGCATCGCCAGCAGCATGTTCAGGTTGCCGCGCCACACCGGGCCACGGTTGCCCCCCAAGGGGATGTACACATAGTCACGGATGAAGGTCGACAGGCTGATGTGCCAGCGGCCCCAGAATTCCTTGAGGTTGCGCGCCGCGTAGGGGTAGTTGAAGTTCTGTGGCAGGCGGAAGCCCAGCAGCAGGGCGATGCCCGTCACCAGGTCGGTGTAGCCGCTGAAGTTGAAGTAGATCAGGAACGAATAACCGTAGACCGCACGCAGGATCTGCTCGGCAGAATAGGCCACCGGGCTGTCGAATACCGGGTCGACCCATTCGTTGGCCAGCCAGGAACTGAGGAAGAACAGCTTGACCACCGCCACCGCGATCAGGCCCAGGGCGCGCTGCGGCTCCAGCACCTGGCGCAACTGCGGCGGGTTGATCTGCGCCAGCATGGGAATCGCCCGGTTCACCGGACCGGCGATCAGGCTGGGGAAGAAGGCCAGGTAAAGCGCCAGGTCGAAGGGCGAGCCCGGGGTCAGCTCACGGCGGTTGATCGACACCAGGTAACTGACCGAGTGGAAGGCATAGAATGACAGCCCCACCGGCAGCAGCACCTCCAGCAGCGGCAGCGACACCTCGACACCGAACTGGGCGAAGGCGTTCTGCACCGTACTGGTGAAGAAATCCTGGTACTTGAACAGGTAGAACGCCCCGAGCACCAGCAGCAGCATCAGTCCGTTGACCCAGCCGCGCCCGGGGTAACGCTGGCTCAACAGGCCGAGCAGGTACACCAGGGCCGTGTAGCCCAGCAGGATGTAGAGGAAGTTCAGGCTGAAGCTGGCAAGGATCGCGTAACTGGCGACCAGCAGCAGGACGTTCTGCAAGCGCAGGCTGAAGCCCAGGCCCCAGTACAGAACGAAGAACAGGATGAAGCAGAGGCCGAATTCGATCGAGAGATAGCTCACAACGTAGTCCATTACGTGCAGTCGGGGACAAACCCGGCACAAGGGAGAGCAGGCGGGGGGATGGGAAACGGACGCGATTATGGCAGAGGGGGTTTGGCAGTCACAAGTTGAAACATTCTCCGCCTATAACGGACGCCGGCTCCGCACCGAACGACAGACACCCCTTGCAGGAGCTGGCTTGCCAGCGAAGGCGTCCGCGAGAGCGACGCCCGGCCCAATGGCCTCTTCGCCGGCAGCCGGCTCCTACAGAGGGGCGGTGTAGCGGGCAGGCTTACTGGATGTCTTCGGGCTTGACGATCACCCAGTTCTTGTCGGCAGTCACCGGCAACCCTTCCTTGGCCTGGGCCGCGGCGTGCTTGGCGATCATGCCGTTGAGCTGGGTCATGTACTTGTCCTTGCGGTTGATCCACAGGTGGATGCCGCCCTTGGCCACGTCAACATCGTGGAACAGCATGTAGCCGTCGCTGGTGGGGGTGTCGCCGCCCACCAGCACCGGTTTCTTCCACTCGTCGATGTAGGTCAGGATCGCCGCATGCTTGCCCGCCATCCAGGTGGCCGGGGTCCACAGGTAGGGGGTCAGTTCAAGGCCGAGGTTGGCCTTCTCGTCATATTTGCCTTCGCTGATCTGCTTGCGCGCGGTGGTCAGGGCGCCAGTCTTGCGATCCTTGAGCAGGGTGGTCACGCCGATGACGTTCTGCGGCTTGACGTTGTAGCCGTACTTGGGATCGGCGGCGACCATGCGCACCAGCTCTTCTGAGGCGGCGGTCATCACATAGACCTCGATACCGTTCTCCATCAGCTTGTTGTACAGCTCGGCCTGGCCGGTGAAGACCTTGGGCGGGTTGACCTCGATGGTCTTGACCACATCACCGTCGTAATAGGTGCTCGGCACCGGCTTGCCGGAAGCCATCAGCTCATCGACATAGCCCTTGAGCTCCTTGAGGGTAAAGCCGGAGAACACCTGGGCGACCCAGGGGTAGCAGACCATGTCGTCGATTTCACAGAGGCGGTAGTAGTAGCTGAACAGGCTTTCCTTGTGCTCGGCGGTGTCCTTGAACGGGATCAGCTTGAGCGACGGGTCAAGCGTGTCGCGGGTAATCAGGCCCTTGTTTTCCATGAAGGGCAGCAGGGATTCTTCCAGGTCGTAGCGGTAACTGGTGTTGTCCATGTCGAACACCGCGTAGTTACCCTTGTTGGCATTGGCCGCGATCATCGCGTCCAGCTGCTTGGCCTGTTCCGCGGGCCAGTGCTTCAACTCGGTGGCCAGGGCCTGGCCGGCGAGGCCCAGGCAGAGTGCGACTGCGAGCAATTTCGGAGCGAGTTTCATCGGCGGTTTTCTCCCTGAGTGAAAGCCTTCGACGCTAACAAATCCCTGTGACAGTTCTCGTCTCCACGCGACCGCTTGCGTCCCGTAAGCGCCAGCGACATGCGCCTGAACGTCAATCGCTTATTCCAAAAACGACAGTTGCCATGCGATATCGTTATTAATTCAATAGATTTCAAGCTGTTAGGCTTGCCGGTTCGCAATCGCCCTGAGCCGCGATTGGCACAAGCCTTATCGGAGCCCCAATGAATCTGCCGCTGTTCCTCAACCTGCTGGTGTTCCTGGCCTTGCTGCTGGGCCTGGCACAAACCCGCCATACCACCTGGAGCCTGGCCAAGAAAGTCCTGCTGGCCCTGGTGCTGGGCGTGGTCTTCGGCATCGCCCTGCACAGCCTCTACGGCGCCGGCAACCCGGTGCTCAAGGCCTCCATCGCCTGGTTCGACCTGGTGGGCAACGGCTACGTGCAATTGCTGCAGATGATCGTCATCCCCCTGGTGTTCGCCTCGATCCTCAGCGCCGTGGCCCGCCTGCACAATGCTTCGTCCCTGGGCAAGATCAGCTTCCTGACCATCGGCACCCTGCTGTTCACCACCGCCATCGCCGCGCTGGTGGGCATCGGCCTGACCAACCTGTTCGGCCTGACCGCCGAAGGGCTAGTGGCCGGCACCCAGGAAATGGCCCGCCTGCAAGTGATCCAGAGCGATTACGCAGGCAAGGTGGCCGACCTCAACGTGCCGCAGCTGCTGCTGTCGTTCATCCCGCAGAACCCCTTCGCCGACCTGGCCCGGGCCAAGCCGACCTCGATCATCAGCGTGGTGATCTTCGCCGCCTTCCTCGGCGTCGCGGCGCTGCAGCTGCTCAAGGACGATGCCGACAAGGGCCAGAAAGTGCTCAACGCCATCGACACCCTGCAAGCCTGGGTGATGCGCCTGGTGCGCCTGGTGATGAAGCTCACGCCCTACGGTGTGCTGGCGCTGATGACCAAGGTGGTGGCCGGTTCCAACCTGCAGGACATCATCAAGCTGGGCAGTTTCGTGGTGGTGTCCTATATCGGCCTGGGGCTGATGTTCGTGGTCCACGGCCTGCTGGTGGCACTGGCCGGGATCAACCCGCTGCGCTTCTTCCGCAAGGTTTGGCCAGTGCTGACCTTCGCCTTCACCAGCCGCTCCAGCGCCGCCAGCATTCCCCTGAGCATCGAGGCCCAGACCCGGCGCCTGGGCATTCCCCAGTCCATCGCAAGCTTTGCCGCCTCGTTCGGCGCCACCATCGGCCAGAACGGCTGCGCCGGCCTGTACCCGGCCATGCTGGCGGTGATGGTTGCCCCGACCGTGGGCATCAACCCGCTGGACCCGCTGTGGATCGCCACCCTGGTGGCCATCGTCACCCTGAGTTCCGCCGGCGTTGCAGGCGTGGGCGGCGGCGCAACCTTCGCCGCGCTGATCGTGCTGCCGGCCATGGGCCTGCCGGTGTCTCTGGTGGCGCTGCTGATTTCCGTGGAGCCGCTGATCGACATGGGCCGCACCGCGCTCAACGTCAGCGGTTCGATGACCGCAGGCGCGATCACCAGCCAGGTGATGCAGCAGACCGACAAGGCGCTGCTGGACGCCGATGAGCACGAAGAACTGGCTCAGGCCTGATTGATCTCTTCGCCGGCCCGCCGGTTCCTTCGGGAGCCCGGCTGGCTGGCGGAGCGCTCAGCGCTTCTCCCACACCTCGAAGCTGTACGCCGGCTTGTCCCCTTCCGCCGGGTTCGGCACCTCTGACACCCGCTTCCACTGTTGCTCATCGAATTCCGGAAACCAGGCATCGCCTTCCGGGCTCAAGGCTACCCGCGTCAGGTACAGGCGATCTGCCTGCTCCAGCCCCTGGCTGTAAAGCTGTGCGCCACCGATCAGCATCAGCTCGCTGGCGCCCTGCTCCAGTGCCCACTCCTCGGCCCGGGCCACTGCCGCCTCCAGGGAGGGGTAGACCTCGGCACCTTCGAGCACCAGGCCGGTCTGACGACTGACCACGATATTCAACCGCCCCGGCAACGGCCGGCCGAGAGAGTCCCAGGTCTTGCGCCCCATGATGATGGGCTTGCCCAGGGTGGTGGCCTTGAAGAATTTGAAATCCCCCGGCAAATGCCAGGGCATGCTGTTGTCGACGCCGATCACGCGGTTTTGTGCAAGGGCCGCGATCAGGCTGAGAGGGAGAGATTTTTTCATGCCGGCGAGGATACCAGAGGACCAGGACCTGGCAACGTACCCCGATCCGCGCTGCAGCAGTTATGCTCAGCGCACTTTTGAGCGATGGAATGACGCGTGACTGCACTGACTCCCCTGCAACGCCTGTGGCTGACCGAAACCGTGCGCCTGCGCGAGGAACACGCCGGCCCGCTGGAAGATCAGGAAGCCAATCGCCTGGCCCGCAACCAGGGCGGCGACCTGGCGACCCGGATCCAGAACCGCGCCCTGTGGCTGGCCCAGCGTGACGGCCTGCACAGCGCCCTGCTGCACTGGCAGCAGGGCGCACGCCTGGCCCTGCTGGCGCTCTCGGTTCTGGCGGTGATCAGCGGTGCCGGCCTGGCCTTCAGCGCCCTGGGCAGCACCCAGCAACCGGTGAACGTGTTCTGGGCCCTGGGCAGCCTGCTGGGAATCAACCTGATCCTGCTGCTGAGCTGGCTGGCAGGCCTGCTGTTCGCCGGCGAGCACGGCGCCAGCCTGGGCCGCCTGTGGCTGTGGCTCAGCGAAAAATTCTCCCGCGATGCCAAGGCCGCGCAGTTGCCGCCGGCCCTGCTGCTGTTGCTGCAACGGCGCAAGCTCAACCGCTGGGCCCTGGGCAGCCTGATCAACGGCCTGTGGTGCCTGGCCCTGTTCAGCGCCGTGGTCATGTTGCTGTTGCTGCTGACCACCCACCGCTACAGTTTTGTCTGGGAAAGCACCCTGCTGGGCAGCGATGCCTTCGTGGCCATTACCAACACCTTGAGTGCCCTGCCCCGTGGCCTGGGCTTTGGCGCGCCGAGCGTGGCGAGCATTCAGGCCAGCACCCGGGATGTCTACAACACCGAACTGATCCGCCAGTCCTGGGCCATCTGGCTGGTGGTGCTGGTGGTGATCTACGGCGTGCTGCCGCGCCTGCTGCTGATGCTGTTCTGCCGCTGGCGCTGGAAACACGGGCAGGCGCGCCTGCAACTGGACCTCAACCTGCCGGGCTACGCCCAATTGCGTGAGCGCCTGATGCCCAGCAGCGAGCGCCTGGGGGTCAACGATGCGGCCCCCGAGCAGTTGCACCGGGTCGAAGGCGGCGTCAGTGCCCAGGACAGCAGCGGCGCCCTGCTGGTGGCCATCGAACTGGACAACCAGCGCCCCTGGCCGCCGCAACTGCCGGAGAGCGTCAAGGACGCCGGCATCCTCGACAGTCGCGAGTCGCGCAGCCGCCTGCTGGAGCAGATGAGCCGTTTCCCCCCGGCGCGTCTGGTGATCGCCTGCGACCCGCGGCGCTCGCCGGACCGCGGCAGCCTGGGGCTGATCGCCGAACTGACGCGCAACGCCAGCGCCACCCGGGTCTGGCTGCTGCAAGCCCCGCCCGGCCAGGCCCTGGACGCCGATCGCCTGGGCGACTGGCACAGCGCCCTGCACCAGCTGCAGTTGCCCTTCGCCGATTGCGCCCCCCTCGACTGGCTGGAGAACGGTCATGACTGATACCCGCCACAAGCCACTGAAACTCGCCGTGGTCGGCCACACCAACGTCGGCAAGACCTCGCTGCTGCGCACCCTGACCCGGGACGTGGGTTTTGGCGAGGTTTCCCATCGCCCCAGCACCACCCGGCACGTGGAAGGCGCCCGCCTTTCGGTGGATGGCCAACCCCTGCTGGAGCTCTACGACACCCCCGGCCTGGAAGATGCCATCGCCCTGCTGGATTACCTGGAGCGCCTGGAGCGCCCGGGCGAACGCCTGGACGGCCCGGCGCGGATGGCGCGGTTTCTCGACGGTAGCGAGGCTCGCCAGCGCTTCGAACAGGAAGCCAAGGTCCTGCGCCAGCTGCTGGCCTCGGACGCCGGCCTGTATGTGATCGACGCCCGCGAGCCGGTGCTGGCCAAGTATCGCGATGAGCTTGAAGTGCTCACCGGTTGCGGCAAGCCGCTGCTGCCAGTGCTGAATTTCGTCAGCAGCGCCGACCAGCGCGAAGGCGACTGGCGCGATGCCCTGGCCCGCCTGGGGCTGCACGCCCTGGTGCGCTTCGACAGCGTGGCGCCACCGGAGGACGGCGAACGGCGCCTGTATGAAAGCCTGGCGCTGCTGCTGGAGCACGCACGCCCGGCCCTGCAACGCTTGATCGACGACCAAGAGGCCCAGCGCCTGGCCCGCCAGCACAGCGCAGCGCGGCTGATTGCCGAGCTGCTGGTGGACTGCGCCGCCTGCCGCCGCAGCGTAGCCAGCGACGCCCAACAGGAACAACAGGCCATAGGCGAACTGCGCCAGGCCATCCGCCAGCGCGAGCAGCGCTGCGTCGAGGCCTTGCTCAAGCTCTACGCCTTCCGCCCCGAGGACGCGTCGGCCAGCGACCTGCCGCTACTGGACGGGCGCTGGGGCGACGACCTGTTCAACCCGGAAACCCTCAAGCAACTGGGGGTGCGGGTGGGCAGCGGCATCGCCGCCGGAGCCGCGGCCGGCGCAGGGGTGGATTTGCTGGTGGGTGGTTTGACCCTGGGGGCCGCGGCGCTGGCCGGGGCTATTGCCGGCGGCGCCCTGCAGACCGCCCGCAGCTACGGCAGCCGCCTGCTGGGCAAACTCAAGGGCCAGCGCGAGCTGACCGTGGACGACAGCGTGCTGCGCCTGCTGGCCCTGCGTCAGCGCCAGCTGGTACAGGCCCTGAACCTGCGCGGGCATGCGGCCATGGACAGCATTCGCCTGGCCACGCCGGAGGACAAGAGCTGGCGCGAGGGCAAGTTGCCGGAAGCCCTGAGCAAGGCCCGGGCGCACCCGCAGTGGTCATCGCTCAATCCGCAAAAACGCCTGAGCCAGGCCGAGCGCCAGGAGCAGATCGAGGCGCTGGCTGAGACGTTGCTGGTGTCTTAGATCGCCTTCGCCGGCAAACCGGCTCCTGCAAGCCCTGTAGGAGCCGGCTTGCCGGCGAAAGGGCCCTCAGGCCAATACAGCCAGCGCCTTGTCCTTGAGCACCTGCAAATCCATCACCGGCACCCACATTTCCTTGGCCTGCTCGTCCCAGTGGCGCATGCGCAAACTCACCGCCCATAACGGGTCGAGTTCGAAGGCTGCCGCCTCTGCCGCGCTCATCACCCCACCCTGGTATTCCAGGGTGCGCCGGCTGGCTTCGCTCAGCCGCTGGTAATAACCGGGGTCCTTGAAGGTCAGGTAGCGCTTGGCCTGGACGTGGTATTCCACCAGCCGCACCAGGCGTTCGCTGAAACCCGCCCGGCGCAGGTAGTCCGCCCCCAGGCGCTCATGGCTGACCACGCCGAAGCCGCCCATGTTCTCGGCATCCTGCTGGCAGATATGCCCGATATCGTGGAAGAACGCCGCCAGCACCACCTCGTCGTCATAACCTTCCGCCAGGGCCAACTGCGCGGCCTGGGACATGTGCTCGATCTGCGACACCGGCTCGCCGATGTAGTCGCAGTCGCCGAAACGCTCGTACAGGCCGAAGACCTCGTCGACCACCTGCTGTCGCCGCTCCATCACGCTTCCTCCAGCAGTCGGGCGATATTGCCCTCGGCCATGGCCGGGCCAACGCTCATACCGACCCCGGTGTGCATCAGGGCCACATGGACCCCGGGGGCCGCCTCCAGGAAGGAGAACGGTGCCGGGCCGCGAGCGCCGTAGACACCCTGCCAGCGCTCCACCACCCGGACCCTGCAACCCAGGGTCTGCTCGGCCAGTTCGAGCAGCCAGTTGTCCACCTGTTCAGCATTGAACGGTGAAGGATCGCTACCGTAATCGTGGGAATCACCGATGATCAGCTCACCGTAGGGAGTCGGGCTGATCAACAGGTGGATACCATGCTCGTGCAGATGGGGCGCCTCGCGCAGAATCTGCGCTTGCACCGCGGCGGCTTCCGGTAGGTCGGCGAAGGCCCCGTAGTGCACGCAACTCAGACCGGTCAGCAGGGCATGTTGCAGGTTGAGATTGGCCTCGGGCCGCGCCCGGAGCATCTGCAAGCGGCAGATCTGCGGCTGCAAGGCAGCGATCTGATCCGCCAGCAGGGCCTGATAATCGTGCCCCGAACACAGCACGATCCGCGGCGCGTGGAAGTTGCCGGCGGTGCTGCGCAACTGGCCCGGCTGGATATCCCGCACCAGGGTCGAGAAGTGAAACTGCACCCCCAGGTCCCGGCGCAGGTAGTCGATCAACTGCGGGATCGCTTCACGGGAATACAGCTGCTGGTCGTCCAGGCCGTGCAAGGCCGCCCGGTGATGGCGGAACTGGCCGCCGTACAGATCATTCAGCGCCGCGCCCTGGAGCAGCTCGACGCGGTAGCCGTGCTCCAGCGCACGCCCGGCGCAGAAGGCTTCGAGCAACTGCTCCTCGGCTTCACTGCGGGCGAACAGGAAAGAGCCGTTGCGCTTGAGTTGCAGGCCCGCCAACTGTTGCCAGTCGGCCCAGATCTCGCGGCTGGCCCTGGCCAGCTCCAGCATGGTGCCCGGCGGCTGGCCGGTGACCAGGGCCTGGCCGAAGTTGCGCACCGAAGCGCCCAGGGGCGTGGCGCTGCGCTCGAAAACGTGCACCCGCAGACCGCGTTTGGCGGCGGCATAGGCATGGGACAGGCCCAGGATGCCGGCGCCGACGATCAGCAGATCGCTGTGATTGGTCATGAGTTGTTTCCTGGATGGGGAGCGCCTTCGCCGGCAAGCCGGCGAAGGCGATTGATCGGCTACTGCTTGGCAACCTTTTCCGACTTGCCGTCATAGCGCTTGCGCCATTCGGCGAGGATCTCGTCGCGGTTCTTCGAGGCCCAGGCAAAGTCGTTCTTGATCAGGCGCTGCTCGTAGTCGGCCGGCAGTTCGGTCTGCGGCTTGGCGATGCCCGGCTGGGCCAGCACGGCGAAGTTTTCCTTGTACAGCTCCATGGCCTCGGGGCTGGCGGAGAAGTCGGCGAGTTTCTTCGCCGCCTCTTCATGAGGCGTGCCCTTGATCACCGCGGTGGCTTCGATTTCCCAGCCCAGGCCTTCCTTCGGCAGGACAATGTCCAGCGGCGCGCCCTGGCGCTTGAGCTGCACGGCCGGGTACTCGAAGGAGATGCCAATCGGGAATTCACCGGCGGCGGCCAGCTTGCAGGGCTTGGAACCGGAGTGGACGTACTGGCCGATGTTCTGGTGCAGCTCATCCATGTACTGCCAGCCCTGCTTCTCGCCGAAGGTCTGCAGCCAGGCGCTGACGTCGAGGAAGCCGGTGCCCGAGGAGGCCGGGTTGGGCATGACGATCTTGCCCTTGTACTCGGGCTTGGTCAGGTCCTGCCAGCTCACCGGCTTGGTCAGGCCCTGCTTTTCGGCCTCCACGGTGTTGAAGCAGATGGTGGCGGCCCAGACGTCCATGCCGACCCAGGCCGGTGGGTTGGCGGCGTCGCGGTAGTTCGGGCCGATCTTGCCCAGATCCTTGGGCGCATAGCTTTGCAGCATGCCCTGCTGGTCGAGGATCGCCAGGCTGGACGCGGCCAGGCCCCAGACCGCATCGGCCTGCGGGCGGGCTTTTTCCGCCAGCAGTTTGGCGGTGATGATCCCGGTGGAATCACGTACCCACTTGATCTCCACGTCCGGGTTGGCCTTTTCGAAGGCTTGCTTGTAGGACTTCAGTTGCTCGGCTTCAAGGGCCGTGTAGACCGTCAGCTCGGTTTTCGCAGCAAAGGCGTTCAGGCTGACAGCAGAGAGGACGGCAGCGGCAAGAGCCAGGGGCTTGAACATGGTGCGGTTCCTTAGTGAGTGCAGATCAGAGTGGGGGTGGGGGTGGGTGAAGCGCATCAGTGGCCCGGCGTGCCCTGGCGCCAGGCCTGGGAACGGCGCAGCAGGCCGCGCGAAGCCCAGGCCAGGAGCAGCGAGACGCCGGCGGAGGTGAACAGGATCAGGGTCGACATGGCCGCGGCGCCGCCGACGTTGCCAGCGTCGTCCATATTCAGCACGGCCACGGCAGCGAGGATGGTGTCCGGGCTGTAGAGGAAGATCGCCGCCGACACCGTGGTCATGGCCGAGACGAACAGGTAGCGCACGATGTCCAGCAGCGCCGGTAGGCAGATCGGCACGGTAACCCGCAGGTAATGCCGGTACAGCGGCGCCTTGAGCGACAGCGCGGCCGCCTCGAACTCGGCATCCAGCTGGCGCAGGGCGGTGGTGGCGGTCATCTGCGCGGTGGTCAGGTAGTGGGCGATGGTGCACACCACCAGCAGGGTCATGGTGCCGTAGAACACGTGCAGCGGGTTGCCATTGAGGTTGAAGAAGAAGACGTAGCCCAGGCCCAGCACCAGCCCGGGCACCGCCATGGGCACGAAACTGAGCATGCGCAGCGCCAGGTTCAAGCCGCGCTGGCCGCGGGTCTTCTCCATCAGGTAGGCGCCAGTGAAGATCACCACGCTGCCGATCAGCGCCGTGCACAGTGCCATGGTCAAGCTGTTGCGGTAGGCCAGCCAGCCACCGCCGGCGGTGTCGTTGAACTGGTAGTGGTTCAGCGACAGCGACAGGTTGTAGGGCCAGAATTTCACCAGCGACGAAAACACCGCCATGCCGAACACCAGCAGCAGGGCCGCGCAGATCAGCAACACAATGGCCAGGTAGCAGCCATCGCGCAGTGGCGACGGCGCAGGCTTGAATACCTGGGCACGGCCGCTCATGGAGTCACCATGGCGCCGGCGCAGCCAGGCGTCGACACCGAAGCTGAACAGGGCCGGCAACAGCAGGACCATGCCGATCAACGCGCCGCGGCCGAACTGCTGCTGCCCCACCACCGCCTTGTAGGCTTCCAGGGCCAGCACCTGATAGTCGCCGCCCACTACCACTGGCACGCCGAAGTCGGTGATGGTCAGGGTGAACACCAGGCAGAAGGCGGCGAACACCGCCTGCCGGGTCGCCGGCCAGGTGATGCTGCGAAAGGCCTTGGCGGGGCTGGCGCCCATGCTCGACGCGGCGTCGAACAGCCGCGCGTCCGCCAGGGACAGCGCCGAGAGCAGGATCATCAGGGCGTGGGGAAAGGTGTAGATCACTTCACCCAGGACAATGCCCCAGAAGCCGTAGATGTTCTCGGCGAACAGGCCACGCAGCATCCCCTGATTGCCAAACAGATAGACCAGGGCAATGCCCGGGAGCATCGACGGCGCCATCAGCGGCAACAGCGACAGGCCGCGCCAGATGCCCTTGCCGGGAATCAGCGTGCGTTGCAGGGCGTAGGCGAACAGGTAGGCCAGGGGCACGACGATAGCGGCCACGCTAAGGGAGACTTTCAGGCTGTTGCCCAGCAACCAGTGGAAGTTTTCGCTGGCCACTAGCTCGCGAGCCGCCAGCCAGCCTCCGCCCTGCCCGGCCTCGGCGCTGAAGCCGCGCCAGAAGATCGCCAACAGGGGCAACAGCACCGCTACACCCAGCAGGACCAGGAGCAGAACCTTGCCGCCGACGACAAAAATACGGTCGCCGATCTCGGCACGAGAAGCCTGGCGCGCCCGCTTGGCAGGTAGCGGCAGGGACATTGGCACGCTCATCTTAGGCAAACACCTGAAGGCTGCGCGGCGGCAAGGCGACCCAGATGTCCTGGGCGCCCAGACGCGGCATGGCTTCCGGGGCCAGCTCGGCCAGCAGCGCATGCCCCGGCAGCTCGTTGAGTTCGAAGCTCATGCGGCAGCGATTGCCGAGGAAAGTGATCTCGCGGACCTTGGCCGGGAACAGGTTTTCCTCGTGCACCAGCGGATTCACGCTGATGGCTTCCGGACGGCAGAACAGCCGGCCCGAGGCGGTCTTGGCCGAGCCGTCGGCCAGGCGCACATTCATGCCGCCAACCTGGGCATGGCTGTCGCTGTTGCGGCTGAAGGGTAGCCAGTTGCCCTGGCCGACGAATTCGGCGACGAACGGCGTGGCCGGACGGTCGTAGATTTCCTGGGGCGTGGCGTACTGCTCGACCTTGCCGTTATTCATCACGGCAATGCGGTCGGCCATCAGCATGGCTTCGTCCTGGTTGTGGGTAACCATCAGGGTGGTGATCCCCAGACGCCGCTGCAGCTGGCGCAGCTCGGTGCACAGGTGCTCGCGGACCCGGGCGTCCAGCGCCGACATCGGCTCGTCCAGCAGCAGCAACGACGGCGCCGGTGCCAGGGCACGGGCCAGGGCCACGCGCTGCTGCTGGCCGCCGGACAGCTGGCCGGGGTACTTCTTCTCGCTGCCGGTCAGCCCCACCAGTTCCAGCATCTGCGCCACGCGCTTGCGCGCTTCTTCGCGGCCACTTCCGGACAGGCCGTAGGCGATGTTGGCTTCTACCGTGAGGTTGGGGAACAGCGCGTAGGACTGGAACAGGATCCCGTAGTCCCGGGCCTGGGGCGCCAGCAGCGACACGTCCCGATCCCCGAGGTACAACTCGCCCTGGTCCTGGCGTTCCAGGCCGGCGATGCAGCGCAGCAAGGTGGTCTTGCCGCAGCCGGACGGCCCCAGCAGGCACACCAGCTCCCCGGCGGCGACGTCCAGGGACACGTTATCCAGCGCGGTGAAGGCACCGAAGCGCTTGTGGATACCGCGCACCTTCATCGGTGCACCGGGGTTGCTCAGGGCAGTTGCAGTGGAGTGGTTCATGGACGGACCTCATCTAGCAGATGAGGCAAATCCTAGAGTTGCAATGCGTCGGTCATATGGCAGTAAGGCAAAAACGACCGATAGTGGTATTCAGGGATTTGGGTTCACGTGTAAATCATGTGCTGGCTGATCTGGCGCCTTCGCGAGCAAGCTCGCTCCCCCAGGGGCAATGCATTTCAACGCAGGAGCGAGCTCGCTCGCGAAGGCATCGGCATGGCCGATGCAGGTCTTTCAGGCGGGAGCCATTTCCTGGGCCAGGCCGAGAAAGGCGGCGGGCAGGCGCGCGTTCTTGCGCTCCTTGAGGCAATACAGGTACTCGGCGATCTGCGGCGCGTTTTCGATGGTCAGTACCCGCAGTTGCGGGTCGTGGGGCACTTCCTGGCGGGCAATGATGCTGATGCCGATATTGCGCAGCACCGCCTCGCGGATCGATTCACGGCTGCCGATCTCCAGCAGCGGGCCAAAGCTGACGTTGGCGTTCTTCAGCAGACCTTCGGTGAGGCTGCGGGTGGTGGAGCCGGGTTCGCGCATCAGCAGCGTATGCCCGGCCAGGGCGTTGAGGGGCACGTGATCCAGCGCCGCCAGGGGGTGATTGCGATGCACCGCCAGCACCAGCGGATCGCTGCCCAGCACCCGGCGGACCAACCGCGAATCCTCCAGCAGTTGCGAGGAAGCGGCCACATCCACCCGGTAGTCTTCCAGCGCCTCCAGGACCTGCTGGGAGTTGCCGATTTCCACCGAGACCTCCACCTGGGGCAGGCGCTGGCGGAAAGTCTTCACCAGATCGAGGATGTAGTACGGCGCGGTGGCGGCGATGCGCAGCGTGCCCTGCACCTGCCCGCAGTTGCGCAGGAAGAATTCGATGTCCGACTCTTTCTGCAGCAGCTCCTTGACCATCGGCAGCAAGCGCGCGCCCTCATCGCTCAGGCTCAGGCGGCGACCGCCTCGGTAGAACAGCTCCACCGCGTACTGGCTCTCCAGGTTGCGGACCTGGGTAGTCACCGTGGGCTGGCTGAGGCCGAGCTTCTTCGCCGCCTGGGTAATGCTGCCCAGGCGGGCGACCATGTAAAAAGCCTTCAGCTCGGCACTCAGCACAGGGTTCTCTCGTTGCTTATTTGCGCAGCAGGCGCAGACCGTTGAACACCACCAACAGGCTCACGCCCATGTCGGCGAACACTGCCATCCACATGGTGGCCAGCCCGGCAAAGGTTACCCCAAGAAAGATCGCCTTGATGACCAGGGCCAGGACGATATTTTGCTTGAGCACCACCGAGGTCTGGCGCGACAGGCGGATAAACGCCGGGATCTTGCGCAGATCATCGTCCATCAGGGCCACATCCGCGGTCTCGATGGCGGTGTCGGTGCCCGCCGCAGCCATGGCGAAACCGATTTCGGCACGGGCCAGGGCCGGGGCGTCGTTGATGCCGTCGCCCACCATGCCCACCCGATGGCCCTGGGCGTACAGGTCTTCGATGGCCTGCAGCTTGTCGGTGGGCAGCAGGTCGCCCCGGGCCTGGTCGATACCCACCTGGGCCGCGATGGCCTGGGCGGTATGGGGGTTGTCGCCGGTGAGCATCAGGGTCTTGATCCCCAGCTCATGCAATTGCTGGATGGCTTCGCGGCTGGATTCCTTCACCGTATCGGCCACGGCGAACAGCGCCAGCGGGCCATTGCGGTCCAGCAGCAGGACCACGGTCTTGCCCTGTTTCTCCAGGGCGAAGAGTTTTTCTTCCAAAGCCGGGGAGCACAGGCCCAGCTCTTCCACCAGACGATGGTTGCCCAGGTGGTACAGCTCGCCGTTGATCTCGCCGCGTACGCCTCGGCCGGTCAGGGCCTCGAAGTTATCCACAGGGTGCATGGCCAACTGCTTATCCACAGCCGCCTGGGCAATGGCCAGGGACACCGGGTGGTCGGAACGCCCTGCCAGGCTTGCGGCCAGGGCCGGGGCGGTGTCCTGGGCCAGCGGGTCCAGGGACAGGAAGTCGGTCTGCACCGGTTTGCCGTGGGTGATGGTGCCGGTCTTGTCCAGGGCCAGGTAGTCGAGCTTGTAGCCGCCTTCCAGGTAGACCCCGCCCTTGACCAGGATGCCCTTGCGCGCGGCAGCCGCCAGGCCGCTGACAATGCTCACCGGGGTGGAGATCACCAGGGCGCAGGGGCAAGCCACTACCAGCAGCACCAGGGCGCGGTAGATCCAGTCGAACCAGACGCCGCCCATGAACAGCGGCGGAATCAGCGCCACCGCCAGGGCGAAGGCGAATACCGCCGGGGTGTAGATTTTCGAGAAGCTGTCAACGAAGCGCTGGGTCGGAGCCCGGGCGCCCTGGGCCTGTTCCACAGCGTGGATGATCCGCGCCAGGGTCGAGTTGTTGGCGGCGGCAGTCACTCGGTATTCCAGGGAGCCGGCCTGGTTGATGGTGCCGGCGAAAACCTTGTCGCCCACAGTCTTTTCCACCGGCAGGCTTTCACCGGTGATCGGCGCCTGGTCGATGGTGGAGTTGCCGGACACGACCTCGCCGTCGAGGCCGATGCGCTCGCCGGGACGCACCCGCACCAGTGCGCCAAGTTCGACGTTTTTCGCTTCCTGTTCGCTCCAGTTGCCGTCTGCCTGCTGCACCGTGACCCGTTCCGGGGTCATCTGCATCAGGCCGCTGATGGCGTTGCGCGCCCGATCCAGGGAACGGGCCTCGATCAATTCCGCCACGGTGAACAGGAACATCACCATCGCCGCTTCCGGCCATTGGCCGATCAGCACGGCGCCGGTCACGGCGATGCTCATCAGGGCATTGATGTTGAGGTTGCGGTTCTTCAGGGCGATCCAGCCCTTCTTGTAGGTGGTCAGGCCACCACTGAGGATCGACACCAGGGCCACCAGGGCAATCACCCAGTCGGGCGCGGCATTGGTGAAATGGATGACCTCGGCAGCCAGCGCGCCGATACCGGACAGGGCCAGCGGCCACCAGGGCTTCTTCACGGGCGCTGCGGCAGGCGCGGCTTGGTCACCCTCCTGTTCCAGCGGTTCGGCGTGCATGCCCAGTGACTTGACCGCCTCGATGATAGGCGCGGTGCTCGGCAGGTCGTGGGTCACCCCCAGCACGCGGTTCATCAGGTTGAACTCCAGCGCCTGGACCCCGGCCAGCTTGCCCAGCTTGTTCTGGATCAGGGTCTGTTCGGTGGGGCAGTCCATGGCTTCGATGCGAAAGCTGCTCAAGCGCGCGCCGGCGGTCGGGGTCTCGCTCAGGGTGACCCTGGACGGCGCCAGGTCGGCGGAACCGCAGCAGGATGCGCCGCGGGCGGCATGATCGTGTGCCTTGACCGGCTGCAACTTGCCCGCGGGCGCATGGGAATGGCTGTGGCCATGGCTGTGATCGTGATCGTGATCGTGATCGTGATCGTGATCGTGATCGTGATCAGCCTGGGGCTGCTGATCCGCGGTTTTGCGCGGGCTGTGGAGAGAATCGCTCATTAGGGTCCCTTCCGAATTAAGGTGCTTGTTGCCAAGTGAACACCCTGTAGCCACTATAGGGTCAAGCACCCATTCGGAGACGACGACAATGAAGATTGGCGAACTGGCGAAACTCACCGACTGTCAGGTCGAGACCATCCGTTACTACGAGCGCGAAGGGCTGCTGCCGGAACCGGCCCGCAGTGAAGGCAACTATCGCCTCTACACCCAGGCCCACACCGAGCGCCTGACCTTTATCCGCAATTGCCGCAGCCTGGACATGACCCTCGAGGAGATCCGCAGCCTGCTCAACCTGCGCGACAGCCCCCAGGACCAGTGCGCCAGCGTCAACGCCCTCATCGACGAGCATATCCATCACGTCAAGGCGCGCATCGACGGCCTGCTGGCCCTGCAGGAACAACTGCTGGACCTGCGCCAGCGCTGCAGCGAGGGCCCGGACCTTGAGCACTGCGGAATTCTCCAGCGCCTGGAAGTCAGCGGCTCGGTGGCCCCCAATGAGAGCGAGCCCTCCCATGTCGGGCGCAGCCACGGGCACTGAACCCCTGGCGCGGTTTCAGGCGCCGCGCCGAACGCTGGCCGTCAGCCGCAGATAAGCCCCTTCGAGGATTGCCAGCAGCCGCTGGTCCAGTTGCTGCCAGGCCAGCGCCTGGCGCACCAGCCAGGCGCTGAGCCCCCCCACCAGGCAGCCACCCAGAATGTCGAAAGGGAAATGCACACCCAGGTAGACCCGTGCCCAACTCACCAGGAGCGCCAGGCCCAGCATCACCAGCCCGGTCTTGCGCAGGCTGGCCAGGATCAGCGCGAAAGCCATGGCGAACATGCCACTGGCGTGGTCGCTGGGGAAAGACGCCCCGGGCGCGTGGGCGAGGAAGTTCTGCCCCAGGCCGATCATGAACGGCCGCGGATGGAACCACAGCTCACGGATCAGCAGGTTGCAGACCAGGGCCAGGACAATGCTCAGGCCGGCGAGCAACACGATCATGCGCTGGCGGCGCTCGCCGAAAACCCAGAACACCACCAGCAGCAGCGGCACGCTGAGTACCACCCATTGCGCGAGGAAAACCGCCAGTGCACGCATCGGCATGGACGCCCCGGCACTGGCGTTGATGGCCAGGAACAGGCTGTGATTGAGTTCTTCCATTCGGGGCTCACGTTGAATGTCACAAGGACCACACCCCGCACCTGGCAGGGCCGCTACTCAGAGCGTAGCTGGCCGCCGGGCACAGCCATGCCCGGAACGGCTCCGGGCACAGGTCGATAAGGGCAACAGGATCAATCGGCAAGGGCCGCGCGGCCCTTGCTGCAGTAGCTGGATGCTCAGACCGCCATCGGCGCCGTCATGGGCGCGTGGTGCTCATAGCCTTCCAGGGAGAAGTCGCTCGGTTCGATCAGCTCCAGCCACTCCGGCTGGTAGACGCCGGTCTTGGCGAACTCCGGCACACGCTCGGAAATCACCAGCTTGGGCATCGGGAACGGCTCGCGCTTGAGCTGTTCGTTGAGCATGTCCAGATGGTTTTCATAGACGTGGGCATCACCGATGAAATAGGTGAACCAGCGCGGCGTGTAGCCGGTCAGGCGGCCGATCAGGCTCAGCAGCGCAGCACCCTCGGTGAGGTTGAACGGCGTGCCCAGGCCCAGGTCGTTGGAGCGGATGTAGAGGGTCAGGGAGATTTCCCGGGTCTCGACATTGGGGTGGAACTGGTACAGCAGGTGGCACGGCGGCAAGGCCATTTCATCCAGCTGGGCGCAGTTCCAACCGTGGAACAGGATCCGCCGGCTACCCGGGTCGTTGATGATGGTGTCGACGCACTGGCGCACCTGGTCGATGGCCTTGTACAGCACCACGTAGCCCTGGCCGTCTTCCTCGCCTGCGGCGATCTGCCGGTAGCCCTGGCTCAGCGCCAGGTCGATGGCCGCCTGGTTGCTGGTCTTGATCTGTTTGTAGGCCGGCCACTTGCGCCACTGCACGCCGTAGATCTCGCCCAGGTCGTCGTCGCCCTGGCGGAACGGGTTGGCCAGCCACTGGGCGTTTTCGTTGGCGTTCTGGTCCCAGACCTTGCAGCCCAGCGCACGAAACTCGGCGGCGTTGTTCACCCCGCGCAGGAAGCCGACCATCTCGCCGATGGCCGACTTGAAGGCCATCTTGCGGGTGGTGATGGCCGGGAAACCTTCCTTGAGGTCGTAGCGCAGCATGGCCCCGGGGAAGCTGATGGTGTTCACACCGGTGCGGTTGGCCTGCTTGGTGCCGTTGTTGATGACGTGGGCCACCAGATCAAGATATTGCTTCATGAATTACCTGCATCCTTGAACCCGGGGCACGCCCCGGGGTTCGAATTTATTGCGCCGCGCTCTTGGCCGGAGCGCGATGATAAGCCAGCCAGATCAACCCCAGGCCACCGAGAATCATCGGCACGCACAGAACCTGACCCATGGTCAGCCAGTTCCAGGCCAGGTAGCCCAGCTGGGCGTCCGGCACCCGGACGAACTCGACGATGAAACGGAAGATCCCGTAGAACAGGGCGAACATACCGGAAACCGCCATGGTCGGCCGGGGTTTGCGCGAGAACAGCCAGAGGATCAGGAACAGCGCCACGCCTTCCAGGGCGAACTGATACAGCTGCGAGGGATGGCGCGGCAATTGCGCCGGATCGCTGAACGGCGGGAACACCATGGCCCAGGGCAGATCGGTGGGCTTGCCCCACAATTCAGCGTTGATGAAGTTGCCGATGCGCCCGGCGCCCAGGCCGATCGGCACCATCGGCGCGACGAAATCCATCAGCTCGAAGAAGGTCTTGTTGTTGCGCTTGCCGAACCACCAGGCCGCCAGCATCACCCCGATGAAACCACCGTGGAACGACATGCCGCCCTTCCACACCTCGAAGATCAGCGTCGGGTTGGCCAAATAGGCGCTCAGGTCGTAGAACAGCACATAACCCAGGCGACCACCGACTATCACCCCCATGGACATCCAGAACACCATGTCCGAGAGCTTCTCCTTGCTCCAGGTCGGATCGAAACGGTTCAGGCGGCGCGACGCCAGCAACCAGGCACCGCCAATGCCGATCAGGTACATCAGGCCGTACCAGTGGATTTTCAGCGGGCCGATGGCCAGCGCCACCGGATCAATCTGCGGGTAAGGCAGCATTGCGACTCCTCGTAAGGGTTAGAACTTCAGATTCCCGGGGCAAACTGCCAGCCCAGGATTAAGCCAGGATTGCGTCACCACTCAGAACAGGAAGCTGAGCCCCACGCAGAACAGTAGCGCGGCGAACATGCGTTTCAACAGGCGTGGCGACAGTTTGTGGGCCAGGCGCGCGCCGATGCGGGCGAACACCATGCTGGTCAGGGCAATACCCAACAGGGCCGGCAAATAAACGAAACCGAGACTATGGGCCGGGAGCAGCGGATCATGCCAGCCCAGAATCATGAAACTTAAGGCACTGGCCAGGGCAATGGGCAAACCGCAGGCCGATGAGGTGGCCACCGCCTGCTGCATGGGCACGCTGCGCCAGGTGAGAAAAGGCACGGTGAGGGAGCCACCGCCGATGCCGAAGATCGCCGAGGCCCAGCCAATCACACCGCCGGCGGCCGTCAGGCCCAGCTTGCCGGGCACCTGGCGGCTGGCCTTGGGCTTGAGCTCCAGGGTCATCTGCAAGGCCACCACGAGGGCAAACACACCGATGATTTTCTGCAGGTGCGGGCCGGAGATCGCCTCGGCGGTCAGTGCGCCGAAACCGGCACCCAGGAGGATACCCACGGTCATCCAGGCGAAGATCGGCCAGCGCACAGCGCCACGCCGATGGTGCTCGCGCACCGCATTGACCGAGGTAAAGATGATGCTGGCCAGGGAGGTGCCGACCGCCAGGTGGGTCAGCACCGAGACATCGAAGCCTTGCAGGGTGAAGCTGAACACCAGCACCGGGACTATGATGATCCCGCCGCCCACGCCGAACAGCCCGGCCAGCACGCCCGCACAGGCGCCCAGCAGCAGATAGAGCAGAAATTCCATGGGAGCATCCGAAAAATAGATCGGCATGGTAACGGAAGCGCCGCCCCGGACTCCACTGGATGGCGATGGATACCCGCCGGATCTGTGCGTAAAGTGGGCAAAACACACAGGGGGCCACCTTAATGTGCTTGATCGTTTTCGCCTGGCGGCCGGGTCATGCTCAGCCACTGATCGTCGCGGCCAACCGTGATGAATTCTACGCGCGGCCGAGCCTGCCCCTGGGGCAGTGGCCGGAACTGCCGCAGATCCACGCCGGTCGCGACCTGGAAGCCGGCGGCACCTGGCTCGGGGTCGGCGCCGAGGGCCGCTTTGCCGCCCTGACCAATATCCGCAACCCGCACCAGCCTCCGGCGCGGCGCTCGCGGGGTGAACTGGTGGCGCGCTTTCTCGCCGGCGACGTGCCCCTGGATGATTATTTGCGCGATGTAGTCGGGCGCTCGGTGGAGTACGCCGGGTTCAACCTGCTGCTGGGCAATGCCGAGCAACTGTGGCACTACAACGCTCGGGACCCGCAGCCGCAACAGCTGGAGCCTGGGGTCTACGGCCTTTCCAATGCCGGGCTGGATACGCCCTGGCCCAAGCTGCTCAAGGCCAGGGCGGCATTGCAGGAGGTGTTGCATGATCCACAGCCCCAGGCACTGCTGGCGCTATTGAGCGACCCGCAGACAGCACCCTTCGCCGACCTGCCGGACACCGGCGTGGGCTTGGCCACCGAAAGCCTGCTGTCCAGCGTGTTCATCGCCAGCCCCAGCTACGGCACACGAGCCAGCACGGCCCTGATCGTCCACGCCGATGGCTCGCGGCATCTGCTGGAGCGCAGCTTTGGCCCCTATGGCGGGCATCTGGGAGAGGTCGAACTGAAGGTCTGAAGCGTTCCCCGGCACGCCGACTCCCACGAACGCTTCTGTGGGAGCCGGCTTGCCGGCGAAGAAAACAACCCGGTTATAGGGTCTTGCTCGAAGCCGGATTGATCATCCGCGCCAGCCCGAGTTTCTTCAGCGCCAGTTGCAGCGAACTGTGGATAACTTGCGGGTTGTCGATGGTCATCATTTCCGCCAGCAGTTCCTTGGCCTTGGTCATGCTGACCTGACGCAGCATCCACTTCACCTTCGGCAGGTTGGTGGCGTTCATCGACAGGCTGTCGAAGCCCATCGCCATCAACAGCACCGCCGCCGCCGGATCACCGGCCATCTCGCCGCAGATGCTCACTGGCTTGCCTTCGGCATGGGCATCACGCACCACGTTCTGCAGCGCTTGCAGCACTGCCGGGTGCAGGTAGTCGTAGAGATCGGCCACCCGTGGGTTGTTGCGGTCCACCGCCAGCAGGTACTGGGTCAGGTCGTTGGAGCCCACCGAGAGGAAGTCCACCTGGCGCGCCAGTTCCTTGGTCTGGTACACCGCGGCAGGGATTTCGATCATCACCCCCACTGGCGGCATCGGTACGTCAGTGCCTTCATCGCGCACTTCGCCCCAGGCCCGGTGGATCAGGTGCAAGGCTTCTTCCAGCTCGTGGATGCCGGAAATCATCGGCAGCAGGATGCGCAAATTGTTCAGGCCTTCGCTGGCCTTGAGCATCGCCCGGGCCTGTACCAGGAAGATCTCCGGGTGGTCGAGGGTCACGCGGATCCCGCGCCAGCCAAGGAAGGGGTTGTCTTCCTTGATCGGGAAGTACGACAGCGACTTGTCGCCGCCGATGTCCAGGCTGCGCATGGTCACCGGTTGCGGGTGGAAGGCCGCCAGCTGTTCGCGATAGATCGCCAGCTGTTCCTTCTCGCTGGGGAAGCGCTGGTTGATCATGAACGGCACTTCGGTGCGATACAGGCCCACGCCTTCGGCCCCGCGCTTCTGCGCCCGGGCTACATCGGCCAGCAGGCCGGTGTTGACCCACAGCGGCATGCGATGGCCATCGGGGGTGATGCAGGGCAGGTCGCGCAGGGCATCCAGGCCCTGGGCCAGTTGCCGTTCTTCTTCCACCACATCGGCGAACTGCTTGCGCAGCACGTCGCTGGGGTTGGTGTAGACCTCGCCGTGGTAGCCGTCGACGATCATCTGGATGCCGTCGACCTTGGAGTACGGCAGGTCCACCAGGCCCATCACCGTCGGGATGCCCATGGCCCGGGCCAGGATCGCCACGTGGGAGTTGCCCGAACCCAGCACCGAGACCAGGCCCACCAGCTTGCCTTCCGGCACTTCGCCGAGCATGGCCGGGGTCAGTTCTTCACTGACCAGGATGGTGTTGTCGGGATAGACCAGGGTCTGCTGGCGCTCTTCCTGCAGGTAGGCCAGGAGCCGGCGGCCTAGGTCCTTGACGTCCGAGGCCCGCTCGCGCAGGTAGGCATCGTCCATCAGTTCAAAACGGTTGACGTGATCGGTGACCACCTGGCGCAACGCGCCCTGGGCCCATTGCCCGGTCTTGATCACGGCCTTCACTTCACTGCCCAGGGAGGCGTCGTCAAGCATCATCAGGTAGACGTCGAACAGCGCGCGCTCTTCAGGGCGCAATTGGGTGGCGAGCTTTTCCGACAGCGCGCGCATATCGGCCCGCACCCCTTCCAGGGCGCTCTTGAACAGGGCCAGTTCGGCATCGATGTCGGTGACGTGCTTGTCCGGCACCACATCCAGGTCGGCTGGCGGCAGCATCACCACCGCGCTGCCCACCGCCGCGCCGGGCGAGCCCGGTACGCCGACGAACTTGGCTTCCTGAATGCCCTTGCCCTGGCGACCCAGGCCACGGATCGAACCGGTGGCCTCGGCATGGGCGATAACCCCGGCCAGTTGGGCGCTCATGGTCACCAGAAAGGCTTCTTCGCCTTCGTCGAACTGGCGGCGCTCCTTTTGCTGGATAACCAGTACGCCCACCACCCGGCGGTGGTGAATGATCGGCGCACCGAGGAACGAGGCGTAACGCTCCTCACCGGTTTCGGCGAAGTAGCGATAGCGCGGGTGGTCGGCGGCGTTTTCCAGGTTGAGGGGTTCTTCGCGAGTGCCCACCAGGCCTACCAGGCCTTCGTTGGGCGCCATGCTGACCTTGCCGATGGAGCGCTTGTTCAAGCCCTCGGTGGCCATCAGGACGAAACGGTTGGTTTCCGGGTCCAGCAGATAGACCGAGCAGACCTGGCTGCCCATGGCCTCTTTGACGCGCAATACAATAATCCCCAACGCCGCCTTGAGATCCTTGGCGGAGTTAACTTCCTGGACGATCTTGCGCAGCGTATTGAGCATGGCTCGGGGTCGAACTCCGTCGTCAGTCGCGCACTAGCAGGCGCGGGGCAAGCTCTTTGAGAGCGCGGCGATACACTTCGCGCTTGAATGTCACCACCTGGCCCAACGGATACCAATAACTGACCCAGCGCCAGCCATCGAACTCCGGTTTACCGGTCAAATCCATCCGCACCCGCTGCTCGTTGGAGATCAGGCGCAGGAGAAACCATTTCTGCTTCTGGCCAATGCACAGCGGTTGGCTGTGGGTCCGGACCAGACGCTGCGGCAAACGATAGCGCAACCAGCCCCGGGTGCAGGCGAGAATTTGCACATCTTCGCGCTCCAGCCCCACTTCTTCGTTCAGCTCGCGATACAAGGCGTCTTCCGGCGTCTCATCGGGGTTGATTCCCCCTTGAGGAAACTGCCAGGCATCTTGATTGATACGGCGAGCCCATAGCACCTGTCCGGCATCATTGGTCAGAATGATCCCGACATTGGGGCGGAAACCATCGGGGTCGATCACGGCTACAACCTCGCAAACGCATGTCGCCGCATTGTTCCACAAAGCTTGGGAATGCAGCAACGAGGCTGCTTAGCTTATGTGCACTCTTGTGAAAAGACCGTATTCTGGGCACCTTTTTCCGCGACTTTTCAGCGAGTAACTGCAATGCGCCTGGCTTTATTCGACTTGGACAACACGCTTTTGGGCGGCGACAGCGACCACGCCTGGGGCGACTATCTGTGCGAGCGGGGCTTCCTCGACGCCGTCGCCTACAAGACCCGCAACGACGAGTTCTATCAGGATTACCTGGCCGGCAAGCTCGACAATGCCGCCTACTTGAACTTCTGCCTGGAAATCCTCGGCCGCACCGACATGGCCGTGCTCGAAGAGTGGCACCGCGACTTCATGCGCGACTGCATCGAGCCGATCCTCCTGCCCAAGGCCCAGGCCCTGCTGGACAAGCATCGCGCTGCCGGCGACAAGCTGGTGATCATCACCGCGACCAACCGTTTCGTGACCGCGCCGATCGCCGAACGCCTGGGCGTGGAAACCCTGATCGCCACCGAATGCGAAATGCAGGATGGCCGCTACACCGGGCGCAGTACCGATGTGCCGTGCTTCCGTGAAGGCAAGGTCACCCGCCTCAACCGCTGGCTGGAAGAGACCGGCCACAGCCTGGAAGACAGCTACTTCTACAGCGATTCGATGAACGACCTGCCCCTGCTGGAGCAAGTGACCACCGCCGTGGCCGTTGACCCGGATCCGAACCTGCGGGCCGAGGCCGAGAAACGTGGCTGGCAGATCATCAGCCTGCGCGACTAGACAGCTCGCCGGCGAGCCGGCTGTAGGCGCTGGCTTGCCAGCGAAAAAACCTACGCCGGCTTGGCCACCATCAGATAGAAAATCGCCATGAAGGCCAGGAACGCCGGCCAGCCCAGGGCGAACCACCAGCGCATATAAAGGGTTGCCCGCAGCGGCATCGGCGTCCCGTCCTGCAGGGCCTGCTCGGCCATCTTGTGCACTCGGATCTGCAACCAGACCACCGGCAGCCAGCACAGCCCCGCCACCACATACAGGCCCAGGCTCCACATCAGCCACGCCTGCTGCAGCGACCAGCCTGCCAGGTGCACCAGCCCCAGCCCGCTCAACGGCTGGAATACCGCCGTGGTGGCGGTAAAGGCCCAGTCGGCGAACACCAGGTGCTTGAAGGTCACGGCAATCACTTCCACCCGGCCACTGCGCCAGGCCCGCAGGGCGTAATAGGCCGACCCCGCGCCGAGGCCGAACAGCACGGTGGAGGACAGGATATGCAGGGTTTTCAACAGCAGGTAAGCGCTCATTGGCGGGGTTCGGTCCACAGCAGCCATAGGGTCGCCACCATCAGCACCAGGTTCTTGGCGACGGCGGCATAAGGGTCAAACCAGAAGTGCGGCAGGATCAGGCTGATGATCAGGGTGTAGCCGAGCATCAGCCCCAACTGCGCCTGCAAGGCCCGCCGGCGCCAGCGCCGCAGCAGCAGGCCGACACCCAGCAGCGCATCACAGAGTGAACCGCCGATCACCGCCAGGGCCGCCCAGACGCCCTGCACGCCAGCCTCGGCCATGATCCGCAGGCCCCAGTCGTAACCCGGGCCAATGCACACCAGCGCGGTACCCAGCCAGATCAGCACCATCACTGCCAGCAACAGGGGGCGCAGGGCCAGTTGGGTGCTTTGCGCCGCCTGCGGCCAGTCCTGCAAGCGGGCCGCCAGCGGCGCCGCGTGATACCCGCAGACCGAGGCCAGCACCTGCGGATCCGCCAGGTTGTCGTGGCGGGCCATGGCCAGGCTCTGCCGGTTCAAGGCTCGCCAGCCCAGGCGATCGCCAGCAGCGGCCACCAGCCGCAGCAAGACCGCTGGCAGCTTGAAGTAGCGCGCCGGGCCCCAGCCCTGGGCCGACCGCAGGTGATCGAGCAGTTGCGCCATGGTCATGCGTTCCGGGCCGACCAGGGGCAGAACCATGGATTCCTGCGGCCACTGCCTGAGCAGCGCCAGCACCGCGGCGCTCAAGTCCTCTATATGCAAGGGCTGCATCTGCGCCTTGGCGGATAGCAAGGGAATCAGCGGCCAGGGCGACAGCCTCGTCAGCCAGCCACTGCTGGCACCGCCAGCGCCGAGCACCAGCGAGGGCCGCAGCACCACCGCCGGTACCCCCAACTGCAGCAGGTAATCATCCGCCGCCGCCTTGCTGGCAAGGAACGGCACCTGGGGCAGGATCCCGGCCCCCAATGCGGAAATCTGCAGTACCCGCACGCCCCGGGCCGCCGCCAGATCGAACAGCGCGCGGGTACCCAGGTCCTGGGTCAGGCTCAACGCCCGCGCATCAGTGCTCAACAGCCCCGCGGCGTTGATCAGCAGGTCGGTGTCGGCAGGCAGGGCAAAGGGCTGGGGCTCGCGGCCCAGGCGATCGAGATCCAGCTGGCGCCACTCCACCCCAGGCAACCCCTGGGGCTGCGGGCGACGGCTGGTGGCAATCAACTGATGGCCGGCAGCGTGCAATGCCGCCAGCAGATGACGGCCGACAAACCCTGTGGCCCCCACCAGAACGACCTTCATGGCAATCCTTGAGAGTTAGACCGGCTTGGCGCCCATAAGACCGGCAATGGTCACGAAACATGCGGCGCTGAACACCGCCAGCACCAGGGTGAACGCCAGGCCGCTGGCAACCTTGGCCACCCGCAGGCGGTTGAGGCGCACCATCAGCCACAGCCAGGCCAGGGCCCCCAGGGTGTAGAGCACACTGGAACCCAGGACCCAGGTCTGCCCTAGCGGCCAACCCACCAGATGCACCAGCCACCAACCGCTGAACGGCAATGTCAGCATGCCCAGCGCCAGCAACAGCCAGCCGAACAGGCCCGGACGGTGCAGCACCCGGCTATAAACCGTGGCATCCCCCTGGCGGCGCAGGCGCCAGACCCAGATCGCCAGCCCCAGCGCACTGCCCAATAGCAGCACGGTGGCCAGTACATGAAGCGTCTTCAGCGTGGTCAGTGTTTCCATGTTTTCGCTTCCTTAAGGCTCCGATCCTCAGCGTAGTCGTTCAGCCGAGGAACAGCTGGTAGGCCGGGTTGTCGCTTTCATCCCAGTACGGATAGCCGATCTGCTCCAGCGCCGCGGGCACCAGGTGACGTTCATCGGCCGGCACTTGCAGGCCGGCAACTACCCGGCCATCCGCCGCACCATGGTTGCGGTAGTGGAACATCGAGATATTCCAGCGCCCGCCCAGCTTGTTGAGGAAGTTGAACAGCGCCCCCGGACGCTCCGGAAATTCGAAACGCAGCACCACTTCGTCGCTGACCTTCTCGGCATGGCCGCCGACCATGTAGCGGATGTGCAGCTTGGCCAGCTCGTTGTCGGTCAGGTCGATCACCGGAAAGCCCTGCTCGGTCAGGCTGGCGATCAGGGCGCTGCGCGGATCGTTTTCCGGGTGGGTCTGCACGCCAACGAAGATGTGCGCCTCGCTGCCGGTGTTGTAGCGGTAGTTGAATTCGGTGATCTGGCGCTTGCCCACCGCCTCGCAGAAGGCCTTGAAGCTGCCGGGCTTCTCGGGGATGGTCACGGCGATGATGGCTTCGCGGCCTTCGCCCAGTTCGGCGCGCTCGGCCACGTGGCGCAGGCGGTCGAAGTTGACGTTGGCTCCGGAGTCGATGGCCACCAGGGTCTGCCCGCTGATACCGCGCTGCTCGACGTACTTCTTGATCCCGGCAACGCCCAGGGCGCCGGCAGGTTCGGTGATCGAGCGGGTATCGTCGTAGATATCCTTGATTGCCGCACAGATCTCGTCGGTACTGACGGTAATCACTTCATCCACATAATCCTTGCAGATGTCGAAGGTGTGCTGGCCAATCTGCGCCACCGCCACGCCGTCGGCGAAGATCCCCACGGTCGGCAGCACCACGCGCTCACCGGCAGCCATGGCCGCCTGCAGGCAGTTGGAGTCGTCCGGCTCGACGCCGATGACCTTGATCTCCGGGCGCAGGTATTTCACATAGGCCGCGATGCCGGCGATCAGGCCGCCGCCGCCGACCGGAACGAAGATCGCATCCAGCGGGCCGGGGTGCTGGCGCAGAATCTCCATGGCCACCGTGCCCTGCCCGGCAATGGTGTGCGGATCATCGTAGGGATGGATGTAGACGTAGCCCTTCTCGTCCACCAGCTTCAGGGAGTAGGCCAGCGCTTCAGGGAAGGTATCGCCGTGCAGCACCACCTTGCCACCACGGGAGCGCACGCCCTCGACCTTGATCTCGGGGGTGGTCTTGGGCATCACGATAGTAGCCTTGACCCCCAGCACCTTGGCCGCCAGGGCCAGGCCCTGGGCGTGGTTGCCCGCCGACGCAGTGACCACGCCCCGGGCGCGCTCGGCTTCGCTGAGCTGGGTCAGCTTGTTGTAGGCACCACGGATCTTGAACGAGAACACCGGCTGCAAGTCTTCACGCTTGAGCCAGATCTGATTGCCCAGCCGCTCGGAGAGCTGGCGGGCAGTCTGCAATGGGGTTTCTACGGCAACGTCATAAACGCGCGAGGTGAGGATCTTCTTGACGTACTGTTCGAGCATCGGAAAGCATCACTGAGCGGGTTGGGCAGGGCCAGGGAGTCTAACCCAGCGTTTGCCCGGGCGACCACACGAATACAGAGGTTTTAGCCGCCCCCTCGCCTTCTCTGAAGCCCGGCCGATTAGCCAAACGGGCAATGACCTGATCTGCTGCGGCGCCTATAATGCCGGCCTTTGTGCCCCCCTTGCCCGCTTCGGAGCCCGCATGACCCAGGATCAACTCAAACAGGCCGTTGCCCAGGCCGCCGTCGACCTTATCCTCCCGAAACTCGATGACAAGAGCATCGTCGGGGTCGGCACCGGCTCCACCGCCAACTGCTTCATCGACGCCCTGGCCCTGCACAAGGGCGCCTTCGACGGCGCCGTGGCCAGCTCCGAAGCCACCGCCGCGCGCCTCAAGGGCCACGGGATTGCGGTCTACGAGCTCAACACCGTGAGCGACCTGGAGTTCTACATCGACGGCGCCGACGAAAGCGACGAGCACCTGAACCTGATCAAGGGCGGCGGCGCCGCCCTGACTCGGGAAAAGATCGTCGCCGCCGTGGCCAAGACGTTTATCTGCATCGCCGACGCCAGCAAGCTGGTGCCGGTGCTGGGCAACTTCCCGCTGCCCGTGGAAGTGATCCCCATGGCCCGCAGCCACGTGGCCCGTGAACTGGTGAAACTGGGCGGCGACCCGGTGTACCGCGAAGGCGTGATCACCGACAACGGCAACATCATCCTCGATGTGCACAACATGCAGATCACCAATCCGGTGGAACTGGAAAGCCAGATCAATGCCATTGTCGGCGTGGTCACCAATGGCCTGTTCGCTGCACGCCCCGCTGATGTGCTGCTGCTGGGTACCGCCGAAGGGGTGAAGACCCTCAAGGCCTGAGCCTGCCCTGCAGATAGGAGCCGGCTGGCGGGCGAAGGCGGTTTTGAAGGCCTCTTCGCTGGCAAGCTGGCTCCTACATCGGTTTCTTGAAGACGTAGAACAGGTTCGGTTCGCTCACCAGGTACAGGGTGCCGGCGTCATCCATGGCCATCCCTTCCGCCTGAGGCACCGCCTTGCTCAGACCCTGACGCCACTTGCCCAGGGCCAGGGTACTCAGCGGGCGCCCCTCGACATCCAGCTCCACCACCAGCCGTGACTCGTCCGACAGTGCCAGCAGGTGGCCACTGCGCTCGTCGTATTGCAGGCTGGATAGATCACGCACGAACAGGCCGGCATCGCGCTTGGGGTTGTTCACCACATGCATCCCGTAGGACTGTTCCGGATCTTGATGGGGGAAGCCCTGCACTTCATAGATCAGCATCGGGTCGCGCTCCTTGGCGACGAACAGGCGCTTGCCCTGGGAGTCGTAGGCCAGCCCCTCGAAGCCTTTGTTGCCGGCAAGGTGCACGCCCAGGGTGATCTGCTCGGCTTCTGCCGCATCCACCGCCGTGGTTTCATCGTCCAGCTGGATCTTGATCAGCCGGTGCTGGCGCTCGTCACTGATCACATAGGTATTGGCACTGATGAACTCCACCGCTTCCGGATCGCCAAAGCCCACCAGAGCGATGCGGCGCAGGATCTGCCCGTCCAGGGATAGCTCGATCAGTTCGGAATTCTTGTTGGTCACGGTGAACAGGCTGTTGCGCAGCGGATCGTAGGTCAGCGCCGAGACCTCATCCAGACCCTCGATGGGCTGCGCCTCCAGCACGACACGATAATCGCCCAACCCCAGGGATTGGGGGGCCGCCACCTGCCAGTAGGATTGCCAGTCGAACCAGGCGCGCTGCCACAACCTGTGGTTATGGACAAACACCGCCAGCAGCACGGCCATCAGGCAGAGGATCAGGTAAAGGGGTTGCAGGCGGGTGAGGCGATACATGGCGGGCAGGCTCGAAATCAGGACAGGCTGATGAAATATCACAGCCGCCTGAATTCAAGCTTAATGCCCTGAATGGCCCGGCTCGGGTGCCAGGCCGGGGCTCACTGTTTCTCGAAGCGATAGAACAGGTTGGGCTCGCTGACCATGTACAGGTTGCCGGCCTCATCCATGGCCACCCCTTCGGCCCGGGGAATGGTTTTTTCCAGGCCATTGAAGCCACCGAGCAGGGCCATGAAGCTGACCTGCTCGCCCTGCTCGTCCAGTTCCAGCAGCAGATGGGAATCAGCCGACAGCACCAGGGTATGGCCGGTGCGCGGGTCGATACCCAGGGCCGACAGGTTGCGCAAGTCGAGTTCGTCGCTGGCCAGCTTCTGCTTGTTGCCCTTGAGTACCTGGCTACCGTCGCTGCTCCAGGTAAACAACGCCGGCGGGCGCTCCTCCCCGAGCAGCAACTGTTGCCTGCGCGGGTTCCAGGCAATGGCTTCGAACGCCTTGTTCTGGTCTGCCGAAGGGCCCAGGTCGTATTTGGGGAAGTCCGCGACATTCAGCGACCGGGTACTGCCATCGACCTTGACGATCACCAGCGAATGCTCGCGCTCATCGACAATCGCCAGCAGGCCATTTTCCAGGACCGCGACCCCTTCCGGGTTGCTCCAGCCCACTAGAGGCATCTTGCGCAGGACGTCGCCTTGCAGCGACAGCTCCACCAGGAATGGGTATTTGCCCATTACCGAAAACAGGGTCTTGGTCTGGGGGTTATAGGAAAGATCGGAGGCTTCGTCCCGCTCCATGCCTGGCAGGACCTTGGCATCGATCACCGCCCGGTAGCTGGGCAGCCAGATACTGGAGCTGCGTTCGGCGGTACTGACAAAACCTTCCTGGACCCAGAGAGCCCCACGGTCATCCCAATGCATGAGGCTGGCTACGCCATAGCAGATCACGCCCGCCAACAGCAGCCAGGAATACCAGCGCATACGCAATCGCAAGCGGCGGATGAGGCGAGGTTTAGGTAGAGGGTGGGCGTCCATCACACAGATTCCAGAAACGCGGCCAAAGTTAATAGCACAGGGATTTTAGATCCGCGAACCATAAACTTCGGAATTATCCGGGAAAAATGTGAAAAAACGGTTAAAGCCGCTGATCTCTCTGCGCCGGGCCCTGGATTACCGGGCCCAGCGCAGAAAGATTCGGATCAACGGACGCTGCTGGTGAAACGGCTGGCACCGGGAAGCTCCAGCACCAGCTCATCGCCGACATTCAGCGGCCCAACCCCGACCGGCGTGCCCGTGAGGATCACATCGCCGGCCTGCAGGGAGAAACAACCGGCCATGTACTGGATCATCGGCACTATGGGGTTGAGCATGATGGCGCTGTTGCCGTCCTGGCGTACTTCACCGTTGATGGTCAGGCGGATGCCGATGTCGGTCAGGTCGGCGAAGGTGCTGCCCACCACAAAGGGAGCGATCACCGCCGCGCCGTCGAACGACTTGGCGATTTCCCAGGGCAGGCCCTTGGCTTTGAGTTCGGCCTGCTTGTCCCGCAGGGTCAGGTCCAGTGCCGGGGCAAAGCCGGAAATGGCATCCAGCACTTCTTCACGGCTGGGTTTGGTGGAGAGCGGCTTGCCGATCAACACCGCGATTTCCGCTTCGTAGTGCACCGAACCACGCTCGGTGGGAATGGCGAACCCACCTTCCAGGGGTACCACACAACTGCCCGGCTTGATAAACAGCAGGGGTTCGGTAGGTACCGGGTTGTCCAGCTCCTTGGCGTGCTCGGCGTAGTTGCGACCGATGCACACCACCTTGCCCACCGGAAAATGGATCCGGGTACCGTCGACATACTGGTGCTGATAGCTCATTACCGACTCCTGCTTGTGTGCTTTATCTGGACACTACCCGGCTTCAGATCGCGAAGATCTTGCCCGGATTCATGATGCCGTTCGGGTCGAACGCGGCCTTGACCGCCTTCATGTACTCGATCTCCACCGGCGAGCGGCTGTAGGTCAGGTAATCACGCTTGGTCATGCCCACGCCGTGCTCCGCGGAAATCGAGCCGTTGTACTTCTCGACCGTCTCGAACACCCACTTGTTGACCGTCGCGCACTTGGCAAAGAACTCGTCCTTGCTCAGGTTATCCGGCTTGAGGATATTCAGGTGCAGGTTGCCGTCGCCGATGTGGCCGAACCAGACGATTTCGAAGTCCGGGTAGTGCTTGCCGACGATGGCGTCGATTTCCTGAAGGAAGGCCGGGACTTTCGACACAGTGACCGAAATGTCGTTCTTGTACGGCGTCCAGTGGGAAATGGTCTCGGAGATGTATTCGCGCAGCTTCCACAGGTTGTGCAACTGGGTTTCGCTCTGGCTCATCACGCCGTCCAGCACCCAGCCCTGCTCGACACAGTGCTCGAAGGTTTCCAGGGCGTGGTTGGCCACTTCCTCGGTGGTGGCTTCGAATTCCAGCAGCGCATAGAACGGGCAGTCGGACTCGAACGGCGCCGGTACGTCGCCACGGGCCAGGACCTTGGCCAGGGCCTTGTCGGAGAAGAACTCGAAGGCCGTCAGATCCAGCTTGCCCTGGAAGGCGTGCAACACGGGCATGATCGAGTCGAAATCAGGGGTGCCCAGGACCATCGCCGTGAGGTTCTTCGGGGCCCGGTCCAGGCGCATGGTGGCCTCGACCACGAAGCCCAGGGTGCCCTCGGCGCCGATGAACAGCTGGCGCAAGTCATAGCCGGTGGCGTTCTTGATCAGGTCCTTGTTCAGCTCCAGCAGGTCGCCCTTGCCGGTGACCACCTTCATGCCGGCCACCCAATTGCGGGTCATGCCGTAGCGAATCACCTTGATCCCGCCGGCATTGGTACCGATATTGCCGCCAATCTGGCTGGAACCTGCAGAAGCGAAATCCACCGGGTAGTACAGGCCGTTTTCTTGCGCCAGGTTCTGCAACTGCTCGGTGACCACGCCCGGCTGGCACACTGCGGTGCGGTCGGTCAGGTTCAGGTCGAGGATCTGGTTCATATAGTCGAAGGACACCACCACCTCGCCGTTGGCTGCCACCGCTGCCGCCGAAAGCCCGGTGCGACCGCCCGAAGGCACCAGCGCAACCTTGTGCTGATTGGCCCAGCGCACAATGGCCTGGACCTGCTCGATGGTTTTCGGAAACACAATGGCTGTCGGGGCCGGGGCGAAATGCTTGGTCCAATCCTTGCCGTAAGCATTCAGGGAGTCAGCGTCGGTCAGCACCTTGCCAGGCTCAACCAGGGTCTTCAGCTCATCAATCAGGGCAGGATTGGTCATCGACAGAACTCTCGAACAATTCATGGTCATCCTGAGAACGCTTCACGTCGCAGGAATGAGTGTTTAGCGGGGCGCGTATGCTAGCATACCGCCCCCGCAGGAGAGTGCCCAAGGGCCTTTCTGCGGTGTCGGCCCAGTGCCGCCCAGGTCAGCTCAAGCTGTCCACTTCCCTGCCATTTTTCTCCGGGACACAGGTTTACGCAGATGAGCAAGACTTCTCTCGATAAGAGCAAGATCAAGTTCCTTCTCCTCGAAGGCGTCCACCAATCCGCTGTCGACGTCCTCAAGGCCGCCGGCTACACCAGCATCGAGTACCTCACCGGTTCTCTGCCGGAAGCCCAGCTCAAGGAAAAGATCGCCGATGCACACTTCATCGGCATTCGCTCCCGCACTCAACTGACCGAAGAGATCTTCGACCACGCGAAGAAACTGGTCGCAGTGGGCTGCTTCTGCATCGGCACCAACCAGGTTGACCTGTCCGCCGCTCGCGAGCGCGGCATCGCGGTGTTCAACGCGCCGTACTCCAACACCCGTTCGGTTGCCGAGCTGGTGCTGGCCGAGGCCATCCTGCTGCTGCGCGGCATCCCCGAGAAAAACGCTTCCTGCCACCGTGGCGGCTGGATCAAGAGCGCGGCCAACTCCTTCGAAATCCGTGGCAAGAAGCTGGGTATCGTCGGTTACGGCTCCATTGGTACTCAGCTGTCGGTCCTGGCCGAAGGCTTAGGGATGCAGGTGTTCTTCTACGACACCGTGACCAAGCTGCCACTGGGCAACGCCACCCAGGTGGGCAACCTGCACGAACTGCTGGGCATGTCCGACATCGTCACCCTGCACGTGCCGGAAACCGCGGCCACCCAGTGGATGATCGGCGAGAAGGAAATCCGCGCCATCAAGAAGGGCGGCATCCTGATCAACGCCGCCCGCGGCACCGTGGTCGAGCTGGACGCCCTGGCGGACGCGATCAAGGACAAGCACCTGATCGGCGCGGCCATCGACGTATTCCCGGTGGAGCCGCGCTCCAACGACGAAGAGTTCGAAAGCCCGCTGCGCGGCCTGGACAACGTGATCCTGACCCCGCACATCGGCGGTTCCACCGCTGAAGCCCAGGCCAACATCGGCCTGGAAGTGGCAGAAAAACTGGTCAAGTACAGCGACAACGGTACCTCGGTGTCCTCGGTCAACTTCCCTGAAGTGGCGCTGCCGGCCCACCCGGGCAAGCACCGTCTGCTGCACATCCACGAGAACATTCCGGGCGTGATGAGCGAGATCAACAAGGTCTTCGCCGAAAACGGCATCAACATCTCCGGTCAGTTCCTGCAGACCAACGAGAAGGTCGGCTACGTGGTGATCGACGTCGACGCCGAGTACTCGGACCTGGCGCAAGAGAAGCTGCAGCACATCAACGGCACCATCCGTTGCCGCGTGCTGTTCTAAGCCTCGACCGCGGCACAAAAAAGGGAGCCCTCTGGGCTCCCTTTTTTATCGTGTTTACGATTATTTCACTGTTACTGTGATTTTCTTGGAAACGATCACCGGGTTGAAAGGCACGTGGTTCTTGTCCCCCAGTTCCAGTTGCAGGGTGTGCTTGCCGGGTGTCAGGGTCACTTCGGTTTCGGTCTGGGCCTTGCCGAAGTGCAGGTGGTTGGCGTCCATCGGGATCGGCAGGTTCTCGGCAGGCAACTGATCGACATCGATCAGCAGGTGATGGTGGCCGGTGTTGGCGGTCTGATCGCCCGCCGGAGCCAGGGCGATGCCTTCAACGCCGAACTTGACCTTGAAGGTCTTGTCCACGGTGGCCCCGTCGGCCGGGGAAACGATAGTCACCTTGGCGCCGGCAGGTGCCTCGGTACGCGGAATTTCCGCTGCACCGGCCAGCATCGAGGTTCCCAGCAACAGACCGGCCAAAGCAGCACGCGACATAAAAATTTTCATTATCTTCTCCAGTTTTTCCGCAAATCTTTTACGGTTATGACAACTTCGTGGCAATTCGTTGTCGAAGGCACTCAACACCTTAGCAAAGCGAGCCTGAACGGCGCATCGCTCATATAAATTCAAGGAGTGACCATGCGTTTCCTGCCTGGCCTGTTACTTTTGCTGCCCCTTGCGAGCACTTGCGCTCAAGCCGAACTGATGGACGATATCAATGACCGCGGCGAGCTGCGCATCGCCCTGGAAGCCGATACGCCACCCTTCAATTTCAAGGACGACGGCAAACTCACCGGTTTCGAGGTGGAGTTGGGGCAACTGCTGGCCAGTGAACTGGACGTACGCGCGGACTTCGTGGTGACCGAGGCCGCCGAACTGCTCCCGGGAGTGGAAAGCGGCAAGTTCGACGTGGCGATCAACCACATAGCAATGACCCCGGAACTCAAGGATCGTTTCGATTTCAGCGAACCCTACAGCTATTCCAGTGCGCAGTTGATTGTGCGCAAGGAAGAGCAGCGTCCGCTGTTTTCCCTGCAGGCCCTGCGCGGCCAGGCGCTGGGGGTGGCCCAGGGCAGCCAGTTCGTCGATCAGGCGCGGACTGTGGAAGGGATCAACCTGCGCAGCTACGCCGATGCCCAGCAGCCGATCAAGGACGTGGCGGACAAGCAGATCGACGCTGCCATCAGCGATCGCCTGCTGATTCCCTACGCCATTCGCGACAGCCGCCTGCCGGTGAAAGAAGGCGCCAAGGTCGGACCGACCCTGAGCCTGGCGATCCCCTTCCAGAAAGGTAACCCAGCGTTTCGCGCGAGCCTGGACAGCGCCTTGCAGCGGATCAAGGCCGACGGGCGCCTGATGGCCCTGTCGGAGAAATGGTTCGGCATGGACGCGAGCAAACCGCCGAAGGCCGAAGCCGGGCAGTAAACGACACAAGCTGCCTGGATTGACCTGTAGCCGCAACCTGCGAACGGCCCGAAGGGACCCAGGGGCTTCATGGCTGCTAGAGGTCGGCGGGAAATCGTCAAGCAAGGCCCTTAGGGCCTTTTCGCAGCCTCGCTAAAACTCGGCAGCGGCTACGAGGACAATGCGGCCAGGGCGCTGGCGGCCTCGGGCAGTTGCAGCTCGCTGAAGACTTGCACCCCGTGCTGCTTGAGCAACGCGGCGGTGACGCCCTCCCCCGAAACCTTGACCCCGCTGAAGCTGCCGTCATAGGTCAGCAGGTTGCCGCAGGATGGGCTGTGGGCCTTGAGCACGGCAACGCGGATCCGGTGCTTTTCCACCAGCTCCAGGGCCTGGCGGGCGCCAGCCAGGAACTGGGCGCTGACATCTTCACCTTCGCAGGTCATCACCGGTGCCCGCCCCTCGAGCACATCGACACCCTGCCCGCCGGGGATCTCCGCCGGCGCCCGTGGAGTGGGCAAACCACCAGCAACCTCCGGACACAAGGCAACCACTCGTCCCTCTTGCTGCCAGGCGGCCAGTTGATCGAACGGGCCGCTGGCACCGCCGTCGTAGCGTACGCGGTGGCCCAACAGGCAGCGGCTGACCAGGATCTTGTGCATATTTAGAACGGCTCGTTACCACGGCGCCGGAACCAGCCGGTCAGGGACAGGCGTTCCCGGGTCGCGGGCATGACTTCATGGGGGACTTCGCCGGAAAGAAACACCACCAGCCGCCCCCCGACAGGGACTACATCGTATTGCCCCCGGTCATTGAGGTACATGCGCAATTGCCCGCCCTGCTCGGGCAGCCACTCCTCATTGAGGTAGACCACCGCCGAGACCATGCGCCGGTCGTCATCGCGAAAGCGATCCACGTGGCGCTTGTAGAAGGCTCCCGGCGGGTACATCGCGAAATGGCATTCGAAATCTTCAAGCCCGAGGAACAGGCCTCGGTTCAGAGCCTCGCGCAGGCTGTCCATCAGTTCCAGGTAGCTATCGCAGGCCTGGGCCTGACCGGGCTCGAGCCACTGGATATGGTCGCCGCGTATACCCTCGCGGATCTCCTGGGCCGGCCCGCGTCCTACCGCCGCCGGCGCCAGTTCACCTTCAGCCGCACGTTTACGGCACTCAGCCGCCAGTTCGAGGGTCAGAGCCTCGGACAGGAAGACATTTTGCTGCGACCAGCCACAGGCGGCCAGGTCGTCGACAATGTTCAACAACAGCGGATGATCAGAGGGTATTTGCATGGCGCGCATAGTATCCAGCCTCAGAAAAATCTGACAGAGCCGCAGAGCGAAGGATGAAGCATTTTTTTCAATGGGCTTACACATCATCGGTTTGCCGAGGGATGCTGATACGAATTCTCGACAACCACCCTCTTGCCCCGGAGAATAGTCGCCTGCTGACAGGAGTCCTTATGCGCCGTTTGCTTTTCTCACTGTTGATCTTCTGCGCCTTGCCTGCCTGGGCAGACAGCCACGACCAGTTGTACCAGGTCGCCGGTTGGGCGCAACAGCGCGCGCATTTCAACGATGCTCTCAGCGCCGCCCAGCAGCGCTACCAGAGCAGCCTGCCGCCGGCGGTCTATCAAGCCCTGGTGGACAACAGCAACCAGCGCTTCGCACCCCAGGCCGTGGACCGTCGCGCCGAGGCCCAACTGCGGCAGAACCTGGCGGACCCCGCACCGGCCCTGGCCTTCTTCCAGTCGCCCCTGGGCCGCAAGATCGTCGCCGCCGAACTGCTGGCGACCCGCCGCGACCAGCTGGCCAAGAACGCCCAGGGCCTGCCGAAGATGCAGGCCAGCGACAACCGCCAGTTGATCATCGGCCACCTGGCCCAGGCCCTGCCGGCCCGGGAAGCGGGTGCAGAGGTGAGCCTGGCGATTGCCGGTGTCGCTGCCGATAGCCTGAGCCAGATGATTCCCGGCCTGCTGGGGGGCGGCCAGGCCCAGGGCATGCTCAACGGCCAGCGCCAGCGGCTGATGCAGCAGATCGGCAATGACCTGAACAACACCTTGCTGTACGTCTATCGGGATCTGTCCGACACGGAGCTGGAAGAGTTCGCCACCTTCGCCGAATCCAGCGAAGGCAAGGCCTACTACCAGGCCGCCCTGGCAGCGATTCGCGCCGGCCTGGCGGTCGGCCAGAGCACTTCCAGCCTCGTCCCCTGACCCGGCAACTCGCCTGTGACCGCTGCCGAGCCCGCAGGCCCTTGCCTGGCACTCGCCTGACGAGCCTGCAGTAGCCTTGGGCTCTTGCGTCCCTTCGGGCCGTTCGCAGCCTGCGGCAGCGGCTGCACCAATCTCTAGAGGTGCTGGGTCAGAAAGGCGAAGTACTGATCGCGATACAACGGGATTTCATTGGCCAGGTGGTGCCGCGCATCGGGCAGCATCAATAGCTCGGGCGCGGCGAACTTGCCGCGAATCACCTGCAGATTGTGCTGCCAGTCCACGGTCATGTCCGCATCCCCCTGAACGATCAACGGCTGCCTGGAGCTGCGGGGCGCCGCCTCCAGGCGCTTGATCCAGCGCGACAGCGCTCCCACCCAGGCCGTCGGCAAGCGTTGCGGCTGCAACGGGTCGACCTGCAGGAACGCGAGGAAATCCGGGTCGTTGGAGTTTTCACTGAAGCGCCGGGCAATGCCGGTGACGAAGGGCCGCAGCGCGTAATAACTGAGCATCGACCAGCCCCAGGCCCGCGGCCGCACCAGCGGCGAGAGCAGCATCACCTGCCCCTGGGCCGGGCTCTCGGCGCCCTGGTTGAGCAGGTGGTCCATGATGATCGCGCCGCCGGTGCTTTGCCCGAACAGGTGCCAGGGCTCGGGGAGCTCCAGGGACCGGGCCTCGGCGAACAGGCCTTGCAGCACCCGCTGGTACACCGCGAAATCATCGATACTGGCCCGCTCGCCACTGGAAAGGCCGTGCCCGGGCAGGTCGCAGGAAATCACCACGAAACGCCGTTGCAGCGCCCACTCGATCACATGCCGGTACAAGCCCATGTGGTCGTAGAAGCCGTGGAACAGAAACAGCGTGGCCCGTGGCTGCTCCGGCCACCAGACCTGGCTCACCACTTCGTAGCCGTCCACCTGGAAACGCCCCAGGCGGCTGCGCGGCACCAGCGCCCGTCCGGCGAAATCCAGCCCATAGAAGCGCTGGTAAGCCTGCCCCTCCACCGACAAAGGCTGCCCGGCGACCAGAGGTTGCAGGCTGGCACGCAGGTGGTCGGGGTCGAAAGTGGCGGGCATAGAGAATTCCAAAGCGGGGGTACCGGCGACAAAACGGGCTTTCTGGGCCTGCGATATTCATCTGTCGCGGCAAGCATGGCAAGCTACGCGACCTTCGAGGACCGATCTTAATGCGCCAGTCTTACCGCACGCCCCTGCTTGCCAGCCTGCTCGTCCTGATCTGCGCCGTGGTGCTGTGGAACGCCTACGAATGGTTCCAGGGCCGCTATCTGCGGGCGTTCAGCGAGCACACCGCGATGTTCTCCGGCGACCCGTTGCAACTGCCCGCCGAACTGGCCGGCCCCGGGGCGATCCGCCTGGTACATTTCTGGGACCCGGCCTGCCCCTGCAATGTCGGTAACCAGCAGCACCTGGCCGAGCTGATCGAAACCTATGGCCCGCGGGGCGTGGAGTTCTATGCCGTACAGAAGCCCGGCAGCCATGGCCAGCTACCCGCCACCCTGAGCCGCCTGAAGCACCTCGACAGCGTGCCCGGAGCGGAACAGATCCCCGCCAGCCCGGCAGTGGCGATCTGGGACCGCAACGGCAAGCTGGCCTACTTCGGCCCCTACAGCGAAGGCCTGACCTGCAATTCCAGCAACAGCTTCATCGAGCCCATCCTCCAGGCCCTTGAGGACAATCGCCCGGTCAGCGCCACCCACACCCTGGCCATCGGCTGCTACTGCCCCTGGCCGGCCGAACAAGGCATTCGCGACTAATCAAGGACTGCCTCCTGCGCGGGGCCCCTGACTTGTGCTAAATCTCTGCAGCTCTCCCAAGGCGGCATTGAATACAACAACAGCAAGGAGCCCGCATGAAACGCAGCCTGACCGTCGTCGCCGTACTGATCCTCGCCCTGCTGGCAGGGCTTGCCGGCTACCTGTACAGCAAGCAGCCGACGCGTCAGGGCCAGGTCGAGCTCAATGGCCTGCAAGGCTCGGTCACCGTGCGTTACGACGAACGCGGGGTGCCGCACATTCGCGCCGAAAACGAAGCCGACCTGTACCGCGCCCTGGGCTACGTGCACGCCCAGGACCGGCTGTTCCAGATGGAAGTGCTGCGGCGCCTGTCCCGGGGCGAGCTAGCAGAGGTGCTGGGGCCCAAGCTGGTGGACACCGACAAACTGTTCCGCAGCCTGCGGATTCGCGAACGGGCCGACAGCTATATCGCCGGGCTCGACCATCAGTCACCCGCCTGGAAGGCCCTGGAAGCCTATCTGGACGGCATCAACCAGTATCAGGACAGCCACGCCAGCCCCATCGAGTTCGACGTCCTGGGTATCCGCAAGCGGCCTTTCACCGCAGAAGACACCGTCAGCGTCGCCGGTTTCATGGCCTACAGCTTTGCCATGGCCTTTCGCACCGAGCCGCTGCTGACCTACATCCGCGACGAACTGGGCAATGACTACCTAAAGGTGTTCGACCTCGACTGGCAGCCCAAGGGCGTGCTGGCCAAGGGCAAGACCCCACCTTCAGCGCCACTGGCCACCGTCGACTGGCAGGGCCTGGGCCGGATCGCCCGCCTGAGCCTGCAAGCCCTGGAAGAAGCCGGGCTGCCGCAATTCGAGGGCAGCAATGCCTGGGTGGTTTCCGGCTCGCGGACCAAGAGCGGCCGCGCGCTGCTGGCCGGCGACCCGCATATCCGCTACTCGCTGCCGTCGGTGTGGTACGAGGCCCAGCTCTCGGCCCCTGGCTTTGAACTCTACGGTCATCACCAGGCCCTGGTGCCCTTCGCCTTCCTCGGCCACAACCTGGACTTCGGCTGGAGCCTGACCATGTTCCAGAACGATGACCTCGACCTGATCGCCGAAAAGGTCAACCCGGAGAACCCCAATCAGGTCTGGTTCCACGACAAGTGGGTGGACCTGATCACCAGCGAGCAGCAGATCGCAGTTAAGGGCCAGGCACCGGTAACCCTTACTCTGCGCCAGTCGCCCCACGGCCCGATCATCAACGACATGCTCGGCACCACCGTGGGCAAGGCGCCGATCGCCATGTGGTGGGGTTTTCTGGAAACCCCGAACCCGATCCTCGACGGCTTCTACCAGCTCAACCGCGCAGACACCCTGGCCAAGGTCCGCGCTGCGGCCGCCAAGGTCCATGCACCGGGCCTGAACATCGTCTGGGCCAACGCCAAGGGCGACATCGGCTGGTGGGCGGCGGCGCTCCTGCCCAAGCGCCCGGCGGGGGCCAAGCCGGCCTTCATCCTCGATGGCAGCACCAGCCTGGCGGACAAGGAAGGCTTCTACCCCTTCAGCGCCAACCCCCAGGAAGAGAACCCGGCCCGGGGCTATATCGTCTCGGCCAACTTCCAGCCGGTATCCCCCACCGGCATGGAGATCCCCGGCTACTACAACCTGGCCGACCGTGGTCAGCAACTGGATCGGCAGCTCAGCGACAAGAGTCAGAAATGGGACCTGGAGAACACCCAGAAACTGCAGTTGGGCACCACCACCGCCTACGGGCCGCGCTTGCTGGCGCCGCTGTTGCCGGTGTTGCGTGAAGTGGTCAGCGACCCCGAGGAACTGAAGCTGGTGGAGCAACTGGCGAAATGGCAGGGCGACTATCCACTGGAATCCACCAGCGCGACGCTGTTCAACCAGTTCCTGTTCAACCTGGCCGATGCCACTTTCCATGAAAAACTCGGCGACGCCTATTTCGACGCCCTGATCC